>DAJH01000015.1:456-42658 GCA_002498925.1 Euryarchaeota archaeon UBA173 | reverse complement strand
TGACTGACCACGGAAAAATTTGGGATGAAATAGTATGGACCGATGGAGTCCCAAATCCGGAGTGTGGGTTCCAATGCATTGAGGAGTTAGCCCCCACCCATACTCTTGGCTACTACCTTCCAGCCGGGCCTACGTGGATTGAAGATCCGACCAATACATTGGGATATGACATGGCGGATTGCTGGGCCTCGTGCATGATTCCATTCGACTGGGGGCTACAGTATGACCCCCGAGGATTCGTATTCATTTCAGAGATGGTGAGCGGCATCTACGTTGTACAGTTCGACGAGGATTATGACCCCCGATACAACTACCCCCCGCTTTGGTCAGCGGAGGCTAGTGACGAATGAAAAGAATACTTGTCTCATTGGTGATTGTGGCGATGCTCGCTCCAACTGTGTCAGCTCATGGTGCAAACACATTCGCCTTCGTAATGAGGGGGGAGAGTCTGCAACCGGAATCAGCACAAGTACTACAGAATGACACACTGATTTTCTACAATGTCGTTGATTACGATAGGAGGATAATGCTAGATGTTGAGTCGGACGGAGTCTACGAAATCAATTGTACAGCGGGACCTTCGTCACCTGGAATCGAGGATGAGTGCAGAGTCTGGTTGGACCCAGCGAATTGGACATCGGGGGACTATGAGATCGATGTTTTCTCAAATGGCAGTATCTGGAAGACCCTTAGCCTGAGCATATTGTTGGATGACCACACCGAGAATGTAGCTCCGATCGGATACTCGTTCAACAATGACCAGGGCGAGAGTGAGCTTGACGGCGATTCGGATTTTCTTGCTTTGGCACTGATTGCTTTGGCGTTCACCATGGTGATATTTGTTCGGAAAAGGAGTGATGATGATGAGTAGGTTTTGGGCGTATTGTGCAGTGCTTCTTATCGCCCTGCCAGGGTGCATTGGAAGCGAAGAGCCAGACATATTCTATGGCGAGGACATCAATCCGCCGATACCTGTTTCTGACTTCCTCCTTGTTGACCAAGATGGTGAGAACTTCTCATTCTCTCAGTACGAGGGGAAGGTCGTTGTGATCGCCTTCCTATTCACTCGCTGTCCGGATATTTGTCCGATTGTAAGTGCAAATCTGGACTACCTGCAAATGATGCTTGGGGAGGATTACGGTGAAACGGTGGAGATCCTGAGCATTACTGTCGACCCCTGGACTGACAATCACACTGTCTTGTCGGAGTACTCGGAGCAAAGAGGGCTGGAGTGGCCCCACCTCACTGGAGAGTTGGACGACCTTGAGAATGTATGGTTAGAGTTTGATGTGGGCCTCACTACATATGACACAGATACCGATGGCGACGGTGTTGCAGATGGTTTTGACACCTGTCTTGAAACTCCCGAGGGAGAGCAAGTGGATGACAGAGGATGTGGCGTAGAGACACAGCAGGAAGAAGGAGGGGATGTTTCGGTTAAGCATCACCCGCTAGACTACTGGGTGGACCATACGACTGGCACAATTATCGTGGACAAGCAAATGAATCAGAGAGTCTGGTGGGGCGATATGGATTGGAATGTAGAGTTAGCCCTAGAGGACATAATGCTACTAGTCGATGAATAGGGGACGATATCATTTCTAAAGTCAGGGTATTGATAATTGCGGCATTCATGATTATTCCGGGCTGCCTGGGGGACAGTGGTGAGTCGACCGAGATTCTCGGAACTGAATACAGAGACCCACCGGACGCACCGGACTTCACCCTGTTCGATCAGAATGGTGATATTTTCAGATTTTCGGATCATGACGGAAAGGTCATAGTGGTAGCTTTTGTGTATACTGCTTGTCCCGATATTTGCCTCATTATTTCATCAAATTTGGACTATGTAGAAGAGAATCTTGGGGATCATTCGGATGAGGTTGTTCTAGTTTCAGTTACCATAGACCCAGCCAGGGACACAATAAGGCACCTATCCGAATGGACGGAGCAGAGGGGTTATGACTGGTTTCACTTGACTGGTCCCGTTTCTGAGCTCCAAGAGATATACAGGTCATGGAATGTGATTGTGGATAATGAGCATATAGCGGCCAGTCAGCCACCAGAAGATAATCTCAACAGGTTAGTGGTACTTTTCCCGGATAACTCCACATTGGTGCACGATACCGCAGGATTTGGCATGAATGGCTCCGAATTCATTGATTTTGCATTCTCTGAAACCAACACCAGTCACAACCTTTCTACTGGGGAAATCGGCGGTTGGGAGGCTGATGAAACTTGGGACTGGGGACTACGTTCATGGGACGAAGTAAACGAGACCTGGATGGAATTCACCGGAGATCCTGGATCAATAGGCATGATGCCGGACACTCACTTTGCGTTGGTCGCCAGTAATGCTAACCTGAGTTTGGCCACCCCTGGTACCGATTGTAACAGCCACGGGTGGATCATGGGATCAGGGTCTAGTGCTCACTGCATGTGCGATGAGGGGTATGAGAGGGCCGGTGGCGACTGGCTATCATGTGTCGCAGAAGGATCGGAAGTAGGCAACTCATCGAGTGAGCCTGCTGATCCTCATGACGAGTCCCTAGGCGAGTATGAAGTAGGGCACTCAACAACCACATTCATCATTGACAAAGAAATGAGGAAGAGGGTTGCTTATTCGGGCATCACTTGGGACACCTCGGAGTTCCTTCAAGACGTGATATCCCTTGTTGAGGAATGATTTTTTTCTCCACATTGCAAGTTTTTCATATTTTTTCACTTAATTGATTATATGCCATTGCTTCCACATTGGAACATGGAAGACGGTGGGGCCATGAGGTCATTGATGCTGGCAGGGCTCATGATTACCAGCGTGATGGCTGGCGTTCTTTTCTTCGGCGTCGAGGACGAAGGCATCAATCGCGCACCCATAGTAGACTCGGACCTCCCCGATACAATTCTGATAGGGACAATCGACTCAGTGAGCATCACAATAAGTGACGAAAAGATGTCGGACCTCTCCCTTTTAGTCACACTGGATGGAGATGAAATATCTGAAGTACCAGATCAAGATGGTTCCATGACTGTCGATATCTCGGAGCTAGGGGCCGGAAGTCATGCACTGAAGGTTATCGCTATTGATAGCCTCGGACAGGAGACGTCATGGTCCAAGGCCTTCATTGTCCACTATCCCGGGGAGAGTGATACCGAGCTTGAGGTCTCAGAGAGTAGTTTCGAAGTAGAGCAGGGAGGAGATGCACCAATTTCTGGCAATGTCGTACATGATGATATTTCCACGTGTGAATTGAGATGGAGTACCACTGATATCGCGGAATCTAGTCTAGGCCTGCCTATAGGAGAAGATGGGGGCTATGAATTAGAGCTCTCAAATATCCAGGAAAATACCACTGTTTCACTTGAGGCCTCGTGCGGCACATGGACGGAGACGTCTAGTCAACAAACCGTCATAATCACTGTACTGGAGTCAGTGTCGGAGTCCAGAAAAGGTTGCACTGATCCAGATGCTAATAACTACGACTCTGGCGCCGAGGAGGATGACGGATCATGCGAGTATGACGATTCTGACTCTGCATGAATCCTGAATCGTGGTTAGAGAATCGGCATCCTACTGAGTCTCTCGAGGTCGGGTTGATACAACTGCCTTATGTCATCCAGATCCAATATAATCATTGCAAGCCTCTCTAGGCCCATACCCCATGCACAGACTGGCCATTCAGAACCCAGTGGCTCGGTCACCTCTGGACGAAATATACCAGCCCCTCCCAGCTCAAGCCATTGTCCCCTCCATAGGATATCTACCTCCACACTCGGCTCCGTGTATGGGAAATAGGCTGGACGGACTCGGACGTCTGGATAGCCCATCTTGGAGTAGAATGTCTTCAGAGTCGTGATGAGCATTGGAAGGCTGGCTTGTTCCTCGTGGATTATGCCCTCAATCTGGTGGAATTCAGGGAGGTGCGTTCGATCTATTGTCTCCTGGCGAAAAACCCTGCCAATACCAAAAACTCTTGATGGTTCATCTGGATTTTCTGCAATATGCCTTACAGTGTTCACAGTCGTATGGGTTCTCAACAATGACTTTCGCGACTCGTCCTTGTCGAAAGAACCGCCCCATCCCTTGCTCCCAGTGTC
This sequence comes from Euryarchaeota archaeon UBA173, assembly GCA_002498925.1. Classification (GTDB taxonomy): domain Archaea; phylum Thermoplasmatota; class Poseidoniia; order Poseidoniales; family Thalassarchaeaceae; genus MGIIb-O5. The sequence goes on along the minus strand of DAJH01000015.1, from coordinate 38,560 downwards.
ATGACCATGCTCGTGTACTCTCGACCACAGGTCAAGATATTTTTCTTCAACATCAATTTGACTTGGCTCGGACAAGTAGAAGGTATCCTGCATAGTCCTTGCTGGATGTGACTGCGGGATGTATAATGCATCCATATTCCACCCTGCTGACTGTACAAAATCTCCCTCTATCTCGGAGAACCCCATCTCCAGGAAGACTTGTCTTATCCTCTCAATCAATGCCTGCATCGGATGTGGGCGCCCCCCCATGGGAATGGGCGCTGGTGAATTGACATCGAATGGCTTGAATTTCGCACCCCTCCATGCTTCTGATTGTAGCAACTCAGGGGTTAGCTCGCCAATCATCTCAACATGCACAAGATCTGACTCCTCGACCGAAGAGCCAGCATCGGTTAGAGACCATGATCTTGAGACTTGGTCGTCGACCATGATTAGCCCCTTCCTTCCAAGGAAGTGACTAACCATTTCACCATCAAGTTGTGACTTGGGGGTCGACCCTTCTGCCAGGGAAGAGATGAAGTCTGCTCTCATCGATATTTCCTTCGAAATTGATGATTCGTCCTTGGAAACTAGTTTTCCAGACTCAATTGCGAGTCCGAGTGACTTCAAGAGCCCCATTCCGGGACCTGCTTCGTGGCGCTCGAAACCTTCTTCGAACAGCCTATTCATCGTCCTATCTGATTCGGGCAGTGAGGATAGGCATTTCCAAATTCTAAATTCTAAAAGTCCTTCTGAGAGGGCCTTTTCCCCCTCCACTCCAAGTGAAACAAGCGATTCAGTTTCTTCTTTTACCTCCACTAGTCCTAATTCGGAAAGTGCCTTGCCAGAGCCTGCAACATGGACTTGGTCGTCCCAACCAGTCCCCTCTAGAAGCTCTTCCAAGAGCCAATTTTTCGAAGGCTCGGATAGCATGAATTTGAGTAATGTTCGCTCGTTGTTGCTCATTTCCACGATTATCCCCGTCCTCTCGAGTAGAGTTTACCACTTGACGGTTCCCGAGGAGGAGAATAATTACTCTTCCTCATCCCTCCACAATTCTATCTCGCAAATAGGGCACACAAAGGAATGTGGCCTCCCACCTTCTGACCAATGTACGTTCCCGCATCTTCCGCAGAGTACCGAAGTTCTGATTGGTTCCACCAGTGTGGTGTCGATTCGATACATTGGACCTCCGGCATCGGGCAGTAAATCTGATTCTGGTTCCCAATTATTGATTATTTTATGATCGACTGAATCCTCGTTCTTCATCCCTATTCCGATTACCAAAAGAATGACTCCTGCAATTGAAATGGGTGCTGCCAAAGCCAGAGAGAATGGCGATGAGCCTGAATAAAGTACTATTGCACTCCCTATGGCAATACACAGCCATGCAGAGATGACCGTGTTGATCTTTCCGTGGTCCGGCCCACCCATTGCCACAGTTGTCCGAGAGGGAGGTCGTGCATCAACCCCTACGGGGGTTTGTTCGACTAAAGGGTTCAAGTGTAGTAGTCCCCTGTGATGTACAGGCCTCAGTAGCTCAGCCTGGTAGAGCATCTGATTTGTAATCAGACGGTCGGGGGTTCGACTCCCTCCTGGGGCTCCAATACGTCAAGGTCAAAGGGCGGAAGCCGGACGGACTGATGTGGCAGCGATAGTTCTCGACGGAAAACAAATCGGCCGAGAAATAGAGGGAGAGCTGAAAGTTCGGATTGGCAATTTAGCAGGTAATGGCGTCACCCCATGTCTTGCAGTTGTAATAGTGGGGGAGGATCCAGCCTCTCACGTATATGTTGGTTCGAAGGAGCGTGCATGTGCAAGATTAGGCATCCGAAGTATTCGTGTAGACATTCCAGCAGACGCGGGATATGGAGAAGTTGTTTCTACTGTAAAACGTCTTAATGCGGATCCGGAAATTAATGGTATACTGGTTCAATCTCCCCTCCCCAATGGCATGGATGAAATTGCAATCACCGACCTAATTGACCCCGTGAAGGATGTCGATGGGTTCCACGCACAGAACTTGGGCCGCTTGGTCCAAGGGGATAAAAGTGGATTACTTCCCTGTACCCCAGCAGGAGTCATGCGTATGCTCGAATCAGCAGATGTGGATTTGTGCGGTAAGCGGGCGATTGTAATAGGGCGCAGTAGGATTGTGGGGATGCCGCAGTCCCTCTTGCTAGCACAGAAAGGGGTGGATGCGACGGTAACCATAGCACATTCCAGAAGTACCGACATGGCCGCTTTATGTCGTGAGGCCGATGTTATCATCGCTGCAGTAGGGAGATCGAATATGGTGACTTCTGATTGGGTGAAACCCGGATCAGTCGTGATAGATGTGGGGGTAAACCGTGTTAACGATAATTCTGTGAAGGGGTATCACCTGACAGGGGATGTTCACCCGGACGTTGGAGAAATAGCCAGTGCGGTTTCCCCCGTTCCCGGAGGAGTAGGTCCGATGACCATAGCTATGCTGATGTCAAACACAGTTAGGGCGACTGAGATGCAACAGTGATCAGAATTATTGTTGAGTCAGAAAATGCCCATATCTATCAATGCATCCTCTGAAGCGTGTTTCCTTGGATCCCAAACTGGTGAGAAAGTCAAATTCACGTGCGCACTAGAAACTCCGTCGGTCTGCTCTGCGGCTCTGTGTACGGCTGCCATGAGCTCTGGGGCTATTGGGCAACCCGGACTTGTCAGGGTCATATCTATCTCCACATGCGATCCTTCTTCTTTTTGCTCAGCGCTTATTGAATAAATCAACCCTAGCTCGATGACTGAGATTTTCATCTCTGGATCCTCTACGGATCTAAGCGAATCCCTAACATTTGACTCTACAGACATATCATCACATCATCGCGGAGGCTTCTTCTTTGACCTTCCTAACCATATTCATGAATCCATTGGCCCTACTGGGTGTGAGAATCCTACTAAGTCCCATTCCCTCGATGTAAGAGGGGTCATGGTTGGCTACGTCTTCTGGGGATTGCCCATTTACAGCTATTGCAGTGATGGCCATTAGACCTTGGACAATTTGAGCATCGGCGCCGCCTTCTGCCATGAATCCCCCGCCGTTATCGAGCGAGCATACTACATGGGCCCTAGATTGACAGCCGTGAACCATATTTTCGTCGTCCCAAAGATCCATGGGGAGTGTCGAAGGGTGCTTCTCAGCATACTCAAAGAGTAGCTCAAGCCTTTCCATATCATCGAAGCAGGACTGGAATCTATCGACGATTTCTTCAATCTCGTCGGACCACTCGCTCCCGTCTGGCATGGACCCCCTAGACAGCGCAGGGATTTCACCATTGCGAGAGTCTGATTAGCAATCAGGAGAACCTATCGACGATATTTCCTAGGTGAGAAACGAATGCCTCTGCCTCTTCCATCGTGTTATAGAACCACACCGAGGCCCGGTTTGTAGAGCCCACCCCCATGGCCTCCATCAGTGGTTGTGCGCAATGATGCCCCGTCCTCACTGCGAAACCCCCTGCATCCAGAAGGTAGCCTAGATCTTGTGCTTGGATGGTTTCATGCAGGAACGAAACGACTCCGATAGACTCTTCCATCTCAGGATTTCCGAAAACAGTAATTCCGGGAATTTCTCTCATCTGAGTAGCCATCCAGGAAGCGATGCCATGGACGTATTCGTGTACCTCGTCAAAGTCTATGTTTTCCTCTAGCCAGTCAACGGCAGCGTGCCAACCGATTGCTTCTGCCATGCGAGGGGTTCCGGTCTCGAACATTGCATATCCTTCTTGGAAGAGGGTGTCTTCTTTTGATACTCTTTTCACTATGGAACCACCTGTCAAGAATGGTCCCATCTCTCCGAGGGCATCGGATCTGACAAGCAGACACCCGATTCCAGTGGGTCCTGCCATCTTGTGTGCCGCTATTGAGCAGAAATCGACACCCAGCTCATCAAAATTGATCTTCTCATGTGGCGCACCCTGGGCGCTATCCAATGCAACTCTGGCACCTACTGAATGAGCCATCTCAATGACCCTCTCAATCTCATTCCGAACTCCCAATACATTGCTAACATGCCCAACGCAGACAAGCGATGCACCTTGAATAGCAACTTCCATTGCATCGTAGTCAAGAGTGAACTTCTCAGTATCGATAGGGACATACCTGAGTTCTATGCCCCTCTCCCTGGATAGTTCCTGCCATGGGACAATATTGGCATGATGCTCCATCTCAGTGGTGACCACCACATCCCCCTCCTCGAGGTTGTACCTGGCCCAACCATATGCCACCAGGTTCATGGCTTCGGTTGCACTTCCGGTGTAAATCATCTGATCTTCACTTGTGCCGAAGAACTTGGCTATCCGGTCTCTGGCACTCTCCAGAGCGGCTGTTGATTCGTCGGCCAAAGTATGGTTGGCCCTGTGCGCATTTGCGTGATACTGTTTGTAGAAATCGGACATTGCGTCTATTACGGCCAAGGGCTTCTGAGATGTTGCCGCATTATCAAAATAGACCAGTGGCTTTCCATTGGGAAGAATTCTATGGAGGATGGGGAAATGTGAACGAATTTCCTCCACATCAAAGGCTATGGTGACACCCCGAGTCGAGGGGCTGGGATTAGACATATCAACTCACTCACTGAAAAAACAGTCGGAGACATCATGATTAATGGTGGTTACAACGAGTTAGTTACTCTATCAAAAATTGCATTAATTGCCATTCTCCGGGGGAGGTTTATTGTTGGGTACCCTCATCCGCAACCAGTATGGAAGGGAGTCGGGGACAAGATATCGTCGAGCGCCTTGGCAGTCGCGACTTGAATAGAGACGGGTCGATAATCAACCTAGCAATTGTTGGTTCGAGCAGATTCTATGACTATCGTAAATTTGAGGATGCCATTGAAGGGTGGATAGAAAGTTTCGGCTATCCTGACTTGATCATAGTGGGTGGAGCGAGCGGGGTTGACTACATGGCAGAGAGGTGGTCTGACAACAATTCCGTCCCAATCGCGGTCTTCTCTGAAGAGTGGGGCGATCCCAAGACTGGACTCCTAGACAGAGGCAGGCCAGAGGCCCCGAACTCGCTAACCAGGAAGATTCTCAATTCTGCAAGTCATGTTTTGGCTTTGCCATCTCCGACCAGCAAGTGGACTAGGATTGTAATTGACATGGCATCTGACATGAATATAGAGACGGATATCCATGAAGTAGACTGAAATGGTGCTCGCGCCGGGATTCGAACCCGGGTCGCCGGATCGAAAACCCAGTATGATGGGCCACTACACCACGCGAGCTGTGCTCTTGCGAGATGTTTCTACCACATAATCGAATCGGGGACCAATTTTGTCATTTATCCTATTCTTCGAGTAGTGAGTGCCACCATCTCGCAGCCGGGATTACCACGATCAGTCCAGCAATCGAGACTAAAGAGAAATTTACCCAGTTCAGAGACTGTACCACCGATTCACCATAGACACTGAGCAGTAATCCGGGAATTCCAAATCTAAGACCCCTGCCGAAAATTCCAGCGGCGATGAAGACGCGCATATCCATGCGTCCAGCACCGGCAATCCAAGCTAGGGCCTTGTATGGAATTGGAGAAACTGCAGCAATGAAAATCCCAGCCGCACCATACCTTTCCATCAATACATTCAGCCTAGTCATAGTTGACTGAGGCACGAGTTTCTCTAGGAGCCACCCCCCTGCATACATCCCTATGGCATACCCCGCAATTGCCCCCATGACGCTAGACAGGACTGCAACCGAAACTACTACCGCAATACCGAATCCTGAATCCGCATCAAGGGCCATCTTCCATACAAGGGGATCGGGGGGGATTGGCTGAAATGCAGCCTCGGTGGAAGAAAGTATTGCCAAACCGAATAATCCAAGCCCGTCAGCCCACTCTATTGCCGAGTCGATCATCTCTTGTGAGACAATGGTACTCATGCATAGCCGTCGCAGGCATTGCTATAATGAGCTGATGGTTTCAGGATGCTTAAGTCCGGCAATCGGCAGTAATGAAAGGGGAAGTCCGCCAGCGGATGGCATGGCGGACGTTTTGGTACTTGACACGTCAGCCCTCATTGCGTGGCCGATCTCGGAAATTTCGGGCTCTCTGATCATCCCTGCGCAGGAGACAGAATTACGGGTGATATCTCCGGACAGGGGGGCCATCCTGGGATCGATGGGGGCAATCATGAATGATCCAAACGAGGTTAGTCTTGACGTGGCCAGAGATGCAGCGATAGAAACTGGGGATATATCCGGCCTTTCCAAGGTGGATCTGTCATTAGTTGCTCTTGCGTATGAAAAATCAGCAATATTAGTCACTGATGACTACAGAATGCAGAATGTCTCTACCGCTATCGGAATTGAGTGGCGGCCCATAGGCGAAACGGGAATTACACAAGCTTGGAATTGGGAGTTGCGATGTTTGGGGTGTAAAATCGTACAACCACCTCCAAAATCGCCAAATCGGAGGCGTTCAGACTTCGGAGAGTGCCCTGAGTGCGGTTCTGAATTAAAATTGAAGAGGGCTTGATTACTCGCTTTCAGAGGCGACTTCTTCTGTCATCCCTCCCCTGTCCATATCGGCCTCTGCAGGGGAATTCGATGTAGTTTCCATGATTCCTTGCTGGAACTCTCCTTTGGCCCGGCCTACATTCCTAGCAAGTTTGGGAATCTTATCTGCTCCAAAAACTAGTATTCCGAAAATCACGATGATTATTGCCTCTGGAGCTCCCAATGCCATGTCTACCGTACCTCTGGAGGGGGATTACTCGGTTGAATGCTTCGGAGATAAAGCCCCTAGCCACCGGAAACAGGCGGAAGGAATGCTACTTCTGATGAGTCTGAAAGGGGTTTGTGCATATCTGCATCAATCTCCCCGTCAACAGCTACTCTAAGCCCCATATCCAATAAATCGCTGAGTTCGAACCTCTCGGCCAATTGTGAGGCTGAAGTGCCAGCATCCACTGACACTGTAATCCTCTTCTGGCCAATTCTCTCAGCCAATGGGCCGAAGAATAGCATGCTGACCTTGATTGCGGGACCACCGGCATGGTAGTGCTCGCCCATGTGAACCGGCTGCCGGACTTAGGAATCAAGTCATCGCTTGGAAACTATAGTAAATTAAGATAGAGACATTGCGGGTGTCATGGATAGGGTGAGTGCTGTCGTATTCGATTGCGATGGCGTACTGACTGATAATGGGTCTTCGTGGCAGAATATCCATAGGAAATTCGGCACTGATACTGCGGATGATGGATCCCATAAGAAAACCCTCGAGCTGTTTCTCGAGGGAGGAATAACGGAAGAGGAATTCGTTGAGCATGACATCAGACTATGGAAGGGTGTGAAGCCCCAGATCCACAGAGACGACATAATGAGGTGTTACAGTGGAATAGGTCTGATGAAGGGAGCTAGGGACGTTGTTGAAGAACTCCATAGAAGGGGCGTTTATGTTGCAATAGTCTCATCCGGAGTCGATCTATTCGTTGGGGCAATTGCAAATATGCTGAAAGTCGACGATTGGGCCGCAAATGGTTTCGAATGGGATGAGGATGGATTCCTAGAGAGGGGGCTTCCAACCAGAGTTTACTCTCACAATAAAGGGCTAATGGTTGAGAAGCTTGCGAGGATAAATGGCTTCAATGCTGAGGAGATTGTTTCCATCGGAGACTCGAGTACCGATCTGTCCATGATGATTGGTGAATCATCTTTCATCGGTTTCAATCCGGCGAGAGAAAGGGCCTTGAACGCCTTCCGGGAAGAAGGAGTACCAATAGTGGAAAGTAAAGACCTTAGAGAGATATGGCCTCACATTTTTGTCGGAGAGAAATTCCCAAAATGATTATGCGAATGGAACAGAGGCCGTTGCAAAGGTGTGCAGGTTTACTACAGTCAGAATACACGGCTTTGGTTGGAAACCCAACATCCTCTGGAAATCAGTCTGGTTCTGCCATGTCGAGCTATGTACCATAGTGGTCCCTTTGTACCCTCCAACGAAGTGTCCATGGACATGGCCTGTGACAAAAATATCTGGGACCGTGGAGATTACCAGGTTATCCTCTGGCTCGGGTGAAAGCGGGGTTTTGCCACCCCAAGATGGTGCTAGGTGTCTTCTCTCCAGCATTGCCTGCATGGCCTTCTCAGGCTCAGAATAAGATACAGACCTCAAGGTTGCGACGAAATCGTCAATGCTCTTGCCGTGGTAAGAAAGGACCCTGACGCCATTTAGGCTGAAGTCACATGGGTTACCTACGAAGGTAGTATCAGAGTAGTCTTGCTGTACTTCTGGATCTAATGCTGGTTGTGGCTCTGCGGGCCTTACAGCATCATGATTGCCCGGCAAGATGATGATATCAACCCAATCGGGTATGTCTTCCAGAAGTCTGGCCAGCTCCCCATACTGCTGGAATAGGTCTTTTATCGCTAGATGCCTATCCTGCCCAGGGTATATTCCGACACCGTCAACCCCGTCACCACTTAGGACGAAATACTTGATAGTTCGAGCTAGGGGGTCCGTCTTAAACCACTTGATCATCTTCTCCCACTGGGGTCCAAGGAATGTCATGCTACCGACATGCATGTCGGAAAGGAATGCTGCAGAAACCGCCCTATCCTCGCCGGCGCTGTTCTTTGAATGCCTGCCCAGCGGCGGGAGGTGGATATCCTGAACAAAGAAGATTGGATCTCTTTCCCCTATTAGGAAGGATCCACTGACCCCGATAACGTCATCATTCATGAGTCCGTCAAGAGCGGGATGGACTTCTGATGCATCGGATGGTGGTTTGACCAAACACGATATCTGACTGGATTCGTCCTCGATCACAAACATCAGATTTTTATTTTTAGTCCAACGCATATCACTAGCTAGTCCCACCATAGTTATTTCATAGTCCTTGGTCGAGTGCCTCTGCCTATTCCTCCATGCCTCGGATGTAGATATCGGCCTTCTAGGCAGGACATTGGAACTGACCATCATGCTCCTTATCCTCCTTAGCCTATCCGTAAAGCACGCCTTCATATCTGACATTTTGCCCTCTGTCACAGAATGCCCAGTAATGTCGAAGTGGACTTCTATTTCCGCATCTACGTCTCTTGCCTGCATTGGGAATTCGGCCAAGTCATAGTGAGCTAGGCCGTGTGGCCTTGGAGAAGGGGCTAGCTCCAGGGCAGTAGAAGGCGCGACTACTCGACCATGCGAGGAATGGCTATTGGGGTCGGGTAAAGTGGATTGCTCAGTTCTGGATGTCACATTGATAGGGCTTTTTGGCTCAATGGCGGGGACCAGAGTCAAGAGCTCTTCAACGGACCTAGCGTCCAGCATCCTCAATCCCGAAGAGCGGGCTGCTTCGATTAATGGCTGTATATCTGGAATTTGCTGGATCTTATCTTTCGCCGATGCCAGCACAAGAATGCCGGCGGAAGCGAGTATTCGCTGCCTATCGGGCCAGTCGTCCTCAGCCATGATAACGATAAGCAGCCGGGACGCTCATGATGATATCGATGAAAAGGCGGAAAAAGGGGCTAATGTTACTCGTCCCAATCAGCCAGTGAGGCAAGATCTACCTTGCCTATCTCTTCCGCCACTGTTTTTGAGTAGTCCTCAACATTCCAATCTAGGCTACCTTCCCATTCCTCGGAGGAAGGGTCTAGCTGCGAGGTATCCAAAACCGCCTCAGAAGAGCCTTCGTTCATCGCACGTTCGACGATAGCCTCGTTCTCCTTGACCCTATCCAAAGCCTCCAGCGAGAGCCTGAGGGCAAATGATACGAATGATCTCTTGTTATCCAACCTGTCATTATCCCCGAAGTCCATCCTTCTGGAGAGGTAGTAGTCTCCAGCCATAACGGCGACGTGGACCCTACCAACTTCTTTCTCTGCTGTTGCACCGCCTGGTCCAGCTATTCCCGTGATTGCAATCGAAACGTCGGAACCCGACTGGTACTTGGCGCCACGGGCCATCTGGATTGCGACCTCGTGAGAAACTGCGCCTGCATCCCCCTCATCAAAGGCGGATTTTTCCACGCCCAGCTCACGCATCTTAGATTCGTTCGAATAAGTAACCCAACCTTGGTTAAACCATGCTGAGGCGCCGGAAATGTCGGTGATAATCGAAGCTAGCAACCCCCCGGTACATGACTCCGCGATGGAAATAGTCCATTCCCTCTTGCGAAGCCTCCTTGCGACGCGAGAGGCTAGACCAGCGGTCTCTTCGACCACGACCTTCCGCACCCCCACCACTTCTTGACGTTTTCAGTAGTGAGGAATGTCTGAAATTATAGAAAATCCCATGCCTCAGTGATGAAATATTGGTGGGTCCGGCAGGAATTGAACCTGCGATCTTCGCTTTGTAAGAGCAACGTCATAACCCCTAGACCACGGACCCCGTTATGCTCGGGGGGGCGTTGTGTTCAAATGGCCTGCGGCTCAACAACCCCCGGGGGAGCAAGCATTGACGGACATATCTGACCTTCTTGAAAGACTAATTAATGCGGGAATTCCCATGAATTCGGAGATTATTGGTGCTATGTCCGAGATTGATCCGTCTAATTTCACAGAACACTCGCTAGAAAATTTCTGGCATGACAGTCCCGTCCCTTTCATGCTAACAGAATCTGGGAATGCCAAGACGATTTCTGCCCCTCACATGGTAGTGACTTTGTTACACCACCTTGAAATCTCGGAGAATGCGAATATCATCATTATTGGTTCTAAGGGAGGCTACATTGCATCGCTAATTGATTGGATTATTGGACCGGGCGGGACTGTGACTATTATTGAGCCGAATGAAGAGGTGAGGAATCATACAATTGGATGTCTCGAGAGAATTGAATCGAACGGCATAATCAGAGTCCTCAGTCCGGAGTCAATGGAAGACCCAGGGTGGAAAAGGGAGGTTGGCAGAGTACTCATAACGGGCGCAGTGAGAGGCATTCCTGAATATCTAGATTTACTCATGGAAGAAGGTGGGTTCATCCTCGGGCCATTTGGTGGCCACTTGAACCAACGACTGCTGAAAAGAGAATGGCAAAGCGGAGTTTGGATGGATACTGATCTAGGTGGCGTTGTGTTCGGCCCTGTTGACATTAGCGATTCCGATAAGAATCCGTTTGAACCGAAATTACTTGCCGAACACCTAGAAGATATTGTCGAAATGATTGGCGGTGCAGTAGGTACCGACAGTGAGGCACTGATCAGGCTAGAAGGGTTGATTGACTCACTCAGGGGCCTTCCCGACGGAATACCGGAGATTGATGAAGACTCGACAGAGGAGGAGATCCTTGAGCACCCGGTGATCGAGCTTCTGATGTCTGAAATGGAGTGGATGGGGGCATTATGGCCAATGATTGGAGAGATGTTCAGCTTCGATATTGCCAATCCAGGGGCACCGGATGACGATGGGAGTGAAATGCTCGGTGGTCATGAAGACCTTATCCCATAGCAGAATCTTTCCGAAGAAGTGATGTTACTATGGCCTCCGGAAGGAACATGGGACATGCGCATCCATTATTGCGGCCCGAGGATTTGATTGTCCTCGAAGGGCTGAGGAGCAAGGGACAGGCATGGATAGTCGGAGGGTGGGTCAGAGAGTCCATTTCTGGGAAAGGGGATACTGACGTTGACATTGCAACCACCCTCCATCCAGATGAAGTGCAGAAAATTTTTCCTAGGTCCCTCATGGTTGGTGCGAAATATGGCACTGTTTGCGTGAGGCTAGAAGAGGAAGTCTCGGGAAATCAAATTTGGGAAGTTACCACGCTGAGGAGCGATGGGTCATACGGGGATGGCAGGAGGCCGGATGACGTCGAGTTTGGGACGGATATAGAGGGCGATCTTTCCAGAAGGGATTTTACAATTAACGCAATGGCCCTTGAATACCCCTATGGGGATGATTCTCTTATAGATCCGTTCAATGGCAGGGAGGACCTTCTGAAGGGAGTCCTGGCATCAGTGGGGAACCCCAGTGAAAGAATCTCAGAGGATGGCTTGAGGATCCTGAGGGCATTCAGATTCATGGACGGAGGAAGTGAAGGGATACGTGAGATGGATGACTCCTTGTCCGATGCAATATCCTCTAGCCTAGAGATGCTAGACATGATTTCGAATGAGAGAATATGTTCTGAATTATCCATTATCCTCTCAGGAAATAGAGTTAACGAGATAGTTAGCAAAATGGAGGATTTGGGGGTTTTGGAATATATTTCTGGATCTTTATTGAGGAAGTCCGAATGTACTCTATGCGACGATCTAGAGGTTAACCTAGCACTTCTATGCAGGGAATTTGATGGCAATGGGGGTCAATTAAGAAAGGCACTACGCAAGGAATTGATGCTCAAAAACTCGATACTGGATGAAGTCTGTTTTTTACATAATTGCAGAGAGGAAATGATGAGTACAGGGAGCGGTTACCTCAGAAGGTTCGCAGCCGCACTACCCGAACAAAGAAAAATTAGGGTTGTTGAATACATGGGAGCACTAGGGCGGGACACCATTGCCTTCTCGGAGGCACTGAGAATTATTGGCGTTCCAAGGGCTGGACTCGCACCACTAGTGAATGGTGATGATCTTACTCGGGAAACGGGGCTTCCCCCTGGTCCACGTCTGGGCATGCTGAAGGGTTGGCTGCACAGAAGGCAGGTCGAAGATGATCTTGTCACATTCGATGAGGTAATTCAGCTACTCGGAGAAATTGACTGGGAAGATTCGGATCCGACGGAATGGAAGAAGATGGAGTGGCCCTAGGGGAGCTCGTTCAACATCTCGATGTACTCGTCCTTGTTCAGGAATTGATCTACATCAAAATCGCTCGATTGCGTCTTGACTATGATGCACCAACCATCCCCATATGCATCCTCATTCAGTAGATCGGGGTTATCTTCTACATGTCCATTCAATTCCGAAATCATACAAGGGAAAGGGGCGTTGATGAGAATTCTATCAAATTCGCCATCAAACTTTGTGGTTACAATGATCAGTAGATCATCGACTCCGATTTGGTCCCCATCGGAGGATACGGCTGGGATCTCGTCGATCTCGTCGTCTTCCGAAAGTCCTGCATCGCCCTCTATCTTGTATTCTTCTTCGTCTCTAGGCCTCGCTAGCACTGCCTGTATCACTTCTCCGTACTCGGCCATCAGAAATTCGCTGATGCCTATCTTGATACTTGTAGTGCCATCATCCTTGTCTTCATCGAGGACTTGAAGCCATAAATGCTCCAATGTATACATTCGGTCATGTGCTATGCTGAACTCCGAGTAGCCGCCATCTGCCATGTGATTCGTCCGGCCGCCGACCGAAACCGGTTTTCAACTATTCGCTTATTGAATTTCAGAATTTCCCCCACGAGAGATTAACAATGTCTGGCCTTTCGGAGTGTCGGAGATGCCCATGGATTTCGCTGAAAATGAAGAGCAGAGCATGATTCGAGAGATGGTCAGAGGGTTTGCAGAGGATGTTCTCTCACCTTCAACCTTGGAGAGGGATAGGGAACAGAGGGCTCCTCTTGACGAGTGGGAATCATTCTGTGAATATGGCCTTCAGGGAATCACAATTCCGGAGGAATATGGGGGTAGCCCTGTGGACGATATCACCGAGGCAATAATCGTGGAAGAGCTTGCTAGGGTTGATCCCTCATTCTCAGTGATGTACTGCGTCCATGTCGGACTATGCTCGAAAACCATAGCATTGCACGGAAATGAGTCGCAAAAGAAGGAGTATCTGGGCAGACTCGCTAAAAATGAAATTGGTGCTTATTCATTGTCTGAGGCTGGAGCGGGGACTGATGCTGCAGCAATGAGCTGCAAGGCCAAGATAAGTGAAGATGGGACTCACTACATCCTCAATGGGGAGAAGATGTGGGTCACCAATGGGAGTAGTGCTGACATATACGTCCTTTTTGCGAAGGATGTAGACCATCCAGACTTCGGAGTTAAGAAGCATGGGGGGACAACCGCATTCATAGTTGAGAAGTCATTTGAGGGATTCTCTGTTGGCAAGAAGGAGGATAAGCTTGGGATAAGGTCCTCGGACACGTGCTCCCTTCTCCTTGAAGACTGTAAGGTCCCCATTGAGAACGTACTGAAGGGTTCCGGAAAGGGATTCCCGATAGCAATGAATGCCTTGGATAATTCGAGAATTGGGATTGCTGCACAGGCATTGGGAATTTCCCAGGGGGCTTATGAGTCCGCCCTAAACTATGCTCATGAGAGGGAGGCGTTTGGAAAGCCCATTGCACTCCATCAGAGTATTGGAAACTACCTAGCAGAAATGGCGACGAGGATTGATGCTTCGAGAATGATGGTATACAGATCGGCATGGGCCAAGATGAAGCATTACGAGGAAGGCGCGCCGAGGCACACAAAGGAGGCCAGTATGGCTAAGCTTTTTGCTGGGGATACGGCAATGTGGGTAACTGAAAGGGCGGTTCAAGTCCTCGGAGGATACGGATACACGACAGACTTCCCTGTTGAGAGGTTCTTCAGAGATGCAAAGATTACACAAATCTATGAAGGGACTCAAGAGGTCCAAAGAATTGTGATTAGTCGGTCAATCATGCCCGAGTAATCATTCGAACCACGAGTATCTTCGCTGCCCTTCAAGATCCCCTTCAGCGCCTATTCCAACCAGGGCGAACTCACTATTTGGCGGCAAGACAGATTCCTTTCTACTACCACGGTGAAGTGACTCATACTCGGATTTGTCAATGGCGTGACGCTGTGATAACCTCTCGAATAGTTCGAATCTCGCAGTCACTTCTCTCCAATGAGGCTGGACTATGCCCTCGAAAACCTTGGCCTTTGCTCCGGATCCATAGCCACAGAGCCCCACTCTCTCCCCACCCATGTCAACTTCCTCCAGAAAGTCACTTTCCATAGCAGACATCAGAGCTAGGAAAATTGAGCCGGTGTACTGATTACCGATTAGGCTAGACGCCCTCTGGGTTTTTTCGATTCTCATCTCCGCGAACTCCTTGAATTGCTCCGTCTTTGAAATGAGCCTTCTGTACTGGTCGTTTGCCTTCTCAAATTCCTCTAAGCCCTCGGGGGAATCCGAGAAATCCTCGGGAAATGGCTCGGGGCCGATCTCCTCTTCGATCTGCTTCCACAATGGGAGGTTCCTCCTATCGTGTCTGAATACGTCGGGGAACATCCTTTTTCCCTGGAACGCATATGGCAAGTGAACGATTATCCTCATCCATTGCTCCGTAAGGATCTCATCTTTTTCTGGGCTATACCTGCCATCCCTTACTGCCTTCTCCCTGAAATCAATGAATGCGGTTTTTACTGATTCAGAATAGCACCTATTGGAGAACTGTCCATCGAAAACTGGCATATCCTTGTGGACCATCAACTTCTCATTCTCGAAAATCAACTCGTCCTTCTTACTGGACGAGGGGAGGACATCCATGATTTTGTCAACGAGGCCATCCTTGATCTTCTCTCCACTTTCGACGGCCAACTCTAGGACATTTTCAATGATCGACCTAGTTTCGACCTCCCTGCGCGGCTTGAAGAAATCATGTACTGGCATAGTAGAAACCCCCCAGATATCAGGAATAGCCAGAAGTCTGGGATTATGTCTGATCAGTATTGCCCCTCCCCCTGCTCCTTGGGTGTACTCTCCGCTAGAGCCGAGATCATACTTGGCATTGTCAGCAAAGACCACTATTCCAATTCGGTCTTCATCGATACCCCCTCGAGCCACCCAATCTAGCGTATTATGCATCGCATCGACTGCCCCGATACACGCGAAAGTCAAGTCCACAACATCACAATTCCTGAAGCATTCCGAGCCGAACTCGGGCGAGTATTTCTGCTCAAGCATATCCATGATGTATGTGGCGGTTGGCTTGGCACCGTCGAGCGCTGACTCCGTGCCCAGGTAAATTCTACCTATCGAGCTTGGATCTATTCCATTTCTATCAATCAGCCTTGAGGCGGCATTCGCACCCATTGTTGCAGTATCTTCGTGAAAATCCGGTATTGCCATTGCCGAAAGGCCGAGTCCCTTGTTCAATTTACTGAAATCCGCGCCCCTGAACTCTGCGAAGTCCTTCATATCGAAATAGAGGCGTGGAAAGTGAATCGCGATGTCGTCAATACCTACCTCTGACATAGTTTCCCTCGCTCCCTCCCGGCGAGGAGAGGTTATGATATCTGCCCCGAAGAAATTCGGCCGGAGTCAATATTTCAATGGCCTACTGGGAGCCGGTGATGGAATTAATTGCTGACATTAGTTCCGTTCTGGAAGAGAAGTGCTCGGAAACGGGAGCCAGTACTTCGGAGAGTCCTTCGGCCACAGCCATTTTTGCATCTAGAGGGTGAACTGTTCCATCCGATACAGCATTTGAGAAGGATTCAAGGTCGCTGAACTCAGACGGTTCGCCGTATTTTGGGTCTGGTGAGACTTTGACCTTCCCGAGTCTAGGCAAAATGATGTATTCGACCATTTCGAATACTGCAGATGAGGAATTTCCAACTTCCAAGAACGCTTTCTTCATCTTCTTCCTCAGAGAATCCAGATCGTCATGCATCAAGATTGCATTATTTGGATCTGACTTTGACATTTTGTGGTCATATGAGTCCATTCGACCCCCGGACCCCTTGAGCCCCGAGAGCATTGGCGTATGGATACACGTAGCCTTGGTCCACCCATTCCGGTCAGCTACTTCTCTCATGTACATGTGAGCCTTCCTTTGGTCCATCCCCCCAAATGCAATATCGACTTTCAATTCGAAAATATCGGCTGCCTGAAGAGCGGGGTAATAGAAGGCAGAGAGATCGTGATCAGAAGAATCCTCGGCCCTTCCCATTATGCTGAATGTCCTCCTTACTCTTGATAGGCTCATATTCTTGGAGCACCTCAAGACCCTCTCCCAGTATTTTCCAGAATCCATGACCTCCGATGCTCGAATAAATCTAATCTGCCCGGGGCCTTCCCCCTCCGGGGGATTGCCCAGAAGGGTCCTGAAGACCTCTTTCATGTAGTCACCAGCAAGAGATATCTTGTCCATGTCCCTGTCAAACTTGTCATTGACCCATGCATGCCAGTCTGCCAGTAGAACAATCACATTAACACCTGAATCAAGTAGATTCCGAATAGTGTCCGAAAGGATGACCCAGCCCAGATGTGCCTTTCCACTAGGCTCCAATCCAATGTATGCTACAAGTTGGTCATCGCCCGAATGTGAAGGCGCACCCGAGAGGACAGAGGTAACATGCTCAACGCCCACCACCTCCTCGCAACCAGAGAACATGGATTGTATTGCGTCCTCGGAGTCCTTATCCAGATTGGATGGGGATTCCTTTTCGTCCATCGTATCACCTAATTGAACAACTTGTTTAGCTTCTCAGCTCGTCCAGCCGCTTTCGTGTTGTCATTCGACTCCAGGGCCTGCTCAATCTCCGCTATAATTGACTCTGCCTCTGAAATCTTATCCTCGGGTAGGGAATCTGCCATCTCGATGAAATGCCGAGTAGCGCTAATTGCCGATTTGGCCTTGGATGCCTTTTTGGCCCATTCTTTCGCCTTATCCCCTCTCTGCTTCGAATTATAACCGGTTGCATCGTCAAGAAATAATGTCCACCTCTTCCTCGCATCCATTGCAGATTTGACCTCTTCAGGGTCGTCGAAATTGGGAGGTACGTTTGTGACATCGATCAATAGGGCGCTACCTTCGTAACTCCCGCTGATGGAAGTCATGATGCCATGGGAACCCAGGAACGAGTTCTCCCCCGTACTCTCCACTTGTTCAAAATACCCTTCCGCTAGGGCAGAAAGGCCCCCTTCACTGCTCACCTGTTTGATTAGTCCTCGTCTGACGTCGAATCGCTCCATGGGTTTGCGCCGGGTGAGTCACTCTTCAAATCTGCCTTGACTTCGGTACCTGAAGTCGTCGGTCGAACGGGCTAAACCATTGTTACGTGTCGGAGGGTTATGGCAAGAGCGTCGTCTTTGGCATTGATATTGCTATCTGCAACTTTATTCTCGGCTGCTCCGGTGTATGCTGAGTCCGCTGTAGTGCTTGATGAGATGGATAGTCTGTCTTCTACTGATTTGGGACTCAATGGTGCGACTCTCGATCCCTCGGGGAGGTGGGTACTTGCATACGGCGAAGAGTCCATGATGAAAATGATCAATGCGGCCGATCCATCGATACAGGTGCCTATGCCGGTGGTAGGGGAGACCGTGCTAAATGACGCTGACTACCACCCGGGTGGCCTTACTGCACTAGTAGTGGGAGAAGGGGGGGCGGTCCTTAGGTACGCGACCGAAGATCACTCCGTCACTGATGCAGGGGGCCACGATGAGTTCGGTGAATCCACCCTAACTGCTGTCGCTTGGAACCAAGGGGGATCTTGGGCTTACGTTGGATCCGACGACGGTACAATATGGAGGATGAGGGCTTCCAGCGACGGAGGGGCCGAAGTGCATACCCTAGAGGGTCTTGGAACGGGCAGTAAGATAACGGAAATCGAGTGTCATGGAGAAATTCTCCTTTGTGTGGTCGGCACAACATATGACGGAATAGCGATTATCGACAGGGACCACGCTGTACACTGGGTAGGAGGGGGCATATACCCATGGAACGGATTAGTTTGCCCGATGACGGAGGATGTCTGCGTATTTACCTCTGAGGATGCCATAGGGATGGTTGACCTAGATGCGACTAGTCCTTCTTCATCCACAGTCAGTATTAGCGAAATTACAGGTGCTGGAGGGATATTCACCGGCATAGAAGATCAACACGAAGATAGGTCGATAATATCCCTAACGCCATTCTCGCTTGTCGAACACGATACTGGGCTCAATGCATCTTTCCCATGGCTAGAAAACTCGGATGTGGTTGATTTTGACTCCACGGTATCGGGAGAGAGGATCGTTGCGACTTGGGCGACTGACAGGGACAGTGGATGGATCTTAACCGATAGGGGCACAATCCTCAGTTTCCACCCTCCCCCAGATGATTCTTGGATCGGCGGACTGATGGGGCTAGTAATCATGATTGCATTCCCCCTGGTCATCTTTGGGGTAGTCCTCAGCATATTGATGTCAATGTCGCCACGTCTTAGTCACTGGGTCACTATGAAAATCGGCTCAGATGAGGAAAAGGAGTTCTCCAAGAGAGACTCCAGACGTAGAAGCAGAGGCAGGAAATAAGGCACTGCCACTGCCATACCTTGATGAGGTAACTGCGTTCGCAGCGACACGAGAACATGCCGTACGACGCTCTAGACTTCTACGATGTCGACTCGTTGTTGACAGAGGAGGAAAGAATGGTCAGGGACATGGTAAGAGACTTCGTTGATAACGAGGTCTTGCCTAAGATCGAACAGGCCTGCAGGGACGGAGAGTTTCCCGATGAATGGAGGGTCGAGTTAGGCAACATGGGAGTGCTTGGCGCCCCCTTGAAGGGATATGGTTGCCCGGGCCTTTCATACACTGCGTACGGAGTGATATGCAGGGAGCTAGAGAGAGGGGATAGCGGACTACGTTCTTTCGCATCAGTTCAGGGCTCTCTCGCAATGTATCCGATCTGGGACTTTGGCTCGGAGGAGCAGAAAAATCACTATCTCCCAAAGATGGCTAGCGGAGAGTGGATTGGGTGCTTTGGCCTGACTGAGCCCGACTATGGGTCCAATCCCGGTGACATGATAACCAAGGCCGAGGATATGGGTGATCACTATCTATTGAACGGGGCGAAGATGTGGATTACAAACGGCACTATAGCCCAAGTTGCAGTCGTTTGGGCCAAGCTCGATGGGGTCATTAGAGGGTTCATCGTCGAGAAGGACGATGAGGGCTTCACGGCACCTGAAATGAAGGGGAAGCATTCACTGAAGGCATCGGTCACCAGTGAGTTGGTTTTCCAGGACTGCAAAATACCCAAGGATAGGCTCCTACCCGGCGTTAAGGGACTCAGAGGACCATTTTCTTGCCTAAATAACGCTAGATACGGAATCTCATGGGGGGCCATTGGTTCTGCTCAAGCCTGCTTCGACTCTGCCAAGGAGTATGCAATGAGCAGGATTCAATTCGATTATCCGATCGCATCATACCAATTAGTCCAGAACAAACTATCATGGATGCTCAGGGAGATTACGAAGGCCCAACTTCTGGCCTACCACCTTTCGCAAAAGAAAGATGCGGGCACATGGATTCCTGAACATATCTCTTTAGCCAAGATGAATAATGTCGATATCGCTCTTGAGATTGCTCGCGTCGCCAGGGATATCCACGGTGCTAATGGGATTCTAGATGAGTATCCGGTAATGAGGCACATGGCGAATCTGGAGTCTGTGAAAACCTATGAGGGGACACACGATATCCACAATCTGATACTTGGAAGACATATCACCGGTATCCAGGCATTCACCCGTACTCTGGAATAGTCGGTGGCGCCATACTAATTCCCACGGGTGAATCTTGATAGAGGGGGCGCCAGTCGTAGGCTCGCAGGGATATCATGACAATAGCAGTTCTACTAAAGCAAGTTCCAGATACCACTGCAAGGATTACTGTCTCCGGGGGCAGGGTAGATGAGGCAGCTGTTGGCAAGTGGTCGATGAGCCCGTACGATGAATATGCTCTTGAGTACGCCCTCCAGCTGAAAGAGTCCGGGGGAGGGGATCTTGTTGCGATTACATGTGGCCCAGCCAGGGCATCCAAGATTCTTACCGACGCTGCTGCAGTTGGAGCCGATTCACTGGTTCACATCGTTTCCGATGATTCTGGAATTGACAGCTCGAACATTCAGAGCCTCCTTGCTTCTGCTGTGCGAAGGACGGGAGCGGAAGTTGTCCTCTGCGGCAAGCAGGCAGCTGACACTAACGCAGGCTCTACGGGCCCAGGCGTTGCTAGCATCCTCGATTTCACATGCGTCGGAATGGTCTCCGAGGTTTCCGTCGAGGGGGATGGTTTCGTGGCAATGAGGACAAGTCCCTCAGGCAACGAGAAGGTTTCGGTTTCCAAGCCATGTCTATTCGCCTTCGATAAGGCCACCACTGAAATGAGGCGTCCTAATGTCAGAGGCATAATGATGGCAAAGAAGAAGGCTGTCGAGACGTGGACACCTGAGGATCTTGGTGTAACGATCGATAGCCCCAGGGTCTCTTTAGAATCGCACTCTGCACCTGCTGAGAAACCTCCTGGGCAGAAATTCGAGGGCGCAGAATCCGTCCCAACTGTAGTTTCCAAGTTGAGGGATGAGGCCAATGTCATATGAGGTGGTAAAATGGAAGTAACGATAATCGCTGAAACTACTGGAGATGCCCTTCACCCTGTAACTGCACAACTAGTCGGTGCTGCCTGCTCGATGGGGGGAGCACCCACAGTAATTTGTCCAGGGGGAATAGGTACGTCCGAAGCATCGACCATTAGTGGCGTCACGAAGGTGATTTCAGCCGAGGGGGAATGCTTTGGAACATTCGACAGCGGCGCATGGGCCGATGCACTTTCTCCGCTATGCGAAGGAGTTGTTATGACATCCTCATCTGCACACGGAAGAGAAGTTCTTGCCCAGATTGCAGCAATTAGAAATATTCCAATAATTCAAGATGCCACGGGTCTTGAAAATGGGATAAGAGTCACTAGACCGATCTACTCGGGGAAGGCGATAGAGACCTCCGTTGTTTCTCCGCCCTGTGCGATTACAGTCAGACAGAATGCATTTGAGTCACCTGGTTCCGATGGCAATGCTGGTATTTCCACGGTGAACAATTCCTCCAACATTGGCGTAGCCGTGAAGGAAGCTCTTGCCAAGGCTAGCGAGAGGCTTGATGTGGCCGAAGCTGACATCATCATCTCTGGAGGTAGGGGCATGGGAGACCCATCCAACTTCTCCCATCTGTACGAAATAGCCGATATCGTCGGCGCTGCAGTTGGGGCTAGTAGGGCCGCAGTAGATACATGGGACGAAATTCCACATGGCATGCAAGTTGGGCAAACGGGGAAGACCGTGAATCCGAGCCTGTACATAGCAGTGGGGATCAGTGGTGCTATTCAGCACTTGGCTGGGATGCGTTCGAGCAAGTACATTGTAGCAATCAACAAGGATGCTGACGCCCCCATATTTGGTGTGGCTGACTACGGGATAGTCTCAACTTGGGAGGATGCACTTCCCCCTCTCAAAGAAGAGTTCGCGAAATTGTAGTTACCTAACTTGTATCGTTATGCTGGCTCTTGACTGTGCTCCGCCATCATCAATTACAAGCAATGAAAAGTTGTGGACGCCCCTTGATATTCTTACTCTCAATTGGGGGGTATCTCCAATTTCCTTGCCATCCCTGTCCAGCCACAGCCAATCTGAGATATTGCCATCGGGATCGTATGACCTGGAGCCATCCAAGAGAATTGTCGCCTTCCCATCCCCATCCGAGTTGATGGTTCTGTCATCACCTGCATCTGCTACGGGAGGGATGTTTAGTGACTTAGCTGACTCAATCAACTCAGACAATGCGTCCACCTCCACTGGATCGTCATCGAGAGAGATTTCAATTTCCTCATTCAGAGTCTCCATGAGCCCATCTCCATGACTGGAGTCATCCCCCCTCCTAGACACGATATCTAGTTCGTCCTCTGTCAGCCCACCGGAGAATTCCGAACCACTGGGATTTACGCCATACTCTATGAAATCCAGGTTCTCCTCGACTATTGGAGGAGATTCGGGGTCGATTAATTGGATTGGTGATGGCCCTCTCGACTTCTTATCGTCGCCGAAAATTGCAACTAATCCATTATCGAGGGGCATTACTCCCTCCACAATACCATGGTTCTCAAATTGCCATAATATGACCCCATCTGAGGAAATTCTTGACGTCTCGAACCAATAGGATACGAGAAACGTATTTCCCCACCGTGTAATGTCGCTAATCTTGTAATCCATCTGAGAAATAATCTCATGGCCTTCTATCCCGATGGTCAAATAGACCAATTCCCCATTGAAGCATCCCACCATCACCCCATCCTCCGTGGCACAGAAAGAAGTTGGCTTAGATGGCATCTCAGAGGTATTTATCATACCATTGACATGGCTCCAGCACTCCAACCTATTTTCTGGGCGATCATCTACTGTCATTCCGAGTGAGTTTCTCCCAACTATCAATATCTCATCAGTCCTGAATTGGATGCACGAAATAGTTTCAACGTCATCATCCGCAGGGAGTGACTCGTGTAAGATCTGAAGGTCCTCATCCAGAATCATGAGTCTTCCGTCGATTAAACCTAGGCCAATCAATAGTCCGTTTTCAGAAGCTTCGATTATGTCTACGGGTCCAATGTGCCTACTATTCATGACATCTCCCCCCGACGACACATGTAGGATATTCCCAGAACCATCGACAGCGAAAACACCGCTATTTGATGGAATAATTGATTCACAGCCCGAGTCAAACTTTAGTTCCCACTCAATCCCACCCATGGAAAAAAGGCCTTTCGTGCCAGAAGCAGCGATGAGTCCATCATCTGTTGCAACTAGACCTACTACTGGCCCTTCTATGGAAATGTCTTGCAGAAATTCTCCAGATGAGTCGAGATAGGATATTCTCCCAGATTCGAAGCCGATGCACATTATTGAGTCTTTAATTGTGCACCAACTACTAGGATATTCATCGATTTGAACCGATATGACTGGCCCGATAGTCGGCTGCACATTTGTTGTGAAGGCGATACATGCCTTCATGTTGGCGAATGTCTGCTCAAACCTGTACCTTGTTTTTCACATCGTCATTCCTGAGGCGCTCTATCCTTTCTAGGTACTCTTCTGTGATTCCCCCTGTGACATAGACCCCATCGAAGCAAGAGCAGTCGAAATTGGCGGGCCCTTCTGATTCGTCACCTAGACATGCCTTGACTAGGTCTTGCAGGTCTTGGTAGACTAGCCAATCCGCACCTATGGCTTCGCCGATCTCTTCAACTGATCGACCGTGTGCGACATACTCCGATTTAGCTGGCATGTCTATGCCATACACATTTGGGTGAACAATGGGAGGGGAGCAAGATGCGAAGAAAACTCTTGTCGCACCGGCCTCCCTTGCCATGTTGACGATTCTTCGAGATGTATTCCCTCTGACAATACTGTCATCCACTATAAGTACGGTTTTCCCATGGAATTCTCCCTCGATTGTATTGAGTTTCTTCCTAACAGAGTCCTTTCTGATTGTCTGTCCTGGCATGATGAAGGTTCTTCCAATGTACCTATTCTTTACGAAGCCCTCCCTATATGGAACTCCAAGTTCCCTAGCCAAATCGAGTGCGGCTATCCTTCCACTATCCGGTACGGGAATAACGGCTTCTATTCCATGATCGGGGTGTTCGGAAGATATTTTCCTCGCTAAAGTAGCGCCCATCCTCAGCCTTGATGAGTGGACTGAAATGCCATCCATAACGGAGTCCGGTCTAGCGAAATATACATGCTCAAAAATGCAGGGGTGATGGTCTACTTTATCGGAGCAGACCTTTCGTGACAGGTCACCATTCATCCTGACTATCACAGCTTCGCCGGGAGAGACATCTCCGTCATGGTTGAACCCCAGAGCCTTACAAACCACACTCTCTGAAGCCACGACCCTCTCAGTAAATCCGTCCACAGTATTGCTTCCTATGCAAAGAGGTCTGATCCCATTCGGATCCCTGAAGGCGATAATGCCCCAACCCGTGATCATCGTGACTACGCTATAGCTACCCTCGGCCCTAAGGTGAACCCTCTCAACCGCTCTGAATATGTCATCATCGGACAATGACTCTATCCCTCCCGGGTTTCCATTCAGCGACCTCTGAATCTCTGCAGCGAATAGATTTAGCAAGGCTTCGGAATCCGAACTTGTATTGATCCTCCTATGATCATACTCTAGGAGGCTGGAGATGATATCTTGGGTATTATTGAGATTACCATTATGAGCAAGACTGACTCCAAATGGCGTATTGGTGTAGAATGGCTGTGCCTCGGATACTGAGCTGGACCCGGCGGTTGGATATCTGACGTGACCTATTCCCATCGAGCCAAGAAGTGACTCTGAGTGTTTTGGGCGGAAAACATCACGAACCAATCCATTGGCCCTGCGGTGGCATATATTTTTGGAGTCACTAGTCACTATTCCCGCTGCGTCTTGCCCCCTGTGCTGCAGAACAAGAAGTCCGTCGTACAGGGAAGGGGCCACTTGGGATTGGGGGTGGCCAATAATTCCGACGATCCCGCACATCGTCTACCGAATGTCGCTCTGGGACTAGGGACTTAGCACTTTCCGGGGTGTGGCTCACTTGCTCCCCATGGTCCTGTTACGCTTGCTCCACCTGTACTTCCTCATCTTGGAAGTCTGGCCGTACCCACAACTTGAGCAAACCGACTTTGTCTTGTGGAAAGAGTGCTTGCCGCATCTCCTGCATCTAATGTGGGTGGACTTTTGCCTCTTACCCATGCTTGGAGTACCCTTGGACAACCTAATCACCCCTTAAGACAGCGCGGCGACCGACCGGGGTGTTATCAGCGTTCCCCCAAGGGACCCCTCATTGCTGTAGACGGGAAAGGGAGATTCGCTGACCGAATTAGTGGTTTCTCCCAAATGAAATTCGGACCATTAACAACGTAAGTATTGCAAAGAGTACTGGAGAGGACGCGATCAAACCCGTGATCGCCAGAGAAGTTGATTGCCTCATAGAATCGAGTACTGTCGCGCCCTCTGGACCCGTCGCCATAGAAATATACAATCCAACGCTCATTACCAGCAGTGATGAGATGACCAGAGGGAGTGGTTTGTGATAGGGGTGAGTAGCGGAAAATATGTTGATTAGAACCAGTAATGATCCGAGTACCAAGGCCCCTGAAAGGGTCAGAATAATTTCAGCCATCTACTGATCCTCCATATTCTTTAGGTTCCTCGATAGTACGGTAGTGACATACGTTTTCTCGCTTTCAGAAAGAGGTTCTACCGTCTCATCGCTTAATGGACGCGACTCTACAAATCTAACTGCCATTATGTGAACTACAAAGACGATTAACAGACCGAAAATTGTGACTAGGGTCGAAGTGATTTCGTGAGTAAATGGTTCAGAATACTTCAGCATGACATACCAAGAGATCGCCACAATTGACCAGCCGGCCAACAGGAGTGCGGGCTTGGTCACATTGTAGATTGGCGCCCCTTTGGATAATGTATAGCACCCAACTAAGCCGGGAATTGCCCAATACAACGTACGATTGAGTGTGCTTGAGGCCATTATCTCATTATCTACGAGGCCCTCTGGCGAGAAAAAGGCCAGAGCTAGTCCGAAAAGCGCCAGGGGGTAACCGATTTTAGATCTGGAGAATGCCGGACCCATCCTACCCATTGAGAAACCGCAAACTACCATGAAAAGGCCGATCCACCATTGCAGCCACCACTCAGTCATAGCGCTGCGAAGGCGGGCTGATTCAAGTCGTTTTTTCTTGAAAGGGTACTAATTGGCAGGTGTGCAGACACACATGAGGCTCGATAGACTTCATAAACGGGCCATCGGTGGACCGCCTCGCTACACTGCGTAGAGGTGCAAAATATGGTCAAGATGCCGAGGAAGGTAATGCGATACAGCCCCTCTGCTGGCAAGCACACGGAACACACAGTGGAACGCGTCAAGAAGAGGCGCGCTAGCGAGCTGAAGTGGGGCCAGAGGAGATTCAGGAAGGTCACATCCGGATACAGGGGTTTCCCTCGACCTAAGCCTTCTGGAGATAAGCCGACCAAGAGGGTGAACCTAGTCTACAGGTGCACCGAAACAGGAAAGGCCCATTCACCCAGAGGGAAGAGATCTAGGAAGTTCGAACTGGTGGACAAGTGAGGGGAAATTATGGCTGGAAGGTTCTTGAAAGTTAGTTGCCGTGACTGCGGTGCGGAGACCAAAATTTTCGAGAGGGCCTCAACAGCGATATCTTGCTCAGTGTGTGGTGCCACTCTAGCCAGGCCCCTTGGAGGAAAGGCTGACCTGTCAGGCAGCACCATAGTGGAAGTCCTCGAGTGAAGGGGGCATTGAACTGGCAGTAGATGTAGAGGGTGATTGGCCCGAAGAAGGGGATCTTCTAATTTGCACTGTCAAGGACATTAAGCAAAATGGAGCATACCTGACTCTTGATGGGTATGATGGCCAAGAGGGCTTCGTGTTCGTGGGTGAAATTGCAGCTGGATGGGTTAAGAACATCAGGGCCCATGTCAGAGAGGGGCAAAGAGTCGTAGCCAAGGTAATTCAGGTCAAGAAGGACAGGAGGAGGGTTGAGCTTTCACTCAAAAGCGTATCAGAAGAACGCAGAAGGGAGACTGTACAGTCCTGGAAAAACGAGGAGCGGGCAAATCAGATCATGAGAGTGGCCTCGGAAAGAATTGGCTGGGACGAAGATAAGACATCTGCTATTTCGGGTGAAATGATAGAGGTCTTTGGCACTCTATACGGGGCATTAGAGGAGTGCGCAATAAACGAGAACGCACTCTCTGATTCTGGATTCGAGGGAGATTGGATTGGAGTTGTAACCGGACTTGCCATAGAAAACATCGTGCCCCCATTTGTAGAGATCAGAGGGACATTAGACATCCAAGTCTGGGGAGAAGAGGGAGTCTATGCAATCAGGGACGCTCTGATGGATGCCGAGGCTTGCGCCGAGGGTCTGGAAGAGGTCACACTTACTTGCTACTATGATGGGGCGCCGCATTACCGTGTGGACATTAGGGCTCCCGACTACCAAGCGGCCGAATCAGTTTGGCAGGCAGCAACGGGAGCTGTCGAAAAGAGGATGTCTTCGGTCGATGGCTCACTGTCCATAGAACGTGCTTGAAGGCGAATAACATCCGTATGGTTCATTGACCCTTCCGCGGGGCAGGTCGAGTTGGGAATACCATGGTTAGATCAAAATTGCAGTACTGTGCGGAGTGCGAAACCTATGGACTTGGGCCGAAATGCGAGGAATGTGGGTCTTCAATGTCCCCTCCTTCCCCCCTCAAATATTCTCCTGAGGACCCGCAGGGAGCTAGGCGTAGGCAAAGGCAGGATGCGGGGAGTGAGAAATGGGTGGAATCATTGCCCTCTGCCGGAAAGGGAGAATCGGAGGAAGAGAGTTGAGCAGAACCACCATTCACTGGCTTGTCGGGGATGGCCTTCCCGAGCATTCTGCTATACTGGAAGCGGTCCCCGGAGTGGGCAATGTGGGAAAGGTCCTTGTTGACTCATTGATTTCTAAACACCCCTCTAGGACCCTTGGTTGGATCCTGAATCACGATCTCCCCCCGCACTCGACTCTGGATGAGAAGGGGCTCCTGAGGCCGCCAAGACTCGAGATTAGCTCGGTCATGCTCCCAGATGGCAAGACCATTGTAACGATCAGCGGTGAGCTTCAGCCCATGACACCCGGTGGGCAGCATGAGGTAGCCGAGGCCATCCTTAATTTAGCCAAGGAGAGTTCTACTTACCAGGTCCTAGTGCTTGCAGGTCTCGCAACAGAGGCTGAAAGTAGGGGTGTTCATGTGATTTGCGCGGACGAAACCGTTCGTTCTTCCTTAGAGGCCGATGACATCCTGGTTAGCCGTGAACAGCCGGAGTCTGGCATGATTGGAATCGCGGGGCTCTTGGTTTCTCTCTCACCCATCATCGGCGTTCGCTCCATAGGTCTAGTGGCGGATACAATCGGGGCCAGCGCGGATGTACTAGCGGCAAATAGGCTCGCTTCCTGGATACAGGAAGCTTTCGATCTGAAGCTTGACTTGGATCTAGACTCGACTGAGGAGATAGCGAGGAAGCTGCTCGAAACCTACGAAGTGGGGGGGACATTGGAAGAGGCCATGGGGGTTGATGAGAGTGACTCCCACAGAGATTTCTATGCATGATTGGGTGATGGCATGAAAGTTCTACTTGGAAGTGGAGGGATAGGTACGGAAGAGCGAAGGAAGCTTTGCATGGATGAGATGAGCAGAACTTTTGAGGGTGTTTCCAAGGTCCTTTTCATCCCATACGCATCCAATGATCATGATTCCTACTTGGAAGGAGCCAAGAGGTTCACCTCAGGCGCGCCATTCGACTTAGTTGGAATCCATGATGCTGAAGACGAGTTAGATGCGATAAAGGAGGCTGAGGGAATCTATGTCGGAGGAGGTAATTCCTTCCTCCTAGTGAGGGATCTCCACGAGAAGGGGCTAGTTGAAGCCATAAGGGACAAGGTTTTGCATGGCACCCCCTATGTCGGAATTAGTGCTGGGTCAAACGTGGCATGCCCGACGATGATGACCACCAATGATATGCCAGTGGTATTGCCTAGTTCCTTCCATGGCTTTGGCATCGTACCTTTCCAGATCAATCCACATTACCACCCCGGTAGTATTCTGTGGAAGGAGGGCGACGAGATCATCCACCACTTCGGAGAGACGCGTGCGAGGAGGATTGCCGAGTTCCACCAGCACAATCAGGTACCAGTAATTGGGCTATTCGAGGGATCTTTCCTAAGGTGGGATGGGGCCCTGGCCACGCTAGTCGGGGGAGCAGCGGAAATCTTCTCCGTCGGAGATACGCCGTTGAGGGTGGAGCACGGTGCCATGCTCGACGGCTCGCTAACCCCCAGATGAGACGACAATCAAATCTAGCCTGATGTCGTCATTGATCAAGGATGTATGAGGCACGATCGTGTCTTCGAAAACTGCCAGGACTGTAGAGGGTGGGATGTCCAAGGAGTTCAGGATTTCCGATACCGTCAAAGGGCTCTCGGATTCCACGACTAATACTTGGCCAGTGTGCGTTATCTCGACCCTCATCCATTGCCGGCAGGCCAGTCAGCCTTATCTTTGATTCGCAGGTGGCGAGTCTGCTGCCGAGATCGCATAGCCCGGTATTGCGGTGGATTCGAAATCCACTGTCCATTGGACGCGGGGGTTCAAATCCCTCTCTCGGCGCCATCAAAAGTCAGGCAGGTCGCTGGAAGAACGAAGTGGGACAACCCTGGTATTGGGCCCTATTCTGACCTGCGGACGACCGTTGAACTCCCCAACTTCTCCATTCAGAATAGCTATCTCATCACCTCTGCCCATGCTCGCAGCGGTAACCGGAATGAACTGCTTGAATGCTACAGCACCTGCAATTCCAGATTTGTCCAACAGAGTTACTGACCACCTAGAAACTCCCACTCCAGTTGGAAACGCGTCGACCGACCAGATCCTCCCAACTATACTGGCTCTTGTCTCGATTTCAACAATGGGTTCAGAGTCATCTTCTTCTGCCAGGGAGATTGAGGATTTTTCGTCCAACTCGAGAATCATCTCCCCCCTCCATACTGATGGAATGGCATTCCTCACCACTACTCTGCAGTCGTTTGAAATTGACCTTGTGACACTCCTCGGAGAGCCGTATCTCGAAGGTCTTACCTTGGCCCTATCATAACCATCCAACAGCTTGAATGACAATTCTATGGATCCGTCATCCTCGAGCCTTGGCCCCCTGATTTCAGAGACCGTGCCTGTCGCATCCACCCTTGTCTTCAACGAGCCCATGTGAGTGATAGGCCATGCATGACCGAATCTCTCGATCCTGTCCTCCATGGGCAGTTCTAGGTCATGATCCCCATTCTCGCAGACACCTCTCAAATCGCATCTTACACATCTGGCCAGGGGATTCGGGTCAATAGGGGTCTTGGATGGCTTACCCCCCTCGTCGAAGTAGCGGAGGGGAGATGGTTCTGCAGGGCAGTCCTCCATTTGAGGATCGTTTGCATGTAATAGGTTGTACACATCCTTCAGATCATCTCCGTATTGGGTTAGTTCCTCTGGAGTCGGCAGTGGCACTTCCTTGACCGAGCCAGGTCCAAGATACCAAATCCCCAGTGACTCTACTTCCTCGGCCCTGTTGTGAGTTTCCCACCAGAGCCATGCGTAAAGCCGGAGTTGCTCGATATAGCCTCCCGACCTATCCCCCTTTCCTTTGGAAGCCTTGATGTCTATAACAGAGGGTTTGCCAGTCCACCTGTATACCAAATCATACTCGCCCTGGAACCATCCTTCTGGGTGTGATGTCGTCTGCGTGAATGAGCCAGAATCGGGATCTACGAACCATGGGCGGGCCAGCTCCCATGCCTCGCACCATGAGACCTCGGAACCCGGTTCCTGGGCGCAAGGATGTGGCTCTTCCCAAACTCGTGGGAAGCCATCCGGGGCTGGCCAGTTGTGCCTGTGCTTGCCCAGCCTCCAGGATTCTGCATGTGGTCCGCCTCCCGCCCTCATGCAAGCCTCTACCTGGTCAATGTGCATTCTGATCCCGTTGGCCACCATCTCCCTGCATTCCTGCTCATTGGCCCCTTCCGATGATCCGACCTTGTTCGATATTGACTCCCAATCTGCAACTGCATCGTCCCATGATGACTGGAAATGTGCATCTGCACGAGAAAGGGCCCATTCCTCGAGAGAGTCCCTGGTGGATGGCCATTCGGAGCTATCCATTGGAAGCAGCGAAGGAGCGGGCCAAAGGTCGCTGAAGTCGTAGGCGGGACGCCCGTCGTCAAGAATCGGGGATTTCAGGAGGTCTCCCGAGTTAGCAGGGACGATCGAGGGAGAGTCCCTGAGGACCTTTGAGATGCAGGACTCTGCTGCATTGCCCCTGATAATCTGAGGCGGCAGGGGGCCCCTCAATCTTGGAATGTAATTGTAGTACCAGAGGCGTGGACAGGCCTGCCAAGTGACCATCTGAGAGGCTGAAAGCCTCCTGTAGGGATTCACCGAGTTGTCCCCGGGTTCGACTGACTTGACTGGCACTATGGAATAGCGGGGGACGGGGCCATATCAACCCAACGTGGTAGAAAATCAGGGCCTATGTTCATTGAGCCACACGAGAGACAC
This sequence comes from Euryarchaeota archaeon UBA173, assembly GCA_002498925.1. Lineage (GTDB taxonomy): Archaea > Thermoplasmatota > Poseidoniia > Poseidoniales > Thalassarchaeaceae > MGIIb-O5. Next base: position 6,771 of record DAJH01000015.1, on the reverse strand, counting down.
CTCAGTACGGTCGAAAGTAGGCGTTACCTCGATCACTGCCACAGGGGCTTCGGCGTCTTCAGATATTTCCTCGGCGACTGATATTGGCATCTCTATCCTGCCCTCATCCCGGTCATAGTGGAGGAACCTAGTCGGAAGTCCGGTGAATTCAGAAATTTCCTCGACCCAAGCAGAGTGATCTTCGAACGACGAGTAAATTGCCCCGAAGAACAAGGTTGCATCATCGCTCAATGTCTCATGCGGTGCGATAGTTGCCTCCCCCCTTCTCATGAATCTCCTCCTCATCTGGCCTGCATCCTTGTAAACCGAGGTGCAGTACTTCAAGTGGAATCCATACGGCTCCCTGGCCTTTCCATCCAGTGGGTCTCTAGCGCCGATCGAAGCCGCCATCACCCTGTCCCTGAGGGATTGTGCGAGCTCGGATGATCCCTCGGCACCAGCGGTAATCTCGGTTGACAAGTTGAATCCCCTGAGTTCCATGTTGTCGTGGTTCCCCACAGTTATCTCAAGCTCGTTCAGGTTCAGGAAGCTCACATCGAAGTCCCTCAGGTCTTCCAGAATCTGCATCAATTCCTCCTCCTTGTCTGGCTCGCAGGGGAGCTCGACTCCAGTCAGGATACCGGACCGTGCGCAGGCTGCAATTGTTTCTTTGTACTGGTCTGCCTCCAAATCCAAGAAGTGGAAGCGGATTTCATCGAGGCCCGCATCTGCGAAATCTGCGGCCCATTCCGGACGGAATGGGATGCTGGTGTACATATGGAGGTGGAATTCTTGTCCGAACTCCTCCTTCAGGGCCCTGATTCCTTCCAAAGACCTCTCCCTTGCCATTAACGGGTCTCCCCCTGTGATCCCGGCCCCAGTTGCTCGCATGGCCCGGGCCTCCTCGATTACCTCGTCGAACGACCCACAGGGCCTTTCGTTGGCGTACATGAAATCGATATCTCGTCTGGTCTCCGAGAGAGGGCAATAGTCGCACCTCCAATGGCAGTTGCCCGTTATGAAAAGTACCAGTTTGCTGCCCATCTGGCATTGTATGCAACCCTCGCAATCTGCAAGATCGGCAGTCTCTGCAACCTCTACAGTCTGAGGCAGAATGCTCATTGAAAGGCCTCCTTGGCTGACTCCAGAAGCCAGACGTGGAACCCCGGGTCACCGGATAACTCGGGGTGGAATGTGAGAGCTACGACATTACCGGTCCTCACACCGACCACCTCGTCCCCGTGCATCGCTGAGATCTCTGCATCGTGTGATATGAATCTCGGGGCCCTGATGAAAACTCCGGGAAAGTCGCACCCCAATAGGGGCGAGTAGAGAGTGTCTTGGAATGAGTCGGACTGTCTGCCGTACGCATTGCGGTCGATTCTGGCATCGACCAGTGGGTAGCCCCCATCCTGTGGGTCCGAGAGGAGGATTGCTCCCGCACAAGTGCCCAGCACGGGCAGTGTCGGCCTATCCCTGATCCACTGGAAGAGCCCGGGAAGCAGATTCGATGCCTCGTCGAGTCCTGTCAGCCTCATGGTGGTCGACTCTCCGCCCGGTAGAACGAGTGCTTGAGGGTCGGACGATTGAAGATCGGAGAGTTTTCTGATCTCGTGAATCTCCACCATAATGCCAGAACGCGAAGACGCTGCCTCTATTGCGGCGATATGCGCGTGTCTCGCGCCCTGAAGCATGACCAAGCCGATACGGAGCACGCCCCGGCGTCTCGCCTAGTGGAGATGAACCCTGTCGTGCCCTCCGATGGGCTGAAAGACCGGGGATTGCACGTCCAAGCATGACTGGAGCGGGCAGAGTGCACAATTTCGGTGCGGGGCCAGCGGTGCTCCCACTCGAAGTGGTGTCCGAAGTAGCCGAGGCGCTTCCTAATCTATCCGACAGTGGCTTCGGGCTACTGGAAGTGTCCCATAGGAGCGAAGTCTTCCAGAGCGTAATAGACTCGGCCGAGGAAAGGGTGAGGAGGGTTCTTTCCGTGCCCGGTGACTACCATGTCCTATTCCTCCAGGGCGGTGCCTCAACCCAGTTCTACATGACCGCCCTAAATTTGCTCGGGGAGGCTGGAAAGGCGGACTTCCTAGTAACTGGCGGATGGTCCCAGAAGGCCATCAAGGAGGCCGGCAGGGTTGGTGATGTGCAATCAGCCTGGGATGGGTCGGGAGACGGATTCGTTTCTGTCCCCAGTAACGGCGACTACGTCATCAGGGACGATGCTGACTACGTCCACTACACCTCGAACAACACCCTCTTCGGAACACAGTTCCACCACCTTCCGGACAGTGGGGGTAAGCCTAGGGTGGTGGATGCAAGCTCGGACATCTGCGGAGTCCCACTGGACATCTCATCCCATGACCTCGTCTATGCAGGGGCCCAGAAGAACCTGGGGCCGAGCGGGGTCACCCTGGTGATCATCTCCCCCTGGGCAATTTCCAAGATAGGGGATGGGCTTCCCACGATGATGGACTACAGGACCCACGTGTCCAAGGGATCCATGTTCAACACCCCCAACACATTCGGCATCTTCGTCCTGGACAGGGTAATGGCTTGGGTCGAGAGGAACGGGGGTTTGGAAGGGGCCATAGATAGGAACAGGAGGAAGGCAACGCTACTCTACGATGAGCTGGATAGGACCTCATTCTGGGCCCCTCATGCCGAAGCCGGATCGAGATCAGTCATGAACGTCACCTGGAGGCTAGCCGACCAGAGCCTGGAGCCAGCATTCCTGGAGGAGGCCGTCGCCGCTGGAATGGGCGGCCTGAAGGGCCATCGGAGCGTCGGAGGAATCAGGGCGAGCATGTACAACGGATGCACAATAGACAGCGTAGAGGCTTTGGTTTCCTTCATGAGGGATTTCGAGGCGAGACACGGGTGAGCGTTCCCATGGATACGAGGGATATTCTCGACATCCTGGACCTCACATTGCTGGACCACGATGCCTCCGAGGCCGATCTGAGAAGGATATGTGACAGGGCCAACGAGCACGGGCCCGCCGCCGTGTGCGTATTCTCCGAGCACGTTGAGCTGGTCAGGGGGATGCTGGATGACGGGATCTCCGTGGCTGCCGTGGCCGGCGGATTCCCCGTCGGGGGGGACGACGCTACGTCGATTCGCGAGTCGATAGAGGATGCAGTGAGGTCAGGGGCGGACGAGATAGACTGCGTCCTAGAGCCCCGGGACTCCGACGACTTCCCCGGGGAGCAAGACCTGTCCCTGCTCGAGGCCATGAGGCAGGCGTCTTCAGGCCGGACGCTCAAGGTAATCATCGAGACCCCCCTTCTGGGAGAGCACGCCATCAGGGCAGTGACTCGCATGGTACTGGCAACTGGCGCTGACTTCGTGAAGAGCTGCACGGGCATGAGGGGAGGATGCAGCGATGAGGACGCACGGCTACTGTCTTTCGAGGTCAAGCGTCATTCCGTAACGATGGGAGAGGACAGGGGAGTCAAGCTATCAGGCGGAATTAGAGTCAGGGGGGACGTCGAGAGGCTGATCGAAATCGTGGACTCCAATGAGGCGGACATCTCCGGCCCGTCGAGGCTCAGGATAGGCGCATCGTCCCTACTTGACGACATTCTGAGATGAATGGTGGGCTCGGCAGGAATTGAACCTGCGATCTTCGCCATGTGAAGGCGACGTCATAACCCCTAGACCACGAGCCCCGGGTCCATGCGGGCTGAGCCCTCACGATAAGCATGATGACGCGACTGGGGCGCCATCTCCCGCCGGAATCAAAAGTCCGGCCCGATTCGGACAAACATGGCTGCGGGTCTGGACTTCGGGGTCCTCAGGGAAAGGGACACCTGGAAAGGGTTCGGCGTGGGCGTCGTTCTGTTCTGCATTATCGGGTACTCATCGCTCAGCCTTTTCGGGTTGTCCTCGTCGGCATACGGCGTAAGTGACGTAGTCGAGGTCAGCCCGGACTTCGAGGTCGAATCGATGAACAGGACCGGTATCGACGATGCCATCGCCGATGATTCGGGAATGATCAGGCTCAGCGACCTCAGGGGCAGCGTGATCGTGCTAGACTTCATGGCGGTGGATTGCGCCAACTGCCACTACGTCCAGGAGCACATCGACCAGCGCATCGAAGAATGGGGGGCTCTCGAAGGGGAGTACCCGGTCGTCGCCCTGTCCGTGGCAACTTGGTACGCGTACGAGGACTTCGACAGGATAAACTCGACCTTCGGAGACTCGGATTCTGACAAGCACATGAGTTGGCCGGTTGCGAACGGTGGGCCCGATTCCGTGATCCTCGATGACGGCACCAGGGGAGACTTGGTCGAGCACTACTTCGCACAGGCCATCCCCCTCGTCCTTGTGATAGACCACGAGGGCTATGCGGTCGCCAAGGAGGGCACTGGGACGCCACTCGATGGCTGGTCCTCCTTCGATTCAGCGATCGAGAGGGCTAACGAGGGGGATGCCGAGTCACTCAGGTTCGGCATAGAGAAGCCCGACAGCTCGATGGCGGGCGTGTTCCTGATCGGGCTTTTCCTAGGGGTGCTGGTCTACTTCTCCCCCTGCGCGTTCCCCGTACTCCCGTCGTACATCACCTACTACCTGAACCTCGGAATGAGGCAGGACGAGCTGATCGAGGCGGGCAAGATAACCGGTAGCATGCCGAGGCCCGTCGAGGTGGGCCTGTTCGCTGCCCTCGGGCAACTGGCGTTCTTCACGGTGGTAGGAGCGATAATCTTCGGCTTGGACGGGATCGTTGACCTCTCGGGGGCCCTGCACGACATCGCGGTGGCGATAGCATGGCTGCTGCTCATCCTGGGCGGGATGATGCTGCTCGGATGGACGTCCCACCTCTTGGCATGGGTCCAGAGGGCGCTGGACAAGTACCAGACTGACGAGTCCGACGAGAGATTCACTCCGCGCAGGAACATGTTCCTGTGGGGCATAGGGTACAGCGCCGCCTCTGTGGACTGCACGGCGGCGGCCGTGTTCCCGTTCGTAGCATGGCTCACTGTGGTCGGTGACGGCGCATTCCTCTCGGGCATGCTGGGCCTGATACTCTCCGCCACCATCCTGATGGTCACCGTGACCGCCCTCGTAGGGACTGGCAGGCAGGCCATGCTTGACTTCCTCAGGAGGTCGACAGGGGTCGTAAAGGCCACGGGCGCCTGGATGATGATGTTCGCAGGTGCGGGGCTCCTCGCCTACCTGACCCAGCCGGCACTGGTCTCGGGGATCCTCGGGTAGGTGCGAGAATGGAGATGGTGGTGCTCGCTTTCCTCGGTTGCTTCCTAGCGGCCGCGCTGACGGTGCCTGCCGGGTTCGGGCTGTCGACCATGCTGACGCCGGTTGTTCTCCTGATGATGGGGCCCCACGAGGCGGTTGCCGTCGTTGCGGTGGTCCATGGCGCCCACAACGCCGGGAAGTTCGTTGCACTGAGGGAAAGCGTCGACCTCTCCGCGTTCCGGCACTACGGGGTATGGCTGGTCGCGGGGTCAATCATAGGGGCGCTGCTTCAGAACCAGGTACCGCAGGACCCGTTGCTGGCCGTGATAGGCGTCTTCCTGGTGCTGCTGCCGATACTCACCCTCAGCGAGTCGTGGACCGGGTACAGGATTCCTGAGGCGAATGACAGGGTGGGTGGCTTCGGTTCCGGATTCATGGGGGGCCTTTCAGGGCACCAGGGCGCCCTTAGGGCGATGTTCCTGACGAGGAGGCTGAGCGACAAGATGGCGTACGCCGCCACGGCTAGCGTCCTGGCGCTTTGCGTGGACCTATCGCGGATTCCCGTCTACCTGTTCTTCAGGCCGGACGAGATTGTGGAGCACCTCCAACTGACTGCCATTTTGGTGGTAGCAGCCCTGCTTGGAGTCAGGGTTGGCAAGAGGTGGTTGGAGACAATGAAGTCGGAGTTGATCCGTAAGATTGTGATGTCGGGAATAGTTGCCAGCGGTGCTTTCTACATACTCGAGTCAGTGGCCTAAATTCTACCTAATTGAGGGGAAGAAACCTCAAAGGAATCTCTGTGAGATTGAATAGTGGTCGCATCATTTGGGATTCTCAACCGAACCTGCCACTGATGTATTGTCCAGTTAGTTCCTCATCCGGGTCATTGAATATCTTCTCAGTATCTCCAAACTCTATGAGTTCGCCCAGATACAGGAATGCGGTATAATCAGAAATTCTTGCGGCCTGACTCATGGAGTGAGTAACCATCACTATGGTGACCTTTGATTTGAGCTTCTTGATCAGCTCTTCGATTTTTGCGGTCGCAATCGGATCAAGTGCAGATGTTGGTTCGTCCATAAGTAAGACCGAGGGCCTAATTGCTAGGGCTCTCGCAATGCACAGTCGCTGCTGTTG
>DAJH01000015.1:0-127 GCA_002498925.1 Euryarchaeota archaeon UBA173 | reverse complement strand
CCTCCTGATAGTGAGTAGGCATCGTCTTGTAACCTATCTTTAACCTCGTCCCATAGAGCCGCATCCCTCAGGCTTTCCTCGATTGAGGCGTCTAATTCTGTTGGATTTGTCATTCCTTGTATTCTAA
>DAJH01000078.1:23513-28945 GCA_002498925.1 Euryarchaeota archaeon UBA173 | reverse complement strand
GATGAAAATTGGGTTGAGAATGAACTTGACCATGTTATTGTGGCTAATCTCCCTGAGGAATTAAAAGACAATTTACATGTTGAGCCAAATCCTAATGAAATTTCTGAGACGAGGTGGTTGTCTCTTGGCGAAGTATGGGACATGGTAAGTGGCGAAGAACCGTTACATTCGGACACGGACATTTGGAAGGATGAACTAGTTGCCCCGTGGTTCAAGTTGCTGTACAAGGAGTTTTTGCTTGGCCGCCTGCCAGAATTTCCCTATGATACACGAACGAGGTTTGTAGATGGTGAATTGTCGCCTCATCTCCAACGTGTGGTAGAATTCGGAGAAGTAGATATGGATGGAAATTCAGTAGTCCCTGGGCAGAATCTGATGCGTGCTATAGCACTCCATAGGAATCGTGTCGAAGGTGTGATTTTGCAGAGTCTCAGTAAGATGAAGCAGGAAAGGCTGCATGGCGCTATGAGCCATCTATTTGCAGGGGGTGGGAAGAGGTTGAGGGCGACGCTTCCACGATTGGTCGGCGAGGCAGTAGGTGAAGCCCATGAAGGACACTACACTCTGGGTGCGTCAATTGAGATTATTCACAATTTCACCCTCGTTCATGATGACTTGATGGATCAAGATCCCATAAGGAGGGGGCTTGATGCTGTACATGTTGCATATGATGATTCTACTGCAATTAATGCCGGCGATGCAATGCTCGCTGTCGCATTTGAAATTCTAGCAGAGTCTCCGGACATTGAGCAAGATAAACTTGGGTTTCTTGTGAGAACTATCGGCGAGATGGTTAGAAACGTAGCTAGCGGACAGCAGGAAGATATCTCATTCGAGTCAAGAGATTCTGTGACAGAGGACGAATACATTGAGATGATCAAGGGGAAGACTAGTGTGATGTTTGAGACGTGTGCAGGGACTGGTGCAATATTGGCTGGGGCTTCACAGGAGGTCGTGGATAATATGAGGAATTGGGGATTGAATTTGGGCCTCTGCTTCCAGCTTATGGATGACCTGATTGACATTACGGGCGATACAGCCACTCTCGGGAAGCCAGCTGGTTCGGATATAGTTCAAGGGAAAAAGACACTCATAGCCATTCATGCTCTGAATTGTGGGCATGAGATGCCAGCATTTTCAGAGGCATATGGTTCAGGGGAGTGTTCCGAGGAGATTCTTTCAAAGGCTGTGGCTGAATTAATGGAAAGTGGCTCTATTGAATACGCCAAGAATCGCGCAATGCATCATCACGCAGTAGCGCATAAATGTCTGGATGATGTTACTGATAGCCCAGCATTGAGCATTCTAAGGGAGCTTACCGACTTCCAACTGATTAGGATTAACTAATCAGTCTTGGTAGTGAGCTTCTCCAGGAATATCCGGGTTGAGCCCCTTCCTCTCTCTGATTTCAGCCGTTACCTTCTCGAATAGGTTAGGCGGAAGGTGTACGAATCCGGCGTTCTCGGTATTCCATATCGCCCTGCCCTGGCTGGCTGCACGGATATCGTTCGAGAAACCAAAAGTCTCAGCAACTGGGATTGTTCCTATGACCTTCGTAACTCCCTCTTCTACTGGCATATCCTCGATTATGCCCCTCCTTGTGGAAACCTCTCTTGTGACTCCTCCAATAACATCGTTAGGGGAGTCTATCTGGATTTTCTGTATTGGTTCAAAGATTACCGGCCTAGATCTCATGAAAGCTCCCTTGACTGCATTTCGAACTGCGGGAATAGTTTGTGCCGGGCCTCTGTGGATGGCATCCTCGTGAAGCTTGGCGTCCACGAGTCTGACCATGACGCCCATCAAAGGCTCGTCAGCAACGGGGCCTTTCTTACAGACGTCATTGAATCCCTCAATTATGAGTTCCCTTGTCTCGTGGAGGTTCTGTATGCCCTTGGTATCGTTGACGAGTACGTTAGTGCCATTGATGGCGTAGATTTTCCTCATTAGATCCTTGTTCATGCCCAATTCGGCAAATTTGTCTCCAATTTCCTTGGCATCCTTTGTTCTGACAGCACCATCTCTGAATTCACCTGCTCTCAGCTGCTCTACAACTACATCCGGGAGAGGTTCTATCTCGATGTAGAATCTGTTGTGCCTGTTTGGGGACTTACCCTCGAATGGGCTTCCTGTGTTTGTACTCTGCACGGATTCCCGGTATACCACTATTGGCTCACTTACCTTCACTTTGATTCCCTGCTCTTCCTCGAGGCGATAAACTGTGATTTCGAGGTGCAGTTCCCCCATACCGGCCAACAGGGCCTCCCCTGTCTCTTGGTTGGTGGATACATCCAGTGAGGCATCCGCCTTAGCTAGACCCCTTAGAGCATCGATGAACTTTGGAAGATCCTTCATAGACTTGGGTTCGACGGCCACTGTGACGACTGGTTCCGAAATATGTCTAATTGCCTCGAATGGGACTGCGTCCTCCTCCCTAGCTATGGTTACTCCAGCGGCAGCACTGCGGATTCCAGTAATTGCGGCAATATTGCCAGATGTAACTTCTGATGTGGCAATCCTGTCTCCTCCGACCATCATGCCTACTTGCTGTACTCTTTCTGCCTTCGCGCCACCGATTGCCCATACCGATTCGCCGTGCTTTATGCTACCAGAGTATACCCTTCCCACGGCAACCTCTCCTGCATGGGGGTCCATCCATATCTTTGTGATCATTAGTGAGAGGGGGCCTTCGGGATCGCATTCCATCATTGCTTTGCCCAAGACAGACTCTAGATCCCCTTGCCAAATATTGGGTATCCTGTAATTCTGTGCAATTACTGGGGAGGGGTGCTCTTCTACCGTCATGTCCAGTAGTACAGTATGTACGGGAGCTAGTTTTGCTAATTCCTTCTGATTATCGTTGTGACAGAACTCAAAAATCTGTGTGAAATTAAGGCCGCTCTTCTGCATGTACGGGATTGACATCCCCCAGTTGTAGTAAGCAGACCCGAAGGCCACCGTGCCCTTCTGCACTGAAACTTGCCATTCCCTACTCAATTCCTCGGGGGCATACGTAGAAATTAGCTTGTTGACCTTGGTAATTATTTTCTCAAACCTGGCCATCATCTCTGGGCCGTCTATCTGAAGCTCGTTAATCAGCCTGTCAACCTTATTGATGAACAATACTGGTCGAACTTTCTCTTTGAGTGCCTGTCTGACAACGGTTTCTGTCTGAGGCATTGTGCCCTCAACAGCACATGCAAGAATGATACATCCATCAACTGCTCTCATGGCCCTAGTTACGTCTCCACCGAAGTCGACGTGCCCTGGGGTATCAATGAGATTGATCAGATAATCCTGGCCTTCGACGCTGTGAACCATCGATGCGCTGGCGGCGTTTATTGTAATCCCACGGGCGCTTTCTTGCTCGTCGAAGTCCAGAACCCTGGACTTCCCAGCAAGGTCCTCTGACATCATTCCGGCACCTGCTATCAGGTTATCAGAAAGCGTCGTCTTTCCGTGGTCTATGTGGGCAGCGATGGCGATGTTTCTGATGTGCTCTCTGTCGTGCATTATCTCTGTAGCACGCTTGATGTTGTCTTCCTTACGACCCATCTCTATTCCTCAATTGATGCGGCGACCTGACTTTGGTTCATAAATACAATTGTGAAGGTGGCATGATATGCCTCAGTGGTCTGATTTAGATTGGGCACGGAATCATCTAGCAGATGAAGCCACTCTCTCGATTTCTTCCCTCTTTCCTATTGAGAAGGCGCCAACGTCACCTTGGGCCGCCTTTGTTATCTCATTTACAATACCTTGAGTGAGTGTCCTCTTACTTCCTGCAGTAGCGGCTGCACAGCCGACTGATATATTCCTCAGGGCGATGTCGAGACGTCTGCTTGGGGAAGAGTCGACTGCTTTTGGCGTACTGACGGCTCCCAGCTTAATCCTGGTTATCTCCTCGCATGGTGCGGCCTCTACAATAGCGTCAATGAATGACTGCAGGGGGTTTTCTCCTGATCTCTCATTTATTGAGTCAAGAGCTGCTTCGAATGCCTTAACACAGTGCTGCTTCTTACCTGAAAACTTGCCAGTTCTCATCAGATTATTGATGAATCTCTCTACAACTGAAAGCTTGGCCTTGCCGAACCACGCGTTTGCGTGCCTGCCTCCGCTGTGAGGGGTGCCTATTGTTGTCAGGTTAATGTAGGGGGCGAGTCCGGGATCGGAGCAGGTAACTTCTGTCGCATCCCACTTGCCGAACACCATTGTCCCTATTCCTGCGATCGGTGCTTCGGTACTTTCGGACATCGTAATACCTACCTAATCGGCTTCTCCTTGCGACCCCTGACCATTTCATCTAGAGAAACGCCATTGACCTTGATGACCTTGTATCTGACACCTGGCAAGTCACCGTATGAACGACCCTTGCTCCCCCCAATACCCTCGACAAGCACCTCATCGTGCTCATCGATGAATGATATCGCGCCATCTCCCGGTGCGAATGCAGTTAGCTGATTTCCGGTCTTAATCAGGCTGATCTTGACGGCTTTCCTAATACCTGAATTGGGCTGTTTGGCCTCGAAACCAACTTTTTCGATCACTATTCCCTTGGCCTGTGTGCTTCCGCGGAGGGGGTCGTGCTTGAGGACTCCACCCCTCTGCTGCTTCAATTGCCGGTCCCGGAACTTACGTTCCTTCCACCTGTATCTCTTCCTATCGGTCTTCATCTTCTGGCCGGAGAATAGTCCTCTACCCAAAGTGACACCTCAGAATGACGCCTCGCCGACCCTCAAGGGGTATAAGAGCGTGACGGGGTCACCATAGGTGAGTAGCACTCCCAGTGTCATACTGTCACTAACATTGAAGCACGGTCTGATGCCGCCCCCGTATATGGCATTCCGTGATATGCTCGAAGGCGTCCATCGCATAGACGATAGTGTTAGTGTGAACCACGACATGATGGATATGTCCGTATCTCTGGGAAATGTCCCTCTGGTTTTTGAAAACATTGCTGAGTCACCGGGTCACAGAGCAGCACTAAATGTCCTAGAGCGCTCTAGGCTCTGTGAGATGTTTGAAGTCAGCCCGGGGGAGCTTATTGACATCCTCGCTTGGGCAATGGATAACCCCTCTGAGCCTCAAATCGTAGGGAGAAATGAAGCGCAGGTTATGGAATCTGGACAGGATTCCGTGGATCTGGAAAAACTGCCAATACCTTGGCACTTCAGGGAAGACGGGGGAAGGTACCAATCGGCATCGATAATTATTGCCGAATACGGGGGAGTGAGGAATGTCTCATTCCACAGACAACTATTACGGGATGGGGAGCACACAGTAGCTAGACTAGTTCCTAGACATCTCAGAACGCTCAGTACGATGGCAGCGGAGAATGGGGAGGATGTCCAGATTGCCGTGGTCAATGGCGCTGATCCTACCGTTCTACTTGCAGCGGCGATGTCATTTACCGAATACGTAGATGAGTTGAC
>DAJH01000078.1:0-23109 GCA_002498925.1 Euryarchaeota archaeon UBA173 | reverse complement strand
GATGCTGAATACGCGATGCAGGCCAGAATAACTCCTGAACGGGACGATGAGGGGCCCTATGTCGACATCACTGGAACTGTTGATGACATTAGACAGGAGCATGTGATAGAATATGATGCTGTACACCACAGGAAAGACCCGATATTCCATGCAATTATACCGACTGGGGTGGAGCATAGAACGCTGATGGGGATGCCCAGGGCGCCTACAATCAAGACTGCCGTTTCGGAAGTCGTGAAGTGTACGGATGTTCACATGACCGATGGCGGATGTGGATGGCTTGCATCGGTCATACAGATAGTTCCAGAGGAACCTGAGGATGGCATGAGGGCAATTCAGGCGGCATTCGATGGTCATCCATCTATGAAGCAGGTGATTGTTGTGGACGAAGATATCGATATTGCCGATCCGATGAGGGTGGAGTGGGCACTGATGACGCGATGGCAGCCAGATGCTGACACAGTAATCCTCTCGAACCAGAAAGGATCCAGTTTAGATCCAAGTAGATCGGACAATGGAATGACTAGTAAGATAGGAATGGATGCTACTCTTGTTCCGGGTGAGGACAAGAGCCCATACGAGTCTGTTCTGTGAGGTATTTGATGTCCGTAGAATCAATTGACGATAAGCTACAACATCCAAGAAGGAGTCTTGGCAATAGGCATAGAAGTCAAGCAAAAAAATACCTGAAGATAGTAAATGGGACTGAATCTGATTCTACGAATCTAGGATGGGCGGAGCAGAATGCTAGGCAGTCCGTCCTACATGATTTTACACATCCAGAAAACTGGAGGGTCCTTTTGGAGGTCAAGGCCATCTCTGGTGATGGCGAGGGCATTAGGGCGGTTCTCGACGATATTTTCACAGTATTGGGAAGGGATCCTGAACTCCTCAATCAGCTAGACAATGTGGATATGCTTGAGTCTGGTAGTGTAATACTGGAGGGCGCTTTTGCCGCCGATCCACTCGATCCTGATGAGTGGTGGAATACTATTTCTGGCTCGAGTGAAAAGATTTCTGATTTCATCACGAGAGTCGAGTCTCTTGATCTACGGGATAGGAGAGCCAATGTTTTGTTCTCTAGGAGGATAGAAAGAATACGGGATAATGGTGACGAAGATGGATACTTGTCCCTGGCAAGATTGATTCTTGCACAGAGGCCTACAAACTTCGAGGCATGGGCGGAATTGGGAAGAATGCATGAACGAAGAGGTGAGTTTAGCGATGCATGGTTGTGCTATGATCAGGCACAGACTCAGTTCCCGAAGATGGATGTTCGTGATCAGTTCAAGCAAAGGATGGAGTCTCACCTAGATGGGGGTGGGAGTAAACCATGGATAGCGCCCGCAGTAAAAGAGAGGGTAGATTTCCTGAGGAAGATGGAGTCCATGGCAACGCCCGTTCTAGAAAGAGAACCGGAACAAATTATCGATGGAGAGGGGGAGTTGGACCCACTATCTGAGGTCAGAGGACTGATACAATCGGGTAAGCTCTCTGAGGCGTTCTTTGTCGCCAGGCGTTTAGCGGCCGAGGGAGTAGCAGGAGCGATCGAGGTTACTGAAGAGATTAGGAGGGAAATTGGGGATGAGAGATAAATTTGTGATTTCATGGGTTACATCAAAATACGGCGGTGAGGAGAATCCTTGGGTCATGGTCCTCCACGAAGAAAGAGGGTGGGAATTTCCAGGGGGTACTTCGGAACCAGAAGAGAAATTCGACATAGCGGCACTGAGAGAGCTTTACGAAGAAACCGGATTGCTTGGAACTGCTAAGGCCTATGATGAAGATTTAGTGGAGGGAGGGGTGGTCGTATGGATCGAAGTTGAAGATGAGCCTGGGCCGGAACCTTGGCTATCCAATGACCCTAAGATTTCAGAGGTTGGATGGTGTATTGAAATTCCAAATACGCTTGGTTGGGGAGTGTCTGAAGTTAAGGCCATTAGGGATCATGACTGGAGTACTTCTGTGACTCTTTCATCTTGAATTTCCGATATCCTAGATTTCATAACATTGGTCCATTCTGACTTTCCCATTACCTCAGAGGCATCGACAATTAGTCCCAAGTCAGCCCTGCTTGAACCAGACAAGTCTACAGTCAGTATTGGCAAGAGGAATTCGATTACTTCTGTAACGTCATCTGGATTTGCAGGCACCAATGTGTTTCCGGGACCCTCTCTAGGAGATGCTGTTTCGATTCTCATTTCCATGGTCGGGGCGTTTTCTGAAACATCATCAAGAGCGATGTCTAGCCACTCCAGTGAAGCTACTAATGCTTCGGAAGGCATCGCTGATTCAATGAATCCCCTCCTAGCTGACCAAAGGTGCCTCATTGCAGGGCCAAAGTCGGACATCCCTGCCAGGATTCTCCCTATCTCAAGCCTAGAAAGGGATCTGATATCAGTAGGATGGCCCGCATTGATTGAGATGTCCGAGTGTACTGCCATGGCCATCATCTGCTCCCCATTATTTGAGTGCCAAATCGCCAGATTGAGCAATGCTAGGCCATGAAGTGGAGCCCCGGGGCAGATTGCATTCAATCTGTCAACACACCATCTCAACTCAGCCCCGACTTCATCAGTGCTGATTGCACCAATCAGGGCCCTCTCCATCCTAACTCTGGCCTCTACAAGGTTGTCCCTCTCTTCCGTGGACCTAGCCCTGACAAGGATCTCGCTTGACAGGCTGACTGCTTCTTCCGTTTCGCCTGATGATATCAAGTTCAACAATTCAACAAGGCTCTTGTCTAGTGGGGCGTTTTCGATCTCTGAAGGAATTGGACCACCTCACTGTGACTCGAATGATTTGACTAGCTCCTCGTAGTTTTCCCTAAGTTCGACTTCCCTTTCCGAAAGCCTGTCTAAATGGGCCTGGAAAGAGTCCCTAGACGTCTGAATGTCTGATTCTAGGGAGTTCCTGTCACTTACCTCTAGCAGGAGACTGCCAACCGCCCTGTACACGGGCTTATCCGAATCTTGGGAGGACAGGGCCTCCAACGTCATCGATAATTCACTGATCTGGGAGTTTACAGTTTGCATCTGCGACATGACTGCCTGTAGTTCTTGGGCTACTAACTTCAGTGCTTCACCGGCATCCTGTCCGCCTTGCATGTTCTCACCTTGACTCCCTTATTGCCTTCAATGCTTGCTCTGAGGCAACTATTCCCCTTAGCAGGGAGTTCCACCTTGCTCGGATATCCGAAATACTCCGAGAAGAGAGCGTGAATTCCATCACCTGTCCGGCGAGTGTGAACTCGGCTTCAGTGACCATCCCGGCACAGATAGATTCTGCGTCTTCATGGATGGAACGTAGGATAATAGACGCTGTGTCATTCTTCCTCTGAATCGTCATTGCGCTCGGCCTCCGCGATCTTGCGCTCATAATCCATAGCTGCCTGTTGGGCGATAACTGTCATATCGGTAGCGGTAGCTCCTTCCATTGATCTGCGGATAACCCTGTTATTTGCCTCAGATGCCCTAGTAAATGGCTCCCAGACGCCGCCAGTGAATGTGTAGCCACACTTCCTGCACTCCCATATTCCTGCGACCTTCCTTCTGACTTTTGGGTACTGGCATGATGGGCATGTGTACTCCCTTGACTTCTTCCTAAGAGCGGAGCCAGCCCTTCTCCTGACGCTGACACCATACCTAGGGCCGAAGCGTGCGGTAAGGCCTGTCTTCTGTGTTCTCTTTGCCATATTTGCACCTACCCATTAACAATTTCTCGGAGTTCTGCACATCTTGCCTTCGCGTGCTCCATTATCTCGTCGAATTCCTCTGCCGTAAAGATTCCTTTTAGACCCTTTTGGAGAGAATGAACATGGTCATCATCACCTAGCGTTATGTGGATCCTCTCATCGCCACCAAGCTCCTCTCTGTAAGATGCGTCGTAGACAAATCTGCCTCCTACCTTGTGGTACGAACACATTATTGGCGTCTTGGACACCTTGAGTGGAGTATCCTCTCCGATCTCGAACCTTTCTGCTGGTATAGTAGCGTCCCTAAGGGCTGCGATTCCCGCCAAAGCGAATGCATCGAAGAGATTGCCATCATCCGATATGGCGTGTAAGTCTAGGATTACTTGCCAAGCCTTCTCACCAGGAATAATGCACAGTTCGTCTACATCTATGCAGCCAGATTCCCTTATTCCTCGATCGACGACTCTTCCAAGCTCGATAGACTGTGGGCTAGGGGGTCCCGCTTCCCAGTGACGTCCTGCTATTGGCCTGACTTCACATGAGCACATCAGACCGCCCTGGTTGGGGCGATCCGGGTAAGGTGTCATTATCTGGAACTTTACTCCTGCAAGAACTATGGTATCGCCCATAGTTACCTTAGCTGAACCCTCTGCTCGAGCGAGAATACCCGTTTCGAGTTTGGTATCTCTAGCATCCCACTGGCCCCTGTCGTCCAATCTAGAGTCATTCAACGCTAGATCGGCCAGATGGGCCCTGAGGAGTTTTGGAACTAGTGGAACTGACATCAATTCCCACCTCCCTTGAGGGCTTCGACCATTAATTTGTGAACTTCCATAGCGGCGTCCATATTGTAATCCCATGCCTGCTTGAATTCATCGGGGGAAAGATCCCCGTCCATCTGGAGGAATACTAGTTCGCCTGTGTTGGGCAGAACACCCATTGGCAAATCAGCCTCGCCGTAGTTGTCTTCTTCCTTGTTTAGGTCGCAAACCACGACATCATTGATTTTTCCACTGGCGACACTGACTACAAGATCCGTCATAGGGATGCCGGCATCGGCCAGTGCCACAGAAGCTGCGGTTAATCCCACGCATCGGGTCCCGGCCTCGGCAGAAACTATCTCAATTCCTATTCTAATCTTTGAGCGTGGGTAAAGCTCCAGCAGTACAACACTCTCGAGAGCATCTGCTGTTACCTTACTTATCTCCCTGCTGCGTCGGTTGAATCCGGGCCTTATCCTATCCGTTGTAGAGAATGGCGCCATGTTGTATGCGACATCCAGTACTGCCCTATCCTGCCTCTGGATCTTTCTTGGGTGGGCCTCCATTGGCCCGTATACGGCGACAATGACCTCATTGGTGCCCCATATCATCCTACAGGAACCATCGGCTACGGGCACAACGCCCGTTTCAATGGTAATTGGTCGTACATCACCGGGCTTCCTACCGTCCATTCTAAGGCCATTCTCATCTATCATCTGTACGTCTCCATATCCGCCCATCAATTAACACCTCCAATTTGTCTCGCATCGTGAGATAACTCCTTGAGTTTATTTCTCACCTTGAGTATTCCTTCTAGTTCACCATCTATCCACAAACGGCCATTCTCGGCAACGACTATCCTGCACTCTGATTCATGTTTGAGATCCTTCAGGAATTTGCCCCCCTTGCCAATAAGTCTGCCTAGAAGATGCGGGTCGACATCGTCGAGTGCACCGGACTTGATCTTTCTCAGACCGAGTCCCTTCATAGTGACGACGCTCTGATGAGTCTCTTCAACTTCCTGAACTCTGCACAAAATTGAGTCTCCGATGTCCAATACCTTTCTTGTTCCGCCAAACTCTACCTTGGCAGGTCCGAGGCTCATGGGAAGTATGGAATTGAATGGGGCGCCTATGTCAATGAACCAAATATTGTTCGTACACCCCTCGATATGCCCAATGACCAAGTCGCCCGGCCTAGGCATGTATGTAGTGTGTAGTGGCTCCACTGTTACAGTGCTACCCTTCGTGTTCATTCGTCCTTGTTTCGTCGATTTGAGGCGGCCGTCGACAACTAGTACTCCGTGCCCTGCCTCATGTCCCTCAGATTCGCCGAGGTCTTCCCCGGGCACGACGACGAGGTCTCGTCGTGAGTCTCGCGGTCCGTCCGCGCTGCTCTCTCTACTCATAGTATCGGGCCGCGCGACCGGCCAGCCCTTCATAACCGTTGATGCTACCACCTACGGTGATAATTCAGTCAAGTTCCCTTACTTCTGCATCGGATGCCCTGCTGGCAACCCTGCTGATGATCTCGTTTTTCATTCCCCCTGGCACTTCGATTACACAGGCCCAAGTCCCGTCTGAGAGCCATTCTTCCCTCATTACCGAGTCACGAAGCATCTGGTTCACGGAGCCATATGAGCTTCCTGGAATCTTAAATGCAAGCCTTACAGTGATGAACTGCAGGGGAATAAGGGGTTTCAGGATCTTTATTGCATCACTCACTTGACTTTCTAAAGATTTGAAAGGATCGACGGAAAATCTAGCTTCATCGAGGGCGTTTTCTATCCTAGTTCGGGGATGTGGCATCTTCGTCTTGGGGTCAGTAGCGGTACTGGCTATCTCACTGATTATCTGCAGTCTCTTTTCTTCGACCATCTTCTTCCGTTGAATCGTTGTAAGCTGTATGCTACCCTCTCTCAGAATTTTGGTTACACAGGTTTCAAGATCACTCGAGCCGAAGACATTCTCCAGAGCGTCTGAAGTCGGCCTCTCTCCACTTTTAGAGTCGGTCCAAACTTCACCTATTGCAAGTAAATCGTCCATGCTTACTGAAGACGGGTCATTTTTCCATTCGTCAACTAAATCGGGGTCGACTAGGATCTCGTACCTGCTACCGCCTTTCTCGATCCGCGCAATGACCGCATCATCCAAGCTGACCAGTGGACTCCCCCGTGAAGCCGAGGGCGGTTGCGGGGATAGTGCTTGCCACTGACAGCCCTACAACTTGGCTAGATGCTTCTCTGTGTCTTCAGAAGATAGTTCTCTGTAACCGTTGGAGTCGATGACACAAATCTCTACCGAGTCTCCTGAAAGGCCGTCTTCGAGCGTTTCTGATAGGGCTTCGAGCCCTATCTTAATCGAGGCATTCTCGGTCATTCCGGGTTTCCACTTCTCCTCGAAGTAAGCGATTACCTCGCTGCGTCCGCTCCCGATGGCCCCTGCCTGGTATGAGCCATAGGCTCCAGAGGGGTCTGTTTCGAAGAGGTGAGCGCCATCCGAATCGACGCCTGCGATTAGTAACGCAGTGCCAAAGGGCCTCGCTCCACCATATTGCGTAAAGGACTGCTTGTAGTCGCACATCTTCTTTACGAGGGATGTAACATCTATCTGGGCCCCGTATGTCATCCTGTTGATTTGGCATTGCACCCTGGCCCTGTCGACGAGTTGTCTGGCATCCGCCACCAATCCAGAAGTAGTTATTCCGATATGGTCATCAATCTGGTACATTTTCTCTATTGAGTCTGGGATTACCAGCCTGCTTGGGATCCTCTTTGCCACAATCAGTATGACTCCATCACGGAATTTCAGTCCGACTGTTGTTGACCCTCTTTTTACTGACTCCCTTGCGTACTCCACTTGGTGAAGACGTCCGTCTGGTGAGAAAGTTCCTACTGATGAGTCGTATCCACGTCCGCTTGGCTGCATGCTATCGAACCCCATGCCTCATCGGCCTCTTATCAAGGTTGGTTGTACAAAGGCTCATCCATCGAGGCATTCAAGCGCTTCGACCCGCAGGCGTATGCATGAGAGTCGTAATCTTGGGTTCAGGGGGGAAAGATTCGGCATATTCTACTTGGTGGGCAATAATGAGAGGTTGGGACGTGAGGGCAATTGTCACAATGTGCGTGACAGGGGATGATTCAATGATGTTCCAAACACAGGGAGTTGCATTGGCGGGAATGCAGGCGGCATCGGCTGGAGTTCCCTGGCTTCCAATACTAACTTCAGGGGACATAGAGGAGGAAATGGGGGATTTGGAGGACGGGCTAAGGGGTTTTTCCGATCCCGAACAGGCCATGGAAAATACTTGGCCGAAGGATTGGGACTCTTCGGAAATAGAGATTCACAAGGGGGCTTTGGAGTTTGATGCGATAGTTTCCGGTGCCCTTAGATCGGATTTTCAGAAGACTAGGATTGAGATGATGTGCGAGAGGTTGGACGTTCGTTCGTTCAGCCCTCTGTGGCATAACTCATCAGATAGCCACATGGACTCCCTGTACAAACATGGTTTCGACGTCCGTATTGCCTCTGTATCTTCGGAAGGACTTGGCGCTGAGTGGCTGGGTACTTCACTTGGGAGGGAGGGTGTCGAGCGCCTGAGGGAGCTTTCAAGGAAATATAGGTTCAATATCGATGGCGAAGGGGGGGAGTTTGAGACTCTAGTTCTTGCAGCCCCGTACATGCAACGTACAATTCAGGTGGACGGGGATGTTGTGTGGGATGGCCCGAGAGGGGTCTGGAATATCAAATATGCATCACTAACCCCCGTGCGCTAGACTCAAACAGGGGACGGGGTTCGGAACGACACGGGGAAGTATGTCGGTTTCACCTCTGGACTATCGATACGGGCGAGAAGAGGCCAAGGCAATCTGGTCTCGTGAAGGAAGGCATTCTAGACAATTAGAGGTCGAAAGGGCATTAGTCTGGGCTCATAGTAAGATGGGGAGAGTTAGTCCTGAACACTATGACATTATAGCCGATATTTCCGATCCGGGAATCGTCACAGCCGATAGGGTCGATGAGATCGAAGCTGAAACTAGGCACGACATAATGGCACTTACCAAGGCGATGGCTGAAGTGGCGGGCGATGCCGGTTGGTGCATTCACCTCGGGGCTACAAGCAACGATATCGTAGATTCGGCTGTTGCACTACAAATCAAGCATAGCATAGAGATGCAGAGGGAAATGGTCAGTCGATTGATTTCGACCATGTGTGACATGGCGGAGAGGGAAAGGGACACTATCATGCTAGGTAGGACTCACGGGCAAGCCGCTGTTCCCATAACTTTCGGACTGAAGGTTGCTGTATGGGTTGATGAATTCCGCAGGCACAGGGAGAGGCTGGACGAGCTAGCACCGAGAGCCACTACTGGGAAGTTCCTGGGAGCAGTCGGTACGGGGGCCGCACAGGGAGACAGGGCTATCGAGCTACAGAGCTTGATCCTCACGGAACTTGGACTTGAGATTCCTGTTGCTACAACACAGGTCGTGGGAAGGGACAGATACATCGAATGGGTAGGATGGATGTCCAATGTCGCGACTAGCATTGAGAAGATCTTGCAGGAGGTAAGGAATCTGCAGAGAAGCGAGATTGGGGAAGTCGCAGAATCATTCGATATTGAGAAGCAGGTTGGATCATCGACAATGGCGCACAAAAAGAACCCGATAACAGCAGAGAATGCGTGCGGGCTGGCCAGAATTGTGAGATCAATGATCATCCCATCTTATGAAAACGCACTTCTATGGCACGAGAGGGATCTAGCGAACTCCTCATCGGAAAGATTCACGCTATCCCACTCCATGATTCTCTTAGATGACATTCTTGACAAGTGCAACAAGGTACTCTCAAGATTGGTCGTCAATAGGGGTAAGATGATAGAGAATATCGAAAGTCAAAATGGACTAGTAATGGCAGAGAGGCTGATGCTAGCATTGGTTGATTCTGGCATGCCAAGAGACCGTGCACATGAGGAGTTGCGGGCTGCTTCAATGGAAGCCATGGGTAAAGGGGTTCATCTGAAGGATGTATGCTCTTCCTCTGAGTCAATTTCTTCGATTTTCGACGATGATCAATTGGATGATTTATTCGATCCGAGGGGGCACCTTGGCGTATCTGGCGAAATAGTTGATAATGCGGTATCAATTGCTAGATTAATGATGGATTAGATTACGAACATCGCAGCCATCAATACTAATGCTGTCACTGCAGCTACTATCCCGAGTAACACAATCATGGCGTGTGGACCGTATTGATTTGCATCATCGAGAGCCACGTTGAGGAAGCCGGATTCAGTAATGCCTTCGATAATACCCGACTCAGTCTCCTCGAAGTCTGGAGGGGGTCGTCGAGGAATTCTCTCATGGCCCCTTGGAGTACCGCTCATGGCACTGATTAGAGGTGGATGTACAATATTCTTTTCCGGGAAATATCTAGAAAATCCTCAGTAATGCTCATTCACATAGTCACCGTGCAATGTGTATGATAGATTTGGGGCGAGGGGCTGTGCATCTATCGTCCGAGCCAGGAGCAGGTAGAACTACGCTTTGCTTGAATATGGCCAATAATGTCCTAGGAAGTGGTGGTCGCGTGATTTGGGCGTGCATGAAAGCCCCGGACCAAGTCAGGTTCTCCGAAATTATGGGAGATTTGGATAGGGCGAAGCTGATGGAGTTAAGAGTCATTGAGTTCGGTGGGGACTTGTCTGTAATAGAGGAGTTCATTGTTGGAAAGACTAGGGAGTTAGGAACTGGTGGACTCGTTGTAATTGATGACTGGTGTGGCCCTATTGGCAGAGCTAAGAAGGCGGAAATAGATTCACTGATCAGAATCGTGGAAACATCTGATTGTGGGGTTATTGCTACATCCTCAGCCGTGGGAAATGCGTCTGGTACGGGTCCAGAATTAGTCGCCAGAGGGGGAAGTGGGATTTCAGGAAAAATGCGTACCTTGATGCTACTTAGGCACCCGACTAGGGAGTCGTACAGGATCCTCTCTGAAAGTGAGGGCGAGGTCCTTCTTAGAATGGACGAATACGGCCTCTCAGTGGTCTGATTTCTCCTCAATCAATCTATCCAGCTCGGAAAGTGCTTCTGAGGTTGGTTCGGAAAGTGACTGCGGATCCCTGGCAGAACCAGAGTATTCGTCTTGTTCGCCCACTGACTTTGATGAGTTTCTCCTGATGATCAGCCAAAAAAGACCCAGTGCGGTTACGATGAGGATTGCCTGAAGAAGGGCCTCAGTTGAAACATCCAAATTCATCACTCCGAATTATGTTGGGATCCCCTGATTTAGTGGCTTGGCGAGATGTCTTCTCTGCGAGGGTGATGGTTCGAACCAGCCCGATGTAGAAGAGACGCCCACGGGAGACCATGGAATGGACAGCCATACCTTCTCCCTGCTATCGCCGCAGATGAGGCATCTGAGTGATTGATTTCTTCCTGCACTCCTCATCGTCTTACCGCAACATGAAGGTCGGGAAGAGATCCTTGGTACTGCAGAACGTAGCGCCACCCTCTCAAGGTGTATCGATCCGTCGGGAGCTTCCAGCCCCAGCCAATCAACTTGGTCTCCAGGCATTAGTTGCCTGACTAGTTTGTTGACCTGTCCCCCCTCCTTGAATACCACTAGGCTAGTCATCATGCCATTAGTTAGGACCTGAAGATTGGTGTGTGCCCCCCTGCCCTCATGGGGAAGCGTGAGTACAGTCCCCCTACATACGCCTACCAAATGATCGTCCGACATCTGATTTGTTCTGTGAGGGGCCCATGATTGGCTGTCCTCGACATCATCTCTATTCTGCATCCAGAGATGCGCCTCCGTGACTGAATTGCTCGACTCGCCTCTGATTCCGTATAGTACTGGGCAGGGAGTCCTTGGTGCGATCAGGCCCTTGTTCTTGGTGGGGTCTCTATTCAGGAATGTTTCAGGGTGGTTTTGAGCCATTTCCAGTACAGCCTGGTGGCTCACATCCCTTCGTGTTCCAATCCTTGCTCCATCCCTCCATGCGATTAATTCCCATGATGAGTGTTCATCGGGCACCCATGAAATCGCTGCTGAGGCGCCAATGATCCCCCAGCCCTCGTCTAACTCGAATATCCTGGCACCAGAATCCTCGACCTCTTTCCTTCTCCCCCCCAAGTCGACTTCTCCTCTGACAGATTCCCAATACCATGACTCGGGAGTCTGGTTGTATGCAATCACCAAGCAAGGGGACGCTTTGGTTCCACCCTCGGGGTGTTCAGAGATAGATTTGGATAGGTCTTCGAACCATTTTTCGCAGATTCTCTCAAAATCCGTTATAGAGTCTGATTTTACTGAAATCATGACAGAAAGCGCACCATTGCCCCTAGTTCTCCTAGAAGCAAATGGCCAGAGCCTTACTAGTCTCCTTTCCAAAACATCGGACTGATTTTCTTCGGATATCTTGGAAATAAGTTCGTTGAGGGAATGGGTGGTGCAGCCCACTTCCGGGTGATCCGTGTCATCTAAGCCAATCATTACGATGGTACGCTGTGATTTAGTCAGCCTGATCACCCCAGGATTGTGTCGATAACCCCGCTAATCCCGTCATCGGGATTGCACCTAATACCTGTGACGCCAAATGCATCGGATGCCTTCATGTCGACATCCCTGTCACCGACCATGACCGAGCGTTGTTCGGATGGCCTATCTTTCCAGTCCGGGCCATACAAAATTGTCAGTTCGGATAAGGATGGGTCAGAATGAGCGGCATCCATTATTTGCCTGGAAGCCTCAAGCATTCCTGGATTGGGCTTTCTTGCCCAAGAGTTCTCCCATGGCGCATATGGGCTATGGAGAATTAGATCTAAGTGTGCGTCCTTGTCGTCCATCAGTAGGAGTCTCCTGATCTCCGTATGGATTGATGCTAGGTTATCCCTAGACCACAATCCACGGCCAACGGGTGACTGGTTGGTTACTACACAAACCCTGAATCCAGATCTTCTTAATTCGCCAATTGAGGTGGCTGCCAGAGGAAGTATCTCGATTTCTTCTACGGTGTTTACATAATCCTCGAAACCTCTGTTGATGACCCCATCCCTGTCGAGATAAGCAATCCTCCCGTCCCACCTTTTCTCACCTGGGAGTGAGTGCATTTTCAGAGGTCGTTCGAGTTTTCCTGAGTCCCTTTGGGGTGGGAGCATTATATCACAACCCATTGTTTGATTTGACGGCTTCCTTGATGATGTGGTTGAGCACTAGCTGGACATCTTCGATCCTCTCCATTGATGTCGTGGGAACAACGATTGCTACGTCTACAATTTTGGCTAGCTCCCCGCCTTCCATGCCTCGGTAATTTCCGGTGATTGCAGCGGTAGAGCAGCCATTATCCCTGGCAAAGGAAATACCGTTCAATACGTTCTCGGAGTTTCCAGAACCACTGTACGCGACCACTAAGTCACCTTCTCTGATGAAGGTCGACAACTGCCCGACGAAGATGTTAGAGTAATCAGTATCATTTGCCCACGCGGTCAGTGAAGAGGCGTTATCTGAATGCGAGATCGTTCTGAGGGACAGTTCTTTGGACCAATCTCCAGCAGTATGTGAAGGCGTAGCTGCACTACCCCCATTACCTATGAAATGAACACTGCCGCCAGAAACTCTGACATTTTCTACCATCTCCCAGAAGGATGAAACCGAATCCATCGAAAGCTCGTCCAGAGTCCTCTTGAGGTCCGAAATATAGGAATTTGCGAACTCCTCGAAGTCGAATGTCATGTGTTAACCGGTCTATCCGTTGGGGGCATCATATTTACGGGTTGATGACTCATTGGCATATATGGAGGAGCCGGTGGGGGCGCTGGTCGGCTCTTTGGCAGAGGCGATTGGAGTTACTGGATTCACGTTAGGACTGTCATTCTGCTGGTTGGGAGCGATTCTCCTTGGGGTTGGCTTTCACTACCAAAAAAGGTCTTACGCCCCTTATTGCGCTGCAATAGGGTGGTCTCTCCTAGGATTATTCTTCTACTTGCAATCATCTCATTTCGTGGAAATATCTGATCCAATATTAGTGGCGATGACTGCCGGTGCCTTGCCAGCAGGCATTGCACTGGGAATTTGGGAAGTGAGGAACTGGGAAAGGGCCCCTGACTCCCTAGTTTGGCTTAGGGGGGCGGTCGTATGGTCAGTCATACCATACTACACGGTTTACAGCGTGCCAATTCTGAATATGGCATTTGTTAGCTTCACTGCCCACAGCACCGAATGGCTACTCGAGTTTGCAGGAATGGGATCATACGAAGTGGGGCTGATGAGAGTCGATTTACCAGAGGGAGATATTCTGGCATCACAGTGGGAAGGTAGCAAGTGGATTTTGACGGAACCACTTGGCGAAAGTGGGTTCTTTGTACCATTCAGCCACTCTGATGGAACACCAGTCAGCGTGAGTTTCATCCTTGCCTGCTCGGGACTCCAATCAATGATAATCTTCGTTGGTGCTATTTTCGCTCTGAGGTCCACTTCTTGGAAGCGTCGAGTACGTGCACTTCTGATCGTACTACCCACCATTCACGTTCTGAATGTATTCAGGAATGCTGGAATCGTTTGGCTTAGCGACACTTACGTCAACTGGACCTTTTTGGGCATTGGGATGTTTGATTTCACACATAGCTATGCCGCGAAATTTGCGAGTCTTTTCGCGATGTTCCTGATGGCCATAGCACTGTTTGACATATTGCCTGAGCTGCATAAGCATATTCTAAGAATTCTAAAGCCTTTGATGGATCTGATAGGGGGCCCGGATACAGAGAAGTCATCTTGATCTGAGCTTTTCGTAAAGGTCGCCCGTAAGTGGCATCTGGTGCTCCCATGCGAATTCCTTCATGACCCTGAGAGCCTCCTTCTCAAGCTCAGAGTCACCAACGAAATCTGTGACGTCGATAGTTCCATTTCTGGTGTTGGCCTTGAAAGCGGCAATGGGCTCCTCCTTGTGGAATACCAAGTACGCAGAACCGAATCCAAACTTCTCCCTGAGTATGCCTCCGAAGTAGTGAATGAGTGAGTCAGATGGGGGTATTACAAGATCCCTTGTCCGGGCTATTCCTTGGGCTTCCAACAAGTCCTTACGACCCCAAGAAACATCATGTTGGTCATCTACAAGGAAGCCCTTGATCAGAGTTCCGTCATCCTCGAACTCGTGCAGAACATCGCTTATCTCCTCGGGAGCGAAAGATGCTCCAGCGAGCCTTTCAAATTGCTTCATTGTAATTACCGGATACTCCTCGACCATGTCCCTTAGGTAATCACTCTTGATCTTCCAAAGGTCGACCCCCTGAAGCGGCTTCACGGTCTTGAAACCGCCACGATAGTCCTGGACCAGATGTCCACTCCTTACAAGGGGAGAAATCAATTTCCTGAATTCCCCTCTCTTCATTGCCAATCTTTCCATGAAAACCGAGGGGTCATTGTGGTTGCTGAAGAAATCGAGGATTCCCAATACATCCTCCTCGGGCTGCATATTCCTAATCGTCAGTAGCCTCTGGAAGTGTGGTAACCTAGCCCAGACCTGATGCCCCCTGAGATTTGTCCCCTGGTGGAGTTGCTCGGTGGCTGCCATCGATTGAAGATCGACTCGGAACATTTCGCAGCGCCCCCTGAGTGCGAAGTCGTCTCTGAGCTCGTCGACCTCCTTCAGAGCGAACGTCTCATTTTCCCAGCGACTATTCTGGTGTACATTGTGTCGGTAGAACAGCCTCCTGTTGATCTCATTTCGTGGCCTTGGTTCCACTATGCCCCCTCTGATGTATCTTTCATCATCACCCATCGAAGAGAAGCCTAATTCTGAGAGGATTGCCTGTATATTCTCATCGCAGTCGTGCACAGGGACTCCGTTGAATGCATGTATCACGGAGACGTCAACTAGCCTATCTCGATAGTTGTCAAGTAAGTCATTAAATGTCACTTTGAACTCATCCAAATATGAGTGCGGGATATTGATGTCCTTAATCTCCAAGTAGTCATTGACTACGAACATCAATATTCTCCCAATGGGGTCTACCCCCTTGAAAACCGGATGGTACCAACCCTGTTTCAGAATCATCCTTACCTCTTGGATGAATCTACTGCAGAATGGATCTGACTGGGAAAGGATACGCATCTTCCTATCCTCGGGCATGGGCGAAAGAAGCTTCTCCGCATCTTCATGAGAAGCGTAGTAATCGGTAGGATCTGGTTGCAGCGCTACTACTCGGCAAATACTTCCATCTGATTCGAGCTCTCTGAGTACTTCGGCTAATTCCTCTACTGGCCTGCTCACGAAGAACCGGAGTGTGTGTAATCTGACCGGGCCAATCTTATTGATCAGTGTCGAGAGGGCCTGAGGGAAAGGCATTGTATCTATTACCTCGTGAACCCTCCGGAAGATTGCTATTGACCTCCTCCTATTTGGCATATCGAGGAATTGTTTCGCCACCACTAGTTGCCTCTCAAGGTTGGATAATGCCCTCTTGAGGCTCTTCTGTATGTGCTGGTTTTCCTTGCCCCTTGGATACTCCGAAAATAGCTCGGTGCGGGTTATTCCTTCATCTGGAATCTTCTCGAGGAGTTCTGTTTCAAGAGCGCCCAACCAAGGCTCCGTCCTTAGCCCCTGAAGCATGGGGAGTTGATCCCTGGTCGTATACCCGACTCTGTTGTGGAGGAGTCTGCCATTGAATACGTCCGGGTCGTGTTTGATATCTTTCCAGTCCCTAAACCTGTAGTTTTCAACTCGGTGCAGCAATTCGTCCCTTCTCTGAATGAGCGCTAGTGATCTTATTGCCTCAGAGGGCTCGTTGAACTTGGTGAATGATTTCTGAAGCAGGAGAGTTTGCAATGTCCTGTAGTCGACAACCTCGACACTTCCGCCGGTGATTCTATACTCATCGACCCTCAGAATGAACTCTCCCTCGTCGGTCTGCGTGAAGAAGCCGATGGAAACTAGGTTCCTCATCTCTAGCTCTTGAAGAACTGATTCGACTTGGGCCAAGGGGAATGGGAGTCTGTCGCTTAGTGATTCGAGAGTCTGTGGGCCCTCAGAACCCAACATGTCCAGAAGCTTTAGCCTTAGGCAGTCAAGGGGATCTGACAAATTTGACTCTATCCATTTTTCTGGTTCGGATCCCTTGAATCCCTCTGCCATCTCATAGGTCATACCTCCAGTGTACAGGGCCCTCAGATCATCCATCTCGGATGCGCCTGCTACAGCGAGGCAGCCAAGAGTGCCGTGGACACTGGCCATTCTCATCGAAAACCACTTGTCGTCGATTTGGTCGTGGTTTGTATTTCGGACCTTAGTGATGAGGCCCCTCTCTGCTAGTTCATGGACCCAACCTCTTAGTGTCTCGAATTTCAATCCCTTGAGTTTCTCGCTGTAGAGTGGATGTGTGAGCTGCCTTTCCAATCCGCCTCCCATGTCCATTAGCCTAAGCAAGCTAAGTGCGTCATTTGGAACCGCGACCTTTGATTGGTAATACTCTCCAATTCTCTCCTTGTCTAGATCGGTGGCTAATGAACGGGCCCCGAGTAGCCTCCTTAGGATCTCAGGATCGACGTCTTTAATCAGGTATGCACGAGTTCTGAGGCTTAGAAGGTCCTCGAATGAAGACATGAAAAGGGTCATTCCAAGAGGCGAGGGCATCTTTACCCTGCGATGAACAATCCTGACATCCTCGCTATCCATTCGGGATATGAAGTTCCTTAGCTGCCGCATATCCAGATCGCCATTCATAATTTCATTCATCGCCTCCCGAATGATTACCGAATCTTCCATCTGTCGATGTTTGGTCATGATTGACTCTGCCTTTTGCTGGAACTGCTTGGGGCTAACTTCCTCGGCCCCAATTCTACGGGGATTTAGCATACTCCTCGAAGAAACCTCTCTGAACCTCTTCGCGAAAAGTTGCGAATCCATGAGATAGCGCTGTAGGACTTCCTCACTGGTGTCATTTCTGAAGACATCGGGAATTTTTGATATCTCGACCTCGTGGCTTAACTTTGCCATGAATCCATTCTCATCAAAGGACAGCTCGTGGACTAAGACATTTTCCTTGGCGGCTATCCCAGCAAAAAGATAGCCAAGTGCCAGATTGAATGACCTGCCCCTACAGGTCGTGACCACATATGTGGGAAGGGGGGCCTCTACCTGCTCGACCATTATCCTATCATTGGATGGGACTTGGAATGTCGTCGCGGAGTGTTCATCCAGAAACTGCTTCAATGCTAGAGCCACGGGCTTATTGAGGCCCAGTGCATCCATGAGGAATGGTTCAGAATCCTCGCCCATCCTGATTCCGACTGATATGTGCCCTAACAGCTTTAGAACTGCTTGACTAAGTTCGTGAGTCCTGCTATTTGCCTCACCGGTCCAGGAGGGTATGGTAGGTCGATATCCAGTAGCTGGAGTGACGTTTACCCTAGTGCCCCTAATACTGGCAACCCTGTATGTCGAGCCCCCTAGAAGGAAAACGTCGCCATTCCTTAGGCTTGATACGAAAGAGGATGACAACTGGCCGACAAGAGTTCCGTCCCCCGTGAATACGAGGTAGTTATTATCAGGAGCGATTGTACCGATATTGGTGTAGTAAATCATCTGAGCGAAGCCCCGCTTCCCGAACTTGTTGTCCTCCCAATCTAGCCATAGCCTTCGCTCATCATCGAGCATGTCCAAAACCTCGATGTAGTCGTCATAGGGAAGTGATCTGTATGGCCATGAAGAGGAAAATAGCTCAAACGCTTCGTCAATATCCCATTCTTTGATTATCGTGAGTCCGATTAGGAACTGTGCTAGCACGTCAAGACAGTTTTCAGGGAACTTTAGGAGGTCCATTTCGCCCTCTAAGATCGCAGTTTGAACAGCGACGACCTCGAGTAAGTCGTGTGGAGAGGTTGGAAGGAACCTAGCACGCGGAAGCCCTCCTACTTGGTGCCCGGCACGGCCTATCCTCTGTAGTGCGGTTGCTATTGAACCTGGAGAACCAACCTGTATCACTAAGTCTACTGAGCCTATGTCAATCCCCATCTCAAGGCTGGAAGAAGAAACCACGCACCTTAGTAGCCCATTCTTCAGTTGACTCTCGACATCTAGTCTGATGGCCTTGTCCATGGAACCATGGTGGCCCTCTACCCCCTCCAAGCCTGCTACTTTCAGCTTCTGTACAAATGTCTCAGTCATATTCCTGGTGTTGACGAAGACTAGAGTAGTCGTATGTGCCTCGACAAGTTCCTTGATCCTGTCTATATTGTGGTCAAGTATCTCCTTCACAGGTGTTGAGCTGAATCTAGGCGTGGGGAGTATGATGTCAAGATCCAGTTCCCTGTCTCCCGAAATTTTTGCTATCGCGACCTTCTGAATTTCTGGATTATCCTCGTCCCTCTCCCTTGAGTCGCTAGCTACGAGGAACTCAGCGACTGCATCGAGAGGCTCCATGGTCGCGCTGATTCCGATCCTCTGAACCTCTGAAGATACTACTGAGTCCATTAGTGCCATGCTAAGGGACAGGTGTGTCCCCCGCTTTGTCGGAACCAAGGAGTGCATCTCGTCAATAATTAGCCACTTCATTTCATCGAGAATTGGCCTGAATCTCTTGGATGCAAGACCTAATCCGAGCGACTCAGGGGTGGTGATTAGTATGTGGGGTGGCTTTCTCAGCATCTTTTGCCTTTCACTCTGAGGAGTATCTCCCGTTCTTAGCCCGACTTTGATTTCCTTTGCCCTACTGGGGAGATACTTCTCCTTTATTTCCTCTAGAGGGCCAATTAGGTTCTTCTGAATATCATTTGCCAAAGCCTTGATTGGAGATATGTACACACACTGAACTGAGTCTGAGAGAGAACCGTCCAATGACCTCCTGACCAGATCATCGATAATGGTCAGGAAAGCAGTAAGGGTCTTTCCCGAGCCTGTTGGGGAGCAGAGTAGAAGGTGCTCACCTTTCAAAATCCTAGGTATAGCTACTTTCTGAGGCTCGGTGAAATCTGGGAACTTGTCCATGAACCAGTTTCGGACGGGCTGACTGAGCTTTTCCAAAAGCTCCTCAGTTTCCATACGGTCTTCTACGTACTCTATAATTGGCATTTTCCCGTACACCTAACGGTTGTCGGGCATCGTGTACATACATCAATGTTAGCTTCTCAAGGAACAGAGTTCGTATAAGTGGCAAGACTGTTTTTCATGCAGTATAGCCGCTCTTGCAGCATAATACTAGGATGGCTTGAAAGCGGGATGGGAGAGTCGATGACTCGAACATGTCCGATGAAGGTAGACTGGAGCGTCTAACATCAATGATGAGGAGGAGGGGGATTGTCCTCCCATCGTTCGAGATATACGGAGGGGTCTCTGGATTAATTGACTATGGCCCAGTAGGGGCCAGAATCAAGAGAAGGGTAGTCGAATCATGGGTTGATCACTGGACTAGTCACGGGGATATCGTAGAAATTGACTCTCCCTCCATTACTCCGAAGGAGGTGCTAGTGGCTAGCGGACACGTTGGGGAGTTCAATGACTACATGTCAGAGTGCGCTTCATGCGAGGCGATTTTCAGGAGTGACCATCTAATCGAGGATTTACACCCAAACCCTGATTCCATCTCAGGCGATGAGATCGACAAAATAATTTCTGAAAACAACGTAGCATGCCCAAACTGTGGGGAATTTGGGTGGAGTCCGGCCAGGCCGATGAATCTGATGTTTCCGACCACCATTGGTGCAATGAGAGGAGGCCGGGAGGCGTTCCTGAGGCCTGAAACAGCGCAGGGCATGTTCATGCTATATCCGTCCCTATACAGGCATTTCAAGCAGAAGCTTCCATTTGGCGCGCTGCAGACTGGGAGGGGTTACCGTAATGAGATCAGTCCGAGGCAGGGTATGATCAGACTCCGAGAATTTAACATGGCTGAGCTGGAGTACTTCATCGACCCAGAAGATCCCCCTGAAGTGGACTTGGGGGGGTGGAAAAATCCTGTATCACTGGTACCCGACCCAGAGGGGGGTTTTTCGGGGAGTCGCGTCGCCACCTTTTCTGATGCCTTGGATGAAGGCATCATCAAGCATCCCACAGTGGCCTGGTTCCTAGCAAGAACTTGGGATTTTCTTGTTTCAATCGGCATCGATAGTTCGAAGGTTAGGTTTCGACAACATACCGGTACGGAAATGGCCCATTACGCATCGGACTGCTGGGACTGCGAGATTCTCGGCGAGTATGGGTGGGTCGAGTGTGTCGGAATTGCCAATAGGACTTGTCATGACCTGGAATCGCATGAAGCGCACTCTGGTACCAACTTGCTTAGGGCATGGAGGCAGTATTCGGAGCCCATCCTAGTGAAGAAGGACGTCCTTTCACCCAATGGTTCTGTGATTGGCCCGATTTTCAAAGGCAGGTCTTCTGATGTATCTGATGCGCTTTCGGAAATGCAAGAAATTCCAGATAAAATACCGTTCTCACTCGATATTTCTGATGGCACATCTGTAGAGATCACTCCTGACATGGTAACAAGGAGGACTGACGAGGTAAACGTGCACGGGGAGTGGTTCACCCCGCATGTCGTTGAGCCTGCATTCGGTATTGACAGGATAATTTGGCATGTAATTGATCACGCATTCAACGAAAGTGGGAAGTCTGGCGAAGAGTACACGATACTTTCACTGGATGAGAAAGTAACTCCATTCGATGTGTCGGTTCTCCCTCTCTTCGACAAGGAGGGGATGGGCGAGATAGCAAGAAAGTTAGCCTCCGAGATAAATTCAATCCCCGGAATTAGGGCCGATATAGATACTTCAAGGTCAATTGGCAGGAGATATGCCAGGGCCGATGAAATTGGCGTCCCATGGGCAATTACAGTTGACCATTCTACGATTGATGACGATACTGTGACCATACGCAGAAGGGACAATCAGATGCAGATTAGGGTACCAATAAAGATAGCAATAGACGGTCTCCGAACTAGGAGCCTGGACAGCATGTTCTGACTGCGAATCTTCAAGGGGCTCCACTCCCACAACAAGGGTGATGGCCACGGGCGATGAGGACTGGACTGAACGTCATAGGCCATCCAGCCTTCGTGAGATGGAGGGAAATGGCACTCAAATGAGATCCATAAGAAGGTGGCTTGACAAGTGGGAGGCAGGGAATAAACCTGCAAAAAGGGGAATCTTGCTTTCTGGCCCACCTGGCGTTGGTAAAACGACATTGGCGAAGGCTATTGCGAAAGAGAGAGATTGGATGATTATTGAGTTGAATGCCTCAGAAGAGAGGAATGCGGCTGCGATTAGGAAATCTGCAACTAGGGGGTCACAGCACATTTCCCTGGATGCTTTCTCGGGAGGGACGAACAATGATGGGAAAACGGTGATTCTCCTAGATGAGGTAGATCACCTCGGAGGTGGCTTCTCGGAGGTCTCGGAAGATAGGTTGGAAAGAGTGATCTCGAATGAAGAGGACGGGCCTGTACTGGTCGGTGATTCTGGTGGAAAGGCCGAGCTGCTAAGGCTCCTTAGCGTAACTGAGCAGCCAGTGATAATGACTTGTAATGATCCAATGAGGCTGTGGGGCTCAGGACGCTCTTGGAGAAGGAATCGAGACAGAGTACTATCGCACGCCGAACTTGTTCAATTCAAGAGGGCTGGTAATTTGGATATGAGGAAAATTGCCCATAGGGTTCTCGATAGCGAAGGTTTCACCATTGATCCAGGCGCATTGGAGCAGCTTCTTTCATCGAACCCAGGGGACTTGCGGGCTTTGGTCAGGGATCTACAGGCCCTATGCTCCGTTAGTGACGGACATATCTCTTCGGACGACGTAGGGGATTTGTCGGTAGTGGCCGTCAGAGACGTCCAAGTCGACGTATTCAGAGCGATGAGAGAGGTCTACTCAAGCAAATCTGGCAAGGATGCCAACACTGTATTGTTGAACAGCGATAAGGATCCAGACCAGATGCTCGCTTGGTTTGCATGGAATAACCAATCCGTATTCGATTCCAAGAGCCTCCAAAGAATTAGCCCGGCCATGGAAATGGCGGATAGGTCATTGGCCACTAAATTCACGAACAGGGCCTTCAGATCTTGGTATTGGGGCTCTTCGCTAACATCGCAGTCTGCGGTATCTCAGAATCCAATAACATCAGACCCTTACCTTGGATTTCCAGATTTCCTACGCAGAGGGGGAGAGACTTGGAGATCACGAACTGTGGTCGATAAGATGGCGAGTATTATCTCAACTAGCAAGGCATCTTTCAGGGAGGAAATTTGGCCAATCTTACTAGCAGTACACGATGACTCGCTAGGAGGTGATTCAAGTGATTTCTCAATATCCGTAAATCTCGGACTTAGTGTAGAAGATCACCTGGCGCTGCATGGAATTCCAAAAAGTAGCAAAGAAGGCAAGAGCGTCATCAGGAGTTTCGATGAGTCTGCGAGAGAAACAGAGGACGAGGTCGTGATTGAAACAGCCGAGGAAGTTTCGACTAATGAAAAGCGATCTGACAGCAATAATGGAACCCAATTCACTCTGGACTCCTACTAATCTCCGCCCCAGGTTTTTGGATGCAGAAGAACAAGTACGGTTAGAAGTTCCAGCCTTCCGAGCCACATCAGCAGGCTGGCGACAATCATCGAGGGCTCACTCAGTGCTGCCCATGTTGCGGTGGGCCCAAACGCACCGAGTGC
>DAJH01000045.1:7518-23514 GCA_002498925.1 Euryarchaeota archaeon UBA173 | reverse complement strand
ACTGGTGGCCATGGTCATAGCGGGGATGCTACTGCTCACTTCCATCAAGCTGATTTCCGACGCTATCCAGGAGGACCCCGAGAACCCGGTCGTGTCTCTGGAGGTCTCGTACGTCGATGACTCAGGAGATAGGGTAGAGGGAACAATTGAGATTGAGCTATTCCAGGACTTGGCACCAGTTCATGTTGAGAACTTCATTGCCCACGCACAGAACTTCCGGTACGACTTCACGATTTTTCACAGGGTCATAGATGACTTCATGATTCAGGGCGGAGACGTGGACCGTCAGGATGGAATGGGCGGATACGCCGCTAACTGGTACGGGTACTGCAACGGCGAAAGCGCAACTAGCCAGAGCTCCTGTGATCAGAGCGAGTGGACCATACCCGATGAGGCCGACAACGGCCTTCTCCATTCCCCCGGCATGCTAGCAATGGCCAAGACATCTGCAGCCAACACTGGCGGCAGCCAGTTCTACATCGTCCCAACAGGTAGTACACCTAGCCACCTAGATGGTGTCCATACGGTGTTCGGTCAGGTGTTGAGTGGACAGAATCATGTAGACGCAATCACGGAAGTTCCCACAGATGGCAACGATAAGCCAGTTGAGGACGTAAGGCTGGTTCACGTAACAGTAAACGACTGATTATGTCCCTTGTTCGCTGAGTCAAGTTGATTGGCTACGCCTCCGCCGGTTAGGGCGACGGTGGCCGCATGTCCTCGAATGACCCATTCAAAGCTCGCTCGTCTTTCGAGACTAGCGATGGCTCATTGGGGAGCTTCTTCGACCTAGGTGCGTTGGAGGAACAAGGCATCTGCGAACTCGTCTCACTCCCCTTCACGATTAGGTGCCTTCTGGAGGCCGCACTGAGGAAGTGTGACGGCTTCTTGGTGACCGAGGAAGATGTTAGGAGAATAGCATCTTGGTCTCCCGAGATGGAGCCCGCCGAGATTCCGTTCAGTCCAAGCAGGGTTATCCTTCAGGACTTCACTGGAGTTCCGGCGGTAGTCGATATTGCTGCCCTCAGGGATGCAATGGTTGGGCTCGGTGGGGATCCGAAGGCAGTCAACCCCCAGGTGCCAGTAGACTTAGTGGTGGACCACTCTGTACAAGTGGACTACTCGGGGCTCTTCCCGAATGCCCGTGAGAAGAATCTCGAGATGGAGTATGAGAGGAACATGGAGCGCTACAAGTTTTTGAAGTGGGGCCAGCAGAGCCTCGATAGCTTCAGAGCAGTACCGCCTGGTCGCGGGATAGTTCACCAGATCAATCTCGAGTGGATAGCCTCCGTAGCTAGGGAAGAGAGCGGGATTTGGATGCCAGACACCCTCGTTGGCACCGACTCCCATACTACTATGATCAACGGGCTAGGGGTTCTGGGATGGGGCGTTGGCGGAATAGAGGCCGAGGCAGTGATGCTCGGCCAACCGATATACATGCTTCTTCCTGAGGTGGTAGGATTCGAGTTGAAGGGCGAGGCCTCTCCTGGAGTTACAGCTACTGATCTGACACTCAGAATCGTGCAGATGCTAAGGGAGCACGGCTGTGTCGGGCGATTCGTTGAGTTTCATGGCCCGGGGCTTTCCAGTCTCAGCCTGCCCGACAGAGCGACGATAGCGAACATGGCCCCTGAATATGGTGCAACATGCGGCTTCTTCCCCGTGGATCAAGTCACTCTGGACTACATGAAACTCTCAGGAAGGGAAGAATCGCACGTAGAAAATGTGAGGAGGTACCTCTCTGCTCAGGGAATGTTCCACACTGAATCTTCACCCACTCCATCATTTACCTCCAACCTATCTCTTGACCTCAGCACAGTTGTCCCTTCCATGGCCGGCCCGAAAAGGCCACAGGATCGAGTCAGTCTTTCTGATATGAAGTCACACTGGAGGGGGAGTCTGAACGCCCCCGTGGGCCACCAGGGTCACGGTATCGACCCATCAAGGAATGCCGACGAATCAGAAATTTCCGGCAAGGGATGCAGACTATCTCACGGCGATGTCGTAATCGCAGCTATCACCAGTTGCACAAACACCAGCAATCCAAGCGTCATGGTTTCGGCCGGACTAATGGCTAAGAAGGCAAGATCCAGAGGCATGACAATCAAGCCATGGGTCAAACCCAGCCTGGCCCCTGGAAGCAGAGTAGTCACCGAATATTTGGACGCTAGCGGCCTGACTACCGACTTGTCAGATTTGGGTTTCAGCGTTGTAGGGTATGGATGTACAACCTGCATTGGTAACTCGGGACCCCTGGATGACGAAATAGAACAGGCAATAGATGATGGAAACCTGGTAGTTGGGAGCGTCCTCTCTGGCAACAGGAACTTCGAGGGAAGGATTCACCAAAAGGTACTGGCCAACTATCTAGCAAGCCCGCCCCTCGTAGTGGCATACGCACTCGCAGGAACTTTGGATATCGACTTCTCCGTCGACCCAATCGGGATGGACCAGTCCGGAAAGCCAGTATTCCTGTCTGATA
Source organism: Euryarchaeota archaeon UBA173 (assembly GCA_002498925.1). Taxonomy (GTDB): domain Archaea; phylum Thermoplasmatota; class Poseidoniia; order Poseidoniales; family Thalassarchaeaceae; genus MGIIb-O5. The sequence goes on along the minus strand of DAJH01000045.1, from coordinate 21,032 downwards.
TCTGGCCAAGCGATGATGAAATCAGGAAAACAGTGGATTCGTGTATCACTCCCGAGATGTTCAGGGAAAGGTACTCAGATGTTCTCGAAGAGCCCAGATGGGACTCAATTCCCAGTGATGATTCCGACCTTTACCAATGGGACGAGGATTCGACTTACGTCAGACTCCCCAGCTTCCTTGAGGGAATTACCCCCGAACCCAGTGAGATAGAGCCTATTTCCTCGGCACGGGTACTCCTCAAACTGGGTGACTCAGTTACCACTGATCACATCAGTCCGGCTGGAGCCTTCCCTCACCATGGGCCGGCCGGGAAGTATCTGGTAGGAAAGGGCGTCTCCCCACGGGACTTCAACTCGTTCGGCAGCAGAAGGGGAAACCACGAAGTGATGATGAGAGGGACTTTCGCAAACGTCCGCATCAGGAATCAACTCGCCCCTGGTACCGAGGGCGGATTTACGACACACCTCCCTAGTGGTGAAGTGACATCTGTGTTCGAAGCGAGTAGAAGGTACGTCGAAGAAGGGACTCAACTGATTGTCTTGGCAGGCTCCCAGTATGGTACGGGAAGCAGTAGAGATTGGGCTGCCAAGGGCACTCTCCTTCTGGGTGTCAAGGCGGTAATCGCAACCTCGTTCGAGAGAATCCACAGATCCAACTTGGTAGGCATGGGAGTTCTACCTCTCACATTCACAGAGGGTGAAGACGCCGACAGCCTCGGTCTGGATGGAACTGAATCCTTCGACATACCCGCAAGAGGGGACCTAGAGCCACTATCCAGTATCCGTGTAGTAGCCACTAAGGGGGACGGGAAAAGGGTGGAATTCGACGCCACTGTCAGATTGGATACCCCAGTCGATGTCGAATATTATCGAAATGGCGGAATTTTGCAGACCGTATTGAGGAGTCTTGCAAAGGCGTGACTTAGTTAATGGTGAGTGTACGGCTGGCATCAGGAGGGAGCAGATGAGCCAGGGAGAGAATGTCAGATTCAGCTTCAGATCCCATCAGGATTCCATAGAAGTCGTCCTGCAGGGCGATGCCGATTGGGTGAATTACCTTCGGTCCGATTTGGGGCTCAAAGGCGCAGTTGGATTCACAAGACCGTTGGGGAAATCAGCACCTCGCCCCGATGCTCAATCAATGGGGGAATCCACGGGCCCTTCCAGTGCCAAACCCACACTGCCAGGACCCCCGCCCGACCCAACCAGTATACCCTCGGTGGTCAGGACAGTTGGAGACCTGGATATTTCGGCAAGGGCCTCGGAACTAGGGATGTCGAGTCAGACCGATACCGACATGGCTGCTCTAGCCGAATTCATAGATGAGGTTGATCCGCCCGAACCGGTGACCAATATACTCTCCAGTGATCCTATGGCCGAGGCATGGCTCCAATTGATCCTCACAATGGTCGTAAGGGAGCATGGCCACACTTCCATGTCCCTAAGTGACATAGAGAATCTCATTGGGGAGAAGGTAAACAAGGACTCAGTGGAGATCAAGACATTCCTCGATAGACTCTGGAGGATAGGAAAACTCGAGAGAATTCATGGGGGTGCAGAGGATCACTACGCACCCAGTCCCAGCTGGCTAGAATCGCATTAATTCGACATTTCCCCGCTACAACCCCTATGGGGTTGCCACACTCACCTCTAGAGAAGGCATAAGAGAGGGCCGAATGTCCCGACGGGTATGTCGTTCAGTTCGAAGACCGCCCAAAACCGAAACAGAGAGGCCCGAAGGGCCGTACTTCTGGTGCTATTGCTTCTAGCCTCGCCACTGGCTGCCGTCGCTCCCGGTGCTAGCGCATCACACATCACTCAATACGCCGTTCAGAGGGACCCTCAGGACGCCGCGGTGGGAGACATAGACTGCGATGGCGATAACGACATCGTTTCCGCTAGTGCAATGGGTCACTACATCACCGCCTTGTACAACGACGGCTCAGGAGGATTCGCAGACAGGCAGGACGTCTTCATTTCGAACAACGACTCCCAGAGGGCTGGCTTCGTGGACACGGCAAACGGCGTCGATGTCGAGATAGCCGATATTGACGGAGATGGAAATAACGACGTCATCTACTACCAGGAGAATATCAGATTCGTGGGCGAGACTTTCGTCAGACCAGGCAACCTCACTGTTCTGTGGGGTGACTGCGACAACCTAGTCCACGAGTGGTCCGACACCGAGATCACGATCTCCAACCCGTATCACGTGGACATGGCTGTCGGAGATATCAACGACGACGGCAATGACGACATCGTACTGCTGACAATAGATGCAACATTCACAAATCAGTACATTCAGGTCTACAGGGGCCCCGACCCAAGCCTGATAACGAATCAGCAGGCTCTGCCGGTTCCACTGACAAACGGCCTCTATGACCACATGGAACTTGGTCACTGGGGGGAGACAGTCCAAGGAGGTGGACTCCCGGGGAGTATCGGTGATTGCGAGGACCTGGACCTATGGCTCCTCAGGACACCTCCCTACAACACAGGAGTTGGATACTCAGTCGGGCACTATGACAACATGACAGTCCTGGAGTACGATTGCCTCCAGAATCAGTACCCCAACCCCATGACTCCGTCAGCCCAAGGGATCAACGAGTTCAAGCTCGATGCAGAGCACAACTACCCAATGTACGGGATGGACATCTCGGATACAAACAACGACAACGAGGTAGATATGATAGCCGTAGTCGACGGCCTCACTGGAAACATCTCCTATGCTGAGAAGAGTGGAAGCTCATGGAACACCCAGAATTACGTCACTCTGGGGGACTTCAAAGGCGCGTCGATCACAATCGAGGACGTGAATAGGGACGGGGAGGTCGACTTCTTCGTACCTACCGAGCTGACTCTGACTAGACTACAGGACTCCAGTGCTCAGAACCAGACATATCTACTGCTAGAGAACCTCAGGGAGATTAATTCCGTAGAGATTATCCTGGCAAACCCAAACGGCCCAGGGTACCTTTCATCCCTGTCCTTTGACGTAGGCAGAAGGCCTACAATGGCTATGCCAGGGCAGCTCCAAGGAGGAGAGAACAGCGCCTTCGAGATCGTAATCGGCCAGAGGGACTACTCATACAGATTCGCTGACAATGCGATGTGGCTGGATACCCAGGGATGGGCTGGAGCCGGCGACTTCCTGTCCGTACTTACTTTGGACAACGAGGACATGGGGATCACGAGCGTGACCGCCGCACCTGCATCTTACAACCCTGCCACAGGTGAGGCCCAGCTGGGAGAGGGCAACAGATGGGTAAATGTCACTGTCAAGAATACAGGACTGAATCCACTGTCAGGCTCAATCGATGTTGACCTCGAGGTCAAGGAGGTACTCGGGGGAACCGATACCGTCGTCTACTCGTCCGATTTCGATGGAAACACGGACAATACGAATTGCCCGGCCTGCTCGTTCTCCAAGGTCTCATACACAGGAGACTATGATTCCGGGGACTCCTCATGGCACATAGAGACCGGCTCAACAGCCGAAACCGAGAACGTGTCGTGGTATGAGGCAGACAGCAACCCCACTGGATATTACTGGGTAGGCCTCGACTACAATGGAAACAACGAGTCCGACTCGGGGTACTACAACAACATGGACGAGGCGCTGATACTGGAGAACGTAGACCTGACTGGTGCGGATGCTGCGTTCATGGATATCTCAGCGATGTGCACTGTATCCTTCTTCGAGCTGTTCCTAGCAGAGCAGTACTCTGTAGTGGAAAGATGGCTCTACGAGGATTCGTGCGGCATCGAGGTATGGTCCGAAGGCAACGGATGGGAGTCAGTATTCTTTACTGGAGGTTGGGACCTGAATAGGTACTACCGACTCCTTGCACAGGGTGTGGATCCGGAATTTAACACCAACAACGGCAACTACGCGAGCGGGTATGCTACAGGGTGGACGAACTTCACTGAGGACGGGGGGACTTCCGATGCCGAAAACGAGGCTGAGTCAATCGACCTAACTCCTTATGCGGGGCAGGTAGTGGATATCCGATTCAGATTCCGAAGTGGATTAGTGGGATCAGTTGGTCCAACCGGCTCATCTTATGACTCCGGGGAGGACGGATTCGCCTTCGACAACATAACGATCAGGAAGAGGGATGTGACCTTCGGAACTAGCGAGGTAGTCACTCAGACGTTGAACTTCAACAATCTAGCTGCAGGTGCCTCAGAGGACGTCTCTCTCACTGCTGACTTCGTGGATAACACCACTTACTACATCAGCACAGAGCTGACCAACCCAAGCGGATTCACTGATATGGACAGCCTGAACGACCAGGTGAAGTTCCAAACCACGGTCAACAACCTGTTCGATCCGGGTTTGGCAGAGGAGCCATGGCCATCCTTGGAAAATGGAGTGAGATACGCATCAGGAACTAGGGATGTGGAGCTCGTAGCCAGGAACTGGGGGAATACGGTAACTGACTTCTCCGTTCAAGCGATGATATACAACGCTGAGCCGGATTTGGTCGCAATCGAGGATTTCTCTGGCGTTGATCCGATTTGGACGGACGATAATGACCAGCCTGGCAAGGAAAATGGCAGTAGACTAGACGACTCGACCGGTCAGAACTCCATGCTCCCTCAGAATGTCGGTGTCTTCAAGAGCCACTCATACTGGCTCGGCCATCCCGATGATGGCTACGGCGACAACTGGAGTGAGACTATGACGATAGACTCCATTCCGATAGCCGCTTCAGGTGCCGACTTCACATACCTGACCTTCGACTACTACGCAGAGGGGGACTTCCTACAGGACTCCCAGGGCAACATCCTTGCAATCAGGGATGCAGCCAATCTGGAACTTTCATGGTCAAAGGGCGGCGAACTCTACCAGGGAGTTGCCTACGGTAGCTGGACAGATCTCAACGAGAACGGGATTCAAAACACAAACCCCGACGATCCAAACTTCCACAGGTGTGAGGACTTCGACCTCAATGGTTACGACGAAGTGGAGTACTTTGGAGATCACTCAGATAATCTGAACTCCGTAGTTTGGTTCGATACTGAGAACATTGTCAAGTCGGTAACTCTTGACCTCACTCACATAGTCCTCCAGAACAGAACCAGTGAGGACACGACCCAATGGCGCGATGAATGCACATCCCTAGCTGGAGCAGAGCTAAGTCTGACATGGAGATTCCAGTCCAATGGTGACGGAATCAACGGCAATGCGGGACTGGCTGGATTCGCGATCGATAACATCCGAGTCGAGGAGTTCACATTCGAATTCGACGGAGAATACACTGAGGAGGTGAATGGCTTAGACGCATCGGAGTGGTCACGCTTCACCTTAGCAAACCACGACTTCCAGAGCGGAATCTACAAGATTGACGCCATGACGATTTTCGATAATACAACCCCTGCAACTTCGTGGTACGGGGCCAATGAAGTGAATCTAGCGAACAACATCTCGACGATCATGTTCAGCATCGCAAGTGCTGACATCACCCTCATGCAGGCAGATGTCATGGAGTGCGTCACGGATATCACCTACAAGTGCGTGTACCCGATCGATGATGCCCGAGCACACAGCTTCTCGGTCCCATTACTGAATGGGGTCATTGAGGGTGAGTACGGCCTCTCCATGTCGATAGTCGACTTGGACACCAGCCAGGAGGTCTACACGGCATCAGCCGATAACGGGCCATTCGTCCTACAGCCACACGACAGAGCATTCGCCAACTGGAGTCAGCCGTACAACAATTGGGTCGATGGACATACCTACAACATCAGCTTCTCAGCCGATGTAACAAAGGAAGACGGAACCATCGAGCCATCTGGCAACGTACGCTTCTTCATCATCACCTTCCATGACCAGATCGACGTTGCGGTCCTATCGAACCCAACCGATCAGAACAGGCTCCAGAGGGTAAAGGCAGACCTTGAGACGATGGGCATGACCTACACCCAGATGAAGCTGGATAACTGGGACACATACGCAACCCCAGACTGGCTAGAGCACTATGACAAGGTCCTGCTGCCATGGCAGACAGACTACAATGTGTACTACGGCGACTACTACGAGAAGCTCTCTGAGACCCGCGACACAGACGGCCTGTCGGTCTCCGAGACATTGGAAAGCTACATGGTAAACGGCGGAACAACCCAAATCCACCTTGGCCCGTACAGGGACGCATACCAACCGAGTAACCTTCCTTTCGGCATGGATATCGCAATGAGGAACCAAGTCAACTTCACAGTCGACAACCGAATCCTCAGCGACAGTATCACCATAGTGGACCAGTTCCACCCCCTACTGAGGAATGTCGACCCATCGGCCTTCAGCGCCATCAATGGTGGCTCGCATGTTGCCCTCTCGGGACTCGATACTGCACAGGTCCAGGGCACCCAGATACCACAGGTATGCGGTGGTCGCATTAGCGACCCCATGGGCACATTCCACACGCTGATACGCGACAATACATACGATAGCCAATCCTTGCTATCAATCTGTAATCGCGGGGCAGGTGGTATGATAGTCACTACCATTGACGTGGAAAACCCGAGCGTCTCACAGGCATTCGGTGGGGAGCAGATTCCGCTCCTTTCCAACCTGCTCGACTACAGGCTCACGCCATATCCAACCGACTTCGGAATAGCCGGCGACGGCTATGACCTAACAGTCAATGGCGAGGCTCCAGCCATAGACACCATCACCGGTGCCTATGCAACAATGTACATCAAGAGCAACTCGGACCTCGAGTTCGACTATGTCACCACAGTCGAGGGTGTCATGGCAGATTGGACCCTTACATCGGGCAACAATGACTCTGTAACCGGATGGGATGGGACAGTCATAGACTCCGGAGAGGTCAGCCATACCCAGCAATTGATGCCTGAGATTCCGACCCTCGGCTCGTTCTGCGTTGGGAACACCACCTCTACGACAGGGTGCAGGATAGGTGCAGAGTGGCTACTGACGCTGTATCTCCACGACGATGAGGGACACACTAGGATCACCTACATCAGACTGGTAACCGATGATACTCTTGCTGACGAGTTCAGGCCCCTGGCATCTGCAAGCATAATCTCCAACCCTGCGCTATCCGAGTTCCTAGAGCTCGATGGCTCGAAGACCGTCGCAGGCGTGGACTGGCCGATATACAGGGTCAGACTAACTGAAACTGGCGATATCAGCCTTTCATTCTCAGCAGAGAACAGCTCAGATCCAGACGCCCCCGAGGGCGAGTCAGGAATCGAACTGTTCGAGTGGAAGGTATTCTTCGATTACCCGTGGGACAGCTCAAGTCCAACCCTGGAGGGGCACGAGTTCCAGATTCCCGCTGCAGTCACAGACGAGTGGACTTACACGTTCAGGAACCTGACCAGCAGCCCCGACGCTACTCTCGAGAATGAGATCAGGGTAGAGCTGATCGTCTATGACAGGGCCGGAAAGCAGAGCGAGAAGCACAGGATGTACTTCATCGTAGTCGGGGAGGACTTCGGAGACGATCCTCCCGTGACTCAGTTCACCTCTCCGAGGCCCACTGACTCACAGAGGGAAGACCTAGTGGTGATCACTGGGAACCTCCTCTCAGGGGCAGAGAATAGCGACGTCGTAATCGAGGCAACACTGGACCCCTCGGTCCTGGACTACTCGACCTCACAGAAGATCACGCAGCGAACGATTGGAAAGTACAACACAACCACACCTCTTGCCGATGGCGATAGTTTCTCACTAACTCTTGACATCTCCGATCTGTACCAGATTGACACCGGTGTCGCAGCGACGATCTACCTGCGAATTACCGAGGGAGATGGCTCAAGGTACGTCCTCGAGGAGACCATAGACATCAGCCTTGTTCCAGCAACGGTGGAAGGCCCTGATGGATCCGGGGATAGCGGCGGACTGACTACCACTGTGATGGCCGGTATTGGGGGAGCGGTGCTCCTCATCGTGATTGTAGTCGCTACCCTCGTAATGAGGGGAAGGGGCGGAAGCCGTGTCGAGAGCGACACCGTGGAGCAATTCGGAGGGGTCGAAACCATGGATCCCGTCGAGGCGTATGTCCAGCAGATGGTCGCATCTGGATACGATGAGCAGCAAGCACGCCAGTATGCAGAGCAATACTATGCTAATTACTACGAACAGCAACGTGGTGGCGGCGCATAACGCAAGTTGAAAGCCGGATGTCCCCCCCAGAGGGACGTGGATACTTCCGGGCCATACACAGTCGCCGACATAGGTCTGGCGGATGCCGGTGGCCGCAAGGTCCAGTGGGCTAGGAGCAGGATGCCTGCCTTAGCGGCACTACGAGAAAAGGCGATCCAAGAAAGGCCACTGGAAGGCCATAGAATTGCAGGCTGCCTCCACGTAACCAAGGAGACTGCCGTCCTAATCGAGACCCTGGCAGCCGCCGGCGCAGAGATTTCCTGGTCGGGGTGTAATCCCCTTTCTACCCAGGACGACGTCGCAGCATGGCTAGCCTCGGAGGGATACTCCATTCACGCTTGGTACGGCCAGGACAACAAGGGATTCTATGACTGCATAGACAGAACCCTGGAACTTTCCCCTACACTGACCCTCGACGATGGTGCCGACCTAATCTACAGGGTCCACTCCGAGTTCCGAGACCTTGCAACCGGGATAATTGGGGGTACCGAGGAAACCACGACAGGGGTTCACAGACTTCGTGCAATGGCAGATGCGGGTGAGCTCCTATACCCCGTAATCGCCGTCAATGACGCCGAGACTAAGTGGGACTTCGATAACATCCATGGAACCGGCCAGTCAACCATTGATGGAATCCTTAGGGCGACCAGTGTCCTCCTCGCTGGAAAGACATTCGTAGTCGCCGGATACGGGCATTGTGGGAAGGGCCTAGCCACCAGGGCTAGGGGCATGGGGGCCAACGTAGTGGTTACAGAGATTGACCCAATTCCAGCATTGAAGGCAGTAATGGATGGTTTCAGAGTAATGAAAATGGACGATGCCGCGAAATTAGGAGACATCTTCTGTACGGCAACCGGTATGAAAGACGTAATAGTCGGCAGGCACTTTGATTCCATGAAGGATGGCGCCATAGTCTGCAATACCGGGCACTATGATTGCGAGGTCAGTATCGAAGACCTAGAGCGTTTGTCCGAGGATGTCAGGGAGATCAGGGAGAACAACGAAGCATTCTCGATGAAGGACGGCCGAACTCTACACCTCCTCGCTAGAGGGCGACTGGTAAATCTGGCCTCCGCCGAAGGTCACCCCAGTGAGGTCATGGACATGTCATTCGCGAACCAATTCCTGGCCCTGTGCCGACTGGCATCCGAGGGCGAGACCTACAGCAGCAGTGTTTACGATATTTCACCAGAGCAAGACAGGGACCTTGCATCACTGAAGCTAGAATCATCAGGTGTTCAAATCGACGAACTCACCGCAGAACAGATTGATTACCTCTCTGACTACAGTGCCGGAACTTGACGGCGCGTATTCAGGGAATTTGCAATTTCCATTTAGATGCCATCTTTTCATCCGACTCGACAATCAGCTCCAGCCTCTCGCGGATGGCAGGCATCTTGTTCTGCATCAGTGATGCGTAGAGCTTCCCGCTCCTGATGTCAGGAGGGATGCACATCTTGCCAGTTGAGGTCTCGTGATCAATTGCCCTTTCCAAGTCTAGGGCGTGCCTATTCACCTTCTGTAACATGCCTATGGTCAGCCGGCTGATGATTATGATGGATGATAGAAGAATTAGGAAAACTATGGCGAAACCCCATCCAGAATTCCCAAAGACAGTCATTCCTACGACCCCTATCAGGAATGCCAATGGAGCTACGAACATGAAGAGCCACAGAGTCTCGGATATCGGCTTCTTATCCTTCAGCATCTCTATCTTAGACCATCTGGGGTGTTTGGGCTGTTGGGGCTTGAATATCTCATCAGCCTCCATTTTCGATGCCCTAGCAACGGTTTGATTCACCCTTTCCATCCTCATCCTGGTCCCTCCTTCCACCGCGTCCATTTCTGGTGCGAAAAGCTCCTCCAGTAAATCAGCGCACTCCTCGTAGTAGCCCATCCGAGTAAGTATCGCCACCTGTTCAATCATTGGCGTGGTCTCGGTAGGCTCGACATCCCGCCTCCTCTCCCACCACTCTAACGCATCTTGCAACATTCCCAAGTGATCCACCATGAGGGTTCCACCGAGGTCCCAAGCCTTACGATTGTCCGGATCTAAATCGACCACCTTCCTCAACGCGCTGACTGACTTTGCGGTTTGAGCTAGGTCGGGCATCTCCTGCCTTCCTCTCGTCGCAGCAGGGAGCTCCATTCTGGCAATCATCATCCATGCTTCGGAATGCGATGGATCAATGTGGACAACGTCCCGACTGAGCTCCAAGGCTCCTTCCCTGTCGCCGGACTCCTCTGCCTCCATTGCATCGAGCCAGAGTGTTCCCGCGTTCTTGGCCATGAATATCCCGGTGCGCTATTTGGCTTGAAGGATGCGCAAGAATAAGTTAGAAATTATATCGAATCAACTTATTCTGAGAATCTCTCCTGTCCAATGGAATATCAGCAACTCCCCTTCTGTGCCCTCTCCAAAGCCAACGATCATCCCTCCGCTGTGGCCTATCAGTGTCTCCTCCCAAACCGCTCCCTCATCGCTCCACTTCAGGAGCCATATTGCCCCAGTGCAGAAGTCCCCAAACAGGTACCCATCCCTGAGCGCCTCTGGTCCCCAGTCCATCCAGTAACCCCCTGTAATTGAGCAGTTTCCGTTTTGGTGTGAGTAAGCAAGTACTGGGTCAATATAATTCGCATCAGGCACATCTGGATGGGCTTCAGAGCAACTGGCTCCCTCGAAGGAATGGTAGCCCTCCCTTTCCGCCCATCCCAAATTGGCTTTCTCGTGGATAGTAACGAGATTGACCTCTTCCCAGCAACTCTGTCCAACATCTGCTATCCAGAGCCTTCCCTCAGAATCCAGATCAAAACGCCAGGGGTTTCTCAGTCCATGATGTAGGATAAATGGGTTCTCCGAAGAGTCATCGATTGCAGGAACGACCTCCCCGTTCTCCAACTTGAAAAATAGAATAGTCCCCAACTCAGTGGAATTGTCCTGCCCGTTTGACTCGGGGTCGTTGGCACTCCCGCCATCTCCTACCCCCCATAGAAAACTCCCATTGCCCGCATGTAATAGGAATCCTCCGTTGTGATTCCTGTACGGCTGTTCGATCTCCTTCAGGACTGTGATATCCGCCGCGTCAATCTTCCCATTATCTTCGCCAACGGTGGCATATGAAAGAACCAAATCAGATTGATTCTCCCCCTCGCAAACCCCATCTTCAACATAAGAGAGCAGCACCATCTGCGGATCATCCGTGAATGCGAGGCCGAGGAGACCCTGCTCCATGTGGCATCTGCTAACTAGGCTGCTAAGGTCAGCAACGTCCTCAAGACTATCCCCATCCCATGACTTGATGAAACCACTCAGGTACACAATCCAGAGATCCCCATTCGATGGATTGATCAGTGAATGATGAGGTGTATCGAATCCCTCTATGAATAAGTCGCAATCCAAACTTACAGAATTACCGAGTTCGGCTTCCGTTCTGAGATCCGCGAGTTCTTGGAGTGCATCTTTGTCTAAATTACACTCATTTCCACTAGGGTCCGGCCAATCAAACCCATCATCTGAGTCATCCGAGAGGCAGCCTGCTGAGAATGGTGAGAGCAACAGCACCAGTGCAATTGGAAGAACCCTCATCAAAACCCCTTTGCAATCATGAGAAATAGGCTTGAATGCCTGGTACGTTTGAGACCGCCGCTCCGTAAGTACCTAGATGGTCATCCGCCGTAGCGGCGACCATTCCATCGGTGTTCAGCAAATCGCTCAGAATCTCTCTGCCTTCCGCATCGTCATTCAGTGCGACCAACGCGTCTTGAATTATGGCGACAGTCTCTGCATCCATGTTGTCGGGGTTGTAAAGAGCTGGGTGGCTTGGTGCCTGTCCGAAGGAAGGGAGCATGACCAAATCGTCTAGATCCATGCACCAATCATCACCATCAGCAATTCCGTCGTCATTCTCATCGCAATACAAGCGGTATGCGGTATCCTTGGTCAATGCGACATCTCCATGGCCAGTCATCATGCACTTCATTGCGCCCTTGTAACCAGAGTACTGGGTCCCTCCGTCAGGTATGCTGGAATCCTTGTGGAAGAAGTTGGTCACCGTCGCCCTCAGCGACTCTATTTCATTGGGATCGCCAACTACCTCGGCATAGTCGTTACCAATTAGATATCCCATCGGTATCAGCATACCGGCACTCTTCAACCAACCAGTATGGCACGACTTCTTGCCTTCCATCAGGGCAAACGGATCCGTGTCCGGGTCATCATCGAGGTAAGCGGCTGCTATTTCGGAATCAGCCTTTACCCAAGCAGCAGCGTTGTAGTAAGTTCGTCCATCTGACTTCCATTCCGCTGCAAGGACATCTAGGTCGTAAACCTCCCATGCTAACCATGCCGCAGCACCATCTACGAACCCTATATCGGCATTCCCCTTGTCGATGGCCTCAATGGTTCCTCCTGAATCGGTAACCGGGTAAATCTCAACATCCATGCCAGTCAGCGAACTCATCTTGTCGGCCAGATGTTGAGGATTCTTGTCCCAGATCAGGTATGTGTCTTGCACCTGGTAGGCTATTGTGATACAGTTCTCATCATCATCGCATTGATCGTAGTTAACGTCGAAAATTAGGTAGAGGACCCCAGCTGAAAACACTATTCCAGCCATCAGAAGTGCCTTGTTTGCTATTGCCCAATCGGTAACATCTGCACGCTTCATGACTGCTTCGGGCGGCAGCCTAGAGATAAAATTTAGGGTGACCTAAACTCTGATCTATATGCCAAAAAACCATTTCGGCCGAGCGAAAAACCACCCAATCGAACTTTCTGACGCCATGAATAGATTCACTCGATGCCTCCCCACTCTGACCAACTCAACCCCTGCGTCCCTGAATGCCTCACTCCACTCCTTCCTAGTCCCAGGGGGGAAAATCTTCTCGAATCGTTCCGGGGTAGCCATAACTTTCCAACTTTCTCTGGATGACAATGCGTCAATAACTTCCCTTCTTGCCCCATCGGTGGAGATGTGCTTGATTTCCACCATTACCGACTCATCTCTGTCACCCAATTCCAGCACAACTTCCTCGAATGTCGGTATGCGAATTCCAAGGTCCATCCCTGCCTCGAATATCTTGGCGAACTCCATGCTGGAAGTTTCTATCTTAACTCCCCCGGAGTCTATGGCATCATCATGGAAAACGAAAAGAACCCCATCATAAGACTCTCTTATGTCAAACTCCCAGTACCTGAATCTGGGCTCGGATGAGATTCCTATTGATCTCCTCAGACCCTCTATGGTGTTCTCGAGGTCAGTCCCAGAGGCGCCCAGTCTATGACCTGGATTCTTCATGAAAAGGCCCCTGACTATCTTCGTCCGCGGCCTCTATGCGGCCCCTTCCTCGGCCCACTGCCCCTTCCTCGGCCCTTGCTCTGG
>DAJH01000045.1:3829-7123 GCA_002498925.1 Euryarchaeota archaeon UBA173 | reverse complement strand
GCAGCACCCCTTCCTCGGCCCTTGTTCTGGCCTCTGTTCCCAGAATGCCTCTTACGGTTGTTTGAACGTCCTCTGGGAGCGACTTCCACGGGAGAGCCTATCGCTCTCCTGGAATCAACCCCATCGAACAGTGGGTGTATGTGAACTAGTCCTGAGTCAACTGGTCCAATAACCGTGTCCACCCTTCCCAAGACCTTGCCTCCACTCACCCTGATTGTATCTCCAAGGTTGGGCGATCTCCCTTCGAATGAGGCTAACAGCCCACCCATGTGCGATGTCTCTGTGACTCTGCCGGAGAATGCCATGTTTCAGTCCCCCCGTCTCCCGTACATGATTGCAGCGATTGACGCTAGTAAAACAGAAACTACTCCTGATGCAGGAAGAATTGAGCCTATCCCGCCGGTATCCTCATCCTCTCCAGGTGGCGAACATCCAGAATTCAAATCACCGCAATCTGGCTCAATGACTTCGAACAGAATTGAGTTATTCACCACTTGGGAGATTGTCGTACATTTGTTTGAGGTATCGCAACCCTCTATCTCCACAGTGTGTTCTCCAGACTCCCAAAGTGAGAAGTCTATGCCAGGCGTCGACCATGAATTGCCGGAAACACTGACTGAACCGGCAGCAGAACCATCAATCCTCATTGTGAAAGAAACAGATTCGCCATCAGGGTCGCTGTATTGTCCCTGCATTGACCACTGAGAGCCATCCCACCCAGTATCCGAGACAGTGACAAGAGGGAGAGAACTCTCTTTTGTTATGCCCAGATCATAGACTCCTGTCATGGGGTATGTGCTATCGCCCTGAACTGATACTTCGACCCAAACTTCCCCTGGGACCATATCTGAGCTGGGCACTAAGATAGTGGTCTCGTCAGAAAGAGATGTAATTCCTGAGGCCTGAGAGGACGAGCTTTGGGTCAATGAAACCTCGACTTGAAGTTCGGGCCATCCCCCAGTTGGGGTCAGGGTAATCGAATGCGGATCAGAGAGTTTCTGAGAATCAGTAGAAACTACGAATGGAACTCCCAGGTGCCATGTTCTGTTACCAGTTGTCTGCATTGCCGAGTCTATTGCCTCACAGGTCACCTGTTGTGCATCTCCCGATGGAATGTTCGCATTCAGCGATCTGTCACTGCCTTCCGAGAGTTCCATTGATGGATCAGCGGTGCATTGTATCTCTAACGAAGAAACACCAGCCTCATCGATGAACCAAGTTGAAATCGAATTCCATGGTGCCCATGTCGTCTCCCCTGAATGAGGCGCAGGGAACCAAGCTCCATCAGCCGGAGCAGAAGATGTCCAAACAGGCGGGTCATCTACGGGAATCGGTTGTGTAGTGAAGTCGAAGAAAAGATCTTCTCCCTCGGGCCAATCTTCACTCCATCCATTAGGCATGAGCTCAAGAGTGAGGCTGCCATCATCGTTATCTCGCAGCTCGTAACTGGAAGAGCCATCTCCGATGCAACCGCCTCGCACAGGGGCATGCCCACCAGCCGTTGACTCATTGAGGCCCACATCCCGCCCCTCGCACTCATCCCACATGTCTAGTCGAAGCCCCTCATTCACGGGGAATGTGAAGTCCAGACGTGCTCCCGACATATTCGAGGCATTGAATGCCAGGGTGAAACTATCAGGATTAGTAACGCCCGGTATCGCCATTGTAGCATTCAGCCAAAGCTGTACTCTGCACTCATCCACGCCATCCGATTGTGGGATTGATGTGTCGCAGTCCCTGCCAGGGTCTGGAATCACTGGGACTTCCTCGCATTCCCCTCCGATTGATGATGAACACCCCCTAATTTGGGAGTGCCTAGGGGGCACGATATTGAATTCCTCAATCATCACGCCGTCCTCCTCCCAGCTTGTATTCTTCCAATCGATCCCCATTCCTCCTCTGTGCGCGGGACCGTCTCTGATGCCAATTCTGGTAAGTGTGTGCTCAATGCACTGGCTCGCAAGCGCCCTGAAGAACTCTCTCTCATCGGTTGAGAACCACTCATCCCCGCCCTTGTTTGGATCGATAATCTCCATGAATTCATCCATCACCACTCGAAGGTCATCAGCTAGGGTGTTATTCACCCAAGCAACAGCCCTCACTTCTGCTGAGTCCCAATCCTCGTCAACTACTACATCGAAAGTCGCTGCTGAATATTCAAACATGTTTTCGAAGGTTATTGATCCACATTGCTCCTCAAGACTCCCTCCTCCTCCGAACTGCTCCATCCTCAGTGACTCATCTTCCAAATGACTTCCGATGTCTTGAATGGGAATGTATGAAAGTGCCATTGATAGGGCTACTGCAATGGAAGCGAACACGGCTCGCATACGCCCTTCCATGTGGCATCTTGGGAGTCCTCATACCATGATTCTATCGCATGTAAAATTAAAGTTTAGGGAGCCCTAAAACTCATAAGCAAGCCTCGACCCGCCCACTAAATGAGGATAATATGAACCTAAAAATGACAAGCGCAATGATGACAATGATGTTTCTGCTAAGTGCACTCGCAGGGTGCACAGGCAGCGACGAAGCAGTTGACCTAGATGACTCGGACGGAGGCTATGACTACGCCTCCAACGTCGATAACCACCGTATGCTGATGGGAGATGTCTGTGACATCAAGGACCTATCAGGAGCATACGACTGGGACGGCGTTGTGGACATCTACGAAAACGGAGAACACGCAGAGAAGTCCGACGGATCCTACAGGACCCTAATGGGCTTCGCCGATGCGTCAGGCAAGAATCACGCCTACGACGCTTACTACGGTGCAGATGGCTCATGGAATGACTTCGTATCCGCCGCTATTGGTGGAACCGGGGCTTTCGCAGGCGAGTCTGACACAGTTAGGGACCAGGCCACAGAGAAGGGAATCCAGAACGGCGTTATGACCGCATACGCGATTCACGAGCTCAATGCCGCCATAATTAAGGCAGAGGCAGGAAACTGGGGTCCAGACGACGCCCAGCACGCATGGGACGAGGGATGGGCATTCTACCACGGACCAGATGACGCAGACGCAGACTACGACGGATGCGGGCCATACGCGACCGCTGACAAGAGGGCAGGCAACTTTGGAACTGCTAACGCTGACGGTACAGCGGCCACAAATATCGCTACACTAGCGGCAATGAACGATGGACTCACCGCAATGCAGAACGAGGACATGCAGGGACTAGTCGATGCACGAGACGAGATTCTCAAGAACATCGTAATCGTCTACTCACAGGCTTCCGTAAGGTACGCCTCGAAGATGACAGACGATCTGGCCGCTGGAGACACCGCAGACTA
>DAJH01000045.1:0-3505 GCA_002498925.1 Euryarchaeota archaeon UBA173 | reverse complement strand
GACAAGCACCAGGCAGAGGGCCACGCCTTCTACAGGGTCATCGAGGCTTACGTCGCCGAGTACACGTCGATCTGCTACAACATGGTATCGCACACGGTCTCATCGGATAGCTCACAGGCATCATGTGAGGCTTACATGTACTTGGAGAACTACACATCTGCAAACGATCCAGATGGCGAGGAGTTCACCGGCTGCTACAACTCTGTTACACACGCTCAGCACGAGGGAATGTCACAGGAGGAGTGCGAGGCTTTCGGATGGTACGCAAACTACTACTCCGACAAGATCGTAGAAATGTTCGACCTATCCAACGATGGAGACGCTTCCGCAGATTACGAGGCTGATATTAGGACATGGCTACAGCCTGCATGGGATCACTATGGGATCACCGCAGACGACATTGGAACACTCCAGTGAATAGAATCTAGAAATAGATACGCAACTTAACGTTGGCAGGGGGCGCAACAGCGTCATACACCCCAATCATCACATTCGAACCGCAGTTCGATCACGCCCCCTGCTAACAAAAAATTGACGCCCGGACATACGCAATTCAAAATAGTTAATCAGAGTCGTTTGACCATGGTATCCCCCCCTTACATCAGGCTCAGAGGGGCATCTGCTCACGTCCTTGTGCTCATCTTACTCGCCAGCTCACTTTCTGGTTGCACCTCTACGGGAGACGGCCCAGAGGAAGGAATCCGAGAATCCCTAGTAATAGCGTATGAGATTTCACCAGGCATCGAGTCCCTGGAGGGCAATCCGCAGCTACTTGCCGACCATCTCTCAGAATCAACAAACTTCGACGTCTCTGTCTTCATAGTGAACTCTGAAGTTGCAATGATCGAGGCACTAAGATTTGGTAATGCCGACGTTGCCATGATGGATAGCGGGTCGGCTTGGATCGGCTGGAATCAGTACGGCTTGGAGTCACTTGGCGCCGACCAAAAGTCGGATGGACGAACATACTACAACGCCCATGCATGGGTTTTGGATGATTCGGAAATGGCGGCCGCACACTTAGACGATGATACCCTGACCAATCCATTCTCTCTAATGTCGGGCAAGACTTCCTGTCACACTGGGTGGCTCAAATCAACTGGGATGATGGTCCCCATGGGCTTCCTACTGGGATTGGGATATGCAAATGTGCTGGGCGATCCCAATGACATAGAGTCACTGAGGGGGACAATTCATGGATTCTTCAACGAGAATTCTTCGATACCTGAGCCTGGTACCCCATACTACGGCTTTGATGGTGCCATCAAGTGTCTGTCTGATCAAACCGGACAGATCGCTTTCGCCAAGGACAACACGATTGAGAATCTCTGTCCAGAGGGGGAATCAATTCAGAGGGAGGAGTGGTGCCTAGACAGTAGTAGATACGTTCGCCTACCTTCTTTCGCTAAGGTACCTAGTGACACCATGATGTTCAATCCAGATTTCATGAGTCCAGAAAGGTTGGCCAATGTGACTGATCTTTTTGTCGGAATGGGCGCTTCACAGGAATCCAGTAAGATACTGTCTGACACCTTGGGGACGAAAGGTATACTTCCGACTAATTCGAGTGAACACCTAGGAACTTACACCCCCTTAGTCTCCAATATACCAGGTATTTCCGCATATTACACGGACGACGCATCTGAAGGCCAGCACGAGACGGTCACAATAGACGAATTGAGGATAGCGTTCGACTCAGATGGCACACTGAATGGCACCGACTACGACCCACAACTTCTCGCTGATTTCCTCTCCTCTAAGTTGGGAATCACTGTCAAGGTCCATCCCGTAACCTCGGAAGGAGGAAAAATCGACTCACTCGAGTCAGGGGATGCTCATATCGCATTAATGGCTCCCCAGTCCGCCTGGGTGGGTTGGAAGCAACACGGCCTGGCAGTCATGGCTGCTGTCCAGAATCAAGAGGAGCGGACTTCGCATTACCCCCAGGCATGGGTTAGGTCGGATGGCAACATAGCAGCCGCATTTCTAGACGATGATCCAGCAACTGACCCACTTTCGGAGATGGAGGGGGGCACCTCATGCCATACCGCATGGCTAGACCCAACTGGGATGCTAATGCCAATGGGACATCTGATTGGTTCGGGCTATGTTCAATCAGAAGTTTTGTCCGATGAAATAGAAACCTTGAACGGAATCATACTCGATCACTTCTCAAACGAGTCATCTATTCCGGAGCCAGACTCTCTGTACTTCGGGCCTTCGGGCGCAATAAGGTGCCTGTCCGAAGGTGCGGGACAAGTAGCATTCTCAACAGAGGGGGCAGTCGACGAAAGTTGTAACAACGCTGACCCCGAGGACGATGAAGAGTGGTGCCTCGATCTAGATCAGTACGTCTCAATCTCAGTTTTCGGACATATTCCCAGTGAATCAGTGATGTACAATCCCTCAACACTCGACATGAGGAGTAGAACTGCGATTCTCAATGCCTTGATTGATCTGAACTACGAGATGTACCTGGAAAACTACTCCCGCCCAGGGTTTGGGACTTACACCGGGTGCTACGATATCTCAATTCACAAGGTATTTTCTGAAATTCCAAAGAAGAGTTGCGGGGACGAGGTCCTGAAGAATGTCCTCGGTGGCCCCGGTATCGTCAGGGCCTCAGCCCAAGACCACATCGGGTCATTCTCTGAGTCGGTCCGGCATATCCCGGGAATCGTGGAATACTTCGAAGAGGCAGCAAGACTTCAGGATTAGCGATTTTTCCCACGCCCCTCCCCGCCATCAATTCCATATATTGGTTTAGGGGCGCCTAAACCAGCCATTGGTTACTGGGGTGTCTCGCTTGACTGATTATGGAGAGAACGGGAAATGCATAATCAGACTAAAGGACGTCACGATAGGTTATGACCATGACAATCCCCTTGTCAGCATCTCCGAGATGGAAGTGATGCCTGGCGAGATAGTAGCCATCGCGGGACCTTCGGGAATAGGAAAGACTACTCTCCTGCGCACGATTGCAGGATTGGTTCCGCCCATATCTGGCAAGATCGACGTCTGCGGAGGAGAACGCCCGAAGAGGGGCGAGCTCGGCTACGTTCCACAGAAACTCGGACTTGTTCGCCATGCTAGCGTAATGCACAATGTCATGATTGGTGCCAAAGCTGGACACAGTTCCCCTTGGGATATCATACCCTCAAGTTCAGCCAAGAAGAAGGCACTGGAAGCAATTTCATCGATGGGCCTAACGGATAAGTCTGGAGAGCCAGTTAGAAGGCTCTCGGGAGGACAGCAGAGAAGGGTCGCTACAGCGAGGACACTGGCCCAGTCGCCGAAGTTGATTATGGCCGATGAATTCCTCAGTGAGCTCGACGAAGAAACAATGCAAATGGTTCTCGATTCCGTCACAGAGTACGTCCGAGAAAGCGGAGCTGCGCTGCTTGTCGTTGAGCATGACATATCCAGGGCCAAGTCAATGGCAGACAGGCTGCTCGTTATCGACGACGGCAGAATCAACCCGTTCATCACCGAGATTACTGCAATG
>DAJH01000043.1 GCA_002498925.1 Euryarchaeota archaeon UBA173 | reverse complement strand
CTATGATTGGAATCTTAGCTATGGAGGCTCCACTTGGCTCAGCCCCAACTCTACATCAGGAGTTCTAAGGGTCAGAGGAATGGGCAATGCCTCTGCAAGCCTCTCTAGTGATTGGTCTATACGGGGCTCGACAAATTGGGTCTCTGGTTCCGCAAACGATATGGTTTTGCAGAGTCCGATCACCGGTAACAACAGTTCTGTATTGGTGCAACTTGTCTTACCCTCTGAACTCCCCCCAACTCCCGGTGGATTCCCAGCAGCCGGGCCCACCTACAATATCGCAAACGGTTGGGTGGATGAAACGACGGGCGCATACAATATCTCATTCGAGATCCCACAGGGCGTCTCCTCTGGTGTGTACGAGCTTCATATCACATTGAGTTTCTCTGGAAACCCTCCCGTAGGGGGCAGCTACTACAATGCTGGAGATCCAACCATAATAGATTTAGGTGTACAGACTGAGTTCGTCATCGAGACCGACCCCCAAGCCTCGATAGTAACTGCAGGAGAAGAATTACTGCTCCAATCAACCGTTACAGATGTTGAGGATCCAGATGTAGTACTTTCTGGCGTTGCTCTGGATCTATACTTTGACTGGGGTGGGCCCTTGCAGGATATCCTGCAATCCGGAACCACCAACTCACAAGGCCAGGTCTCATTCGATCCAATCATACCATCAACTGCCCCACCCGGATTCTACGACATCAGGGTGCACGCACCAGATGACCTTTCGGATACGCTGACTTCGACCGAAGCAGGAAGATGGCTTGGGAACGAAAGTTTCGTGAACCTAACAGTGCAAGTTGCTAGCTCGGTTGAGATCAACTCAATCCCCTCTCAGGTTACTGCACTACAATCATTCAACTTAGTGGGCAATGTGATGGACTCAGCAGATGTAAATAGGACGGTAGACGGGCCCGTAGGCATCAACGTCTTCTTCCTAGACGAACCAGGCGAACTTCTGATCGAAAACCAG
Organism: Euryarchaeota archaeon UBA173; assembly: GCA_002498925.1. Taxonomy (GTDB): domain Archaea; phylum Thermoplasmatota; class Poseidoniia; order Poseidoniales; family Thalassarchaeaceae; genus MGIIb-O5. The sequence continues at coordinate 1,833 of DAJH01000043.1, read as the reverse complement.
ACTACTAATATGTCGGGCGCATTCAATCTCACTGTCCCTACTGATACCCTAGGAAACGGTGTCCTCAGAGGTGACAGGACTGTGGTCGTGAGCGTAGTCAATGGCTCGACACCATTCTATCTTACAGGAAATGGAGATGCATCAATACTAGTGATAGGAATTCCCCAATTCGTCGACTCTAATCCGTTCGTTAACACCATCGCGGACAGAGGCGAATCAATCACCATCACAACTAGGCTAGTCGAGTTTAGCAATAACGAGAACCCTCTCTCCGGCTTCGAAGTATTGGCCCGCTTCCATGATACTTGGCTAGAAACTGCAGTCACCGCTTCTGATGGCAGCGTAGCCTTCGAATTCGAAGTTCCCCATGACCACCCACTTGGCCTTGTGAATGTCACCTTCGTATTCAACGGGTCCGTTGACCTCCAACAAGCGGTTCAGATTCTGAATACAATTACAGTTAGATCTTCGGCCACCATGGCAATAGATCCGATTACCACGAACCCACTACCGGGAGAATTCTTCAACGTCACCGGGTCTCTTACATCAAGCAACGGATCGGGACTAGCCGACATTTCTGGGAACCCCTTGAATCCAACACTGACATTCTCTATTGACGATGACTCCAGTACATTCACGGTTTCCCAAGTAACATTCAACGCCGATGGATCTTGGTCGGCGGAACTACGGCTCGACCTATCATTCCCGCGAGGAGTACATGGATTGGATGTTTCTTTCACTCCGCAGGTGACATATTTTACCTCTGCATCCGGGTTTGCCACATTCGATAGCAGAGGTTTTTCGGTCTTAACCATAGAAAGCCCAGATGACCTCGACCCCGATAATAGGACTGTCAGAGGGGAAACTTTCGATATCTCCCTTTCACTAATCGATAATGCTGGCGGGCCAATAACATCTGCGACTATAGTGGTGAGAATTGACAATCTCACCGTATGGGGCGGTCTGTCCGATTCGAATGGCACTGCCTCAGCATCAATACTTGTCAGGCCGGACAGACAACCAGGTCCAATGGTTGTCACAGCCACCTTCTCGGGAATCAATGGGACTATTGGCCTTCTGGGTGATGAGGCATGGACTCGAGTAGTCGTTCTAGCTCCCACAGAACTGGTCCTGAAGGAAGCATCCTCGCCATCCATATCGGGTGGTTCGGTAACTCTGGTCGGCTCACTTTTGGATGAAAGGGGACAACTCCTGCAACATGACGGCAACTCTAGCGGCGGCCTTGTTCACCTGTATGTCGATGGTATCGACGTCGGACCCTCCTACACTACTTTCTCCAACGCTACTACGGGCCAGTGGTCGATAACATACCTGATCCCTTCAGATATGGACTTCGGCCCCCACACTGCTCGCGTAGACTTCCTAGGGGGATTTTCCTGGGTAGATCCCATGGGTCAAGGAGACTCTCTAAATCCAGAATACTATTTGGGCTCCTCCGACTCAATGGTGTTCAATGTCACTCAACCGACTCAAGTAGTGATTTCTACCCCGCCCGCCGAGATTGACAGAACAGAGGTGGCAGTAGTAGAAGGCGTGCTAACAGATGGCGTAGGACGGACCATCCCAAATAGGGATCTTGCCATGTCGGTGAATGGGCAGGAGATTACATCACTATCTGTGGACGCAAATGGGTCATTCACAGGTTTTGTCCCCATTGCATCAGATATGGAACTCGGACCAATGGTAATCGGGATAGAGTTCGCTGGGGAGGATTTCCTTCTTCCTTCGGAATCATCCGTGGTATTCACTGTATTCTCCCCAGTTTTCCTCACAATGGATCCAATCGGGCCAATCGCCGTCGGAGACGTCATG
>DAJH01000027.1 GCA_002498925.1 Euryarchaeota archaeon UBA173 | reverse complement strand
AGCACCCGGCTGATAACCGGGAGGCCACAGGTTCAAATCCTGTCATGCCCACCACCCAAAGCCCCTCTCACAAGCGGTAGCGTCATGAAGGAGGCTCAGGTCGCATCATCGTCACATGCCTGTAGTTAGCGGCTCATCCAGCCGCGAATTGGCCGCCTCCCTAGCAGGAATTCTTGGCATGGAGCATGTTACTCTAGAGAGTAGGAAATTCCCTGACGGCGAAGGCTATGTCCGCGTTCCCAGGGAGTCTTTCGAACAAATTAGGTCCGAGCCTGTAATCCTCGTCTCCAACACATATCCCGACTCTGGCATTATGCGTACTATCCTGCTTCTCGAAGCCATTGGCGATGTTAGAAGGGGAGACTTGTCTAATTACAGGGGAGAGGAGCCTCAGAAACTAGATGACGTGGGGCCCGGGATATACTTGGCAATTCCTTACTTCGGGTACGCAAGACAGGACAAGCGTTTCTCTCCCGGGGAAGCTGTTTCTGCCCGTGTTATAGCGGACATAATGGGGAATATCTGTGATGGAATTGCCATCCTAGATCTTCACGAGCCAAAGGTTCTGGCAGATATGGGCGTCCCTGTGAAATTCGTCAGCTCCATGCCTGAAATTGCGGATCTCCTAGGGGCAGAGAGTAAGCCCGACTTCATCCTAAGCCCGGACAAGGGGGCGATTTCTCGCGCCTCAGAGGTAGCAGGACTGATGAACTGTGAGTTCTCATACCTCGAGAAGACCAGGATAGATGCCCATACGATAGAGCACACTCCCAAAGATTTGGACGTCGATGGAAAGGTTGTCGCCATAGTGGACGACATGATTAGCACTGGCGGAACCATATGTCGTGCCAGCGATGCTCTGAGGCGCCAGGGTGCCACAGCTGTCTTTGCAGCTTGTACGCATGGCCTCTTCACTGGAGGGGCACTGTCCAGACTTGCAAACCATGTTGATGGGGTCTTCACGACTGATTCACTTCCAAACCCACGGGCCGTGGTAAGCGCCGCACCTGCTCTAGCGCGTGGGCTGAAAGAGCTGATAGAGTGATTTCTCGGGCTCGTCCCCATGCGGCTTCCAATACGTTGCGTTTATATCGACCATGTCCTGCGCCGGCTTACCCAACATGAGGAGATGTTCCAATGAGTGTTCACATAGCATTTGAGACCCCGAAAGACGTACAAGAACAAGTTTACGAACTTGTGAAGGCAATTGGCAAGGATGGCAAGGGTCGCATCAAGAAGGGTGCGAACGAAGTCACCAAGGCTGCAGAGCGTGGAAGCGCCATAATGGTCGTCATGGCCGAGAACGTCAATCCAGGGGAGCTTCTTGCTCACATCCCAATGATCTGCAAGGAGAAGAGCATCCCATTCATCTACGTCGAAGATCAGGGTTACCTAGCCGACTCAGCTGGTATGGTAGCTGGAACAAGAACCGCTGCCATAGCGATTTTGGGTGTCGACAATGAAGCTCAGGACCGCTTCAACGAGGTCAAGGGACACTACGAGACTCTCTCGAACTGAATGAAGGAGGTTGGACATAGTGGCTCAAGAATCATGGCCTGCTGAGGTCGTTGAGATTGTCGGCAGGACAGGTATGAGTGGAGAAGCTATCCAAGTAAAGGTAAGGGTAGACGATTCAAACAACCCAAGGGACATTGGTCGAATCATTTCCAGAAACGTCCTAGGCCCGGTCAGGGTCGGAGACATACTGATGCTAAGAGACACGGGTCGAGAGGCCCGTAGACTGGGGACACGTTAGGTGAGTAGTATGCCAGAAACGAGGATCTGCAGCTTCACCAATGAGGAAATTGAGCCTGGAACTGGACTGATGTACATCAAGAGGGATGGGTCAGTCATGTGGTTCAGAGACAGCAAGGCCAGGAAGAACGCGCTCAAGCTCAAGAGGAACCCTCGAAGGCTGAAGTGGACACAGCGCTACGAGAAGGGCGGCATCAAGTAACTTAGCCCTGTTCAATGCATATTGGACTCATGCAATATGGTGGGTCGAATAGCAACTTTTCACTTGGGTCTATCAAGTCCAACAGTAGGTTTGACGTCTGGCCCTCTTGTACTGTGACCACTGAGCTCGTGGAAGCGGGCAAGTAGTCCTCACCAGTGCTGGAGAGGCTCAGTCGAATCGTATGGCCGGCTTCAATCTGAACGTCCATTGCAAAGAACTCCATCTTCGCATTGATCGTCTGTAGCAAAGGTAGCCAGGTCTGCTCCTCAGTGCCACCCTCATGATATCTCAGATCCATTATCGCGTGTCCTATGTGGATGCATGATCCCGCCTCGTCACAATCCTCGAGTAGTGCGTAAATCTGCCCGCCCACAGTTGCGGTATTCACATCTATGTGGAGCCTAGGAAGGCCTGCAATCCATATGCCCTCTTCCAAAGGTGCAGTCTCGTACACAGGACCTGTTGAGCCAGTCGGAAGGATGTTCGTCGTGCCACCGATGTTCGACATGGCCCCCCCCAAATCAAGGGCTAGTGTATTCATTCCCTCTGGAGGATATCGATCCTCTATGCGCCACTGTCCTTGATTGGTCTGAATCTCAACCCAGAGTCCTGGCTCATCACCTTCGTCCAGCAAATAGTAATCGAACCACTCCAGAAGGTCCTGCATCCAATCGAATCGTGTCATTTGAGGGAACGCCTCACGACCACGCCCCTCCCCTGATCTGTCGAAGTGGTAAGTTGGGCGGTCCGGATAATCGTGATCCCACTGTCCGAAAAGCCCCTTTGCCTCTATGCCGGCGTCCTTTAGTTGGTTAATCACTGGAATCGCCATGTGAGGGTCTACGTTCCAGTCATGCATCCCCTGGATTAGGTACACCGAGCCCTCGTAATTCTCAAGTACGCGATCGAGGAAGTATCTCTCTCCCCAATAGTTGCCTGCAGCTTCCCCTCCCCACATCCAAGCAGCCACTCCTGTGCCGGGTCCGATGATGTAGTCGGGACACAGGTTGCCGACATCCTCAGTATCGCCGTCGATGCCGTACGACCCGTATACGCCATTGTGCATTATTGGCGCTCGGGCCTCCGATGAGCCATTCTTCCACATTAGCTCCATGACTCCGATGAGGCCGGATATCGGCACTATGGTGGAAAGGTGCTCGTTTCCGAACATGGCTGCCTGCCACGGAGTTGAGCCATCATACGACTTGCCGATCATGGCTACGCGTCCGTTCGACCAGTCCTGTGTCCCCAGCCAAGTAACGGCGGCATCGACGCCGAGCTGCTCTGCATTGCCCATAAGATCCATGCAATGATTGGAGCGCCCGGTACCCATTACCGAGACCTGTGCGAAAGCGAATCCATGGGGCAGTATCTGATCGATGATCATGCTACCAAGCCAAGTTCCAGACTGTTCAACTGGGCCAGTCTCGACCGATGGCTCGTCAAAATAGGGCCCGAACTCTGCTATCACCGGGACCTTGACGCCCTCTGGTACATCAGGGAGCCAGAGCCCTAGGCTAACCTTCCCGTCAGGGGCCGCCCCCCCCTCAGCCATCGGTAGTGTGAATTCAACGAAATGATGTGTTGAGTTCCACTCATTGTCGGTCTCGAGTACTGAGTAAGGTCCTACTTCCATGACGAACGAGTTGTTCTGCGATGTGACGTAGGGCCATTCAGAGCGCTCCCACACGGGAACTCTCTCATAGATTCCGAGATCCTTCTTTATCTCGTCCTTGATCTGATCGAAAATGACTGACTGGACTATTACCACCATGAAGAGGGCCACCACCCCTATCGCGAATGCTGCTGGTATCAATATGCGGGGAGACCCTATCTTCCATGTCTTCGAATCATCTGGGGCCTCGTCGGGAGAGTCGTCTATCAGAAACAGCTCCGCCTCCAGAACAGGGGGTTCCAGCTCCCCTTTCCTCGCATGCGCATGGTCATCCGACGCATGATCGTGCCCGCAGCACTCCTCGCCCATCAGGCACGTGGAAGAATGGGTACCCCTTGAATCCAATCATCATAATCTTCA
>DAJH01000075.1 GCA_002498925.1 Euryarchaeota archaeon UBA173 | reverse complement strand
GAGCGAGGAATTCGAGCACTCTGCGGACGGAGACGAGTGGTCAGGTTCAGACGATGAAGACGACGATGGCCCCCCCACTCCAGAGGAGGCCATGGGGTCCACAGACGCGAATGGCGATGGACTCATGAGTCTCCAAGAGTTCCAGGACTCCTGGGATTCCAATGAAGAAAACCCCGAGCTAGACTACGACGAGGTCTCAATCATGTTCGATGATTGTGACTACGATGGAAGCGACTTGATCGACATCGACGAGATGCAGTGCTTCATCGATGGCATCGTAGACATGCTACCCGATGGTGGTGATGAGAATCCTGAGCAGATGTTCAGCCATATGGACACGGACGACGACGGCTATGTGAGCCTCCAGGACCTCATCGATTTCAGCAACGAGGGAGGAGAAGATTCGGATGATGAGATCGATGAGGAGGGATTGTCCAACTGGTTTTCCTGGTGTGATACCGATGGGGACGACATGCTAAGTCTCGATGAATTTACTACCTGTGTTGAGGATGACGGCGATGACGAGTCAGATGACCACCATGACGAGTCAGATGAGCACCATCACCATGGAGATGGAGACTATCACCATGAGCATAGTGGTGACGATGAGTCGACACACGCTGAATCCGATAGACACCACGACCATCATGATGACCACGATGATGGAGACGATCATGACGACCACGGCGATCAGCACGAAATGCCTGCGGTACTCATTGGATATATTGCCAAGAACCAGACTCTGAACGCACCTATCTCCGACTTCGAGACTCACTTCCTAAGCGACTGTGATGAGGAGTACGACGAAGAAACGGACGAGATGGTTGAGCCCGATCTCGATGAATGCACCGTTGAATTCAGCATCCCACTGTCTGGAGGCGAAGCTAACGGGGTAACTCACACTTACGATGATCTTGATGGTGACGGATTAGTGTCACCAGGCGATATGCTGACTCTCGAAGGATGGGATGGCCAAACTAGGCTAGAGATGTACGACACTTGGGCATCCGAGTACTCATCTGATTCAGTGGCAAACCCACCGGCCCTGCCTGGCTTCGGGGCCATGCTGGCAGTGATGACGCTCCTAGGGGCGGCCTTCGCATCAAGAAGGGACTGAGAACGACTCCCTGCCCACGTAGTGGGCAGTCGATACGTCCTTACCCCCATCTCCCATGCGGAATAGCGTTAGCATGGGAGTTCCATTAGTGAGCATCAGAGATTTGGAGAGGCACTACCAGATGCCATCGGGGGCCGTCAAGGCTCTCGACGGCATAGACTTCGAGATGTCGGAGGGCGAGAGGGTGATACTGCTTGGCCCCTCTGGATCGGGCAAGACCACCCTTCTGAACTGCCTATCCGCATTGGACACGCCAACGTCCGGGACTTACATTTTCGATGGGAAGGACGTCCCGATGGCACCAGAGCAGAAGAAGAGGTTCAGAACAGGAATGAAACTTCATTGGTCAATGAGACTCGTTGATTGGGCGCTCGGCATCTTCCTGGCCCCAGTGGAGTACTTCACCCACTCTAGGCCCGAGGCTGAGGCGAACGAGCTGATGACATCTTTCAGGAGGGATAACATCGGATACGTCTTCCAATTCTTCAACCTGCTTCAGGACCTAACGGTCCTCGAGAACATCCTCCTCATCCAGGAGCTTGCCGACGGAAGGGATGAGCAGAGGGCACGCCACCTGCTCAAGCTAGTTGGATTAGAGGATGAGGTGGACCGATTCCCCGCTGAGATTAGCGGGGGCCAGCAGCAGAGGGTCGCCATAGCCAGGAGCCTCGCGAAGAGGCCCCGGCTGCTTCTGGGCGATGAGCTCACCGGGAACCTAGATACAGAGACCTCTAACACCGTCATGGAGGTCCTAGTCAAGGCATGCGAGGCAGAGGGGATCACATGCGTCTTCGTAACTCATGACGAGTCACTGGTCGAATACGCCACCAGGGTAGTACGATTGGACAGTGGAATCATCCTTTCAGATGAGATTGTCGGCTAAGGTGGTTTTTTGTCTGCGCTACTAACTAAGAGACTCGCTAGGAGCCTCTGGAAGACGAAGCTCAGGCTGACGGCAGTTGTCCTTATGGTGACAGTCGGAGTCTATGCTGGAATTTCTTTCGGCACTTATGCCAACTCCACCCAATCGATGTACGAGGAGATTTACGAGGATGACGAAGACGGAGTGAACCTCCCAGATATTTGGGCTGAGAACACAGTCGGCTTCTGGGAGGGAGAAGAAGCTGAATCTCTCTGTCAGGAGATTTCCGAAGAATGGCCATCTGGATCAGCCCCAATGATCTATTGTGAGCCCAGGGTCAGAGTTAGTGGACTAATGTTCGAATCCGATGGAGAATCAGAATCCATCATCCCTGCAATATGGTATGGCATAGACGAGGGAGTGGTTGACAGGGTTTGGATGCCGGAGGACGACTGCTGCCCGGGCAGACTCGCCATCCAGGATGATGAGATAGTCATAGATGGGCATGCGGCCGAAGGGTTGGGGATAGGCGTCGGTGACAACGTAACCATTGGCGCCGGTCAGGGCAGACTGGACTACCGAGTGGTGGGAATAGGGTACTACTCGTCCCTCTTTTACTTCGCTGTAGATGGGTCTATTGTACCTGCAGAGTCAGGAACATTAGCCTCCGGATATCTGTCTGACTCGGGATTGTCTAGACTCGCCAATCTATCCCAGGGCAGTGCCAATCTCCTATTGATAGACGTCGAAGGAACTCCTGGGTACGACCTTCAGGAAACAGATCTGAATGAGGGCGAGGCCCTCAACGTCATGATTGAATCAGTAAATTCAGTATTGGAGTCGACATCGGAGTCCTCGGCAATTGCCTACGACCGATCCGGTGTTTATTCAGTCGAAATCCTGCGTCAAGACGCCAAGGGGGCCGCCGATACGTTCCCGTACATCACCGGGATGCTGGCCATGGTTGCGGGGATCACTATCTTCCTCAGCCTGCAGAGGCTCATACAGTCCCAATCTAGGGAAATAGCCATTCTTAGGACTCTGGGGATACCTAGGTCGGCAATAATTCCCGGTTTCATGGCGGCACCCCTCGTCATGGGATTAATCGGCTCCACTTTGGGAGTACTCCTCGGTGTCTTCCATGGTGGACCAGCCATGGTTTCACTTTACGAGTCCGTAATCGGAATTCCTGCCATAGGATTCTACACGGAGACCTCGCTCATTTTCGAAATTTTCGCGATCACAATGCTCGTTGTCATGGTCTCCGGCATCAGACCGGCCTTGCAGGCCTCTAGAACGCAGCCATTGGAGGTTCTGAGAGGGGACAACGAAATCAGGCTGTCATCGAGATGGGTCCAGGACGTAACATCTAGGCTCCCCGCGACAATGGGCCTAACAGTCAGGTCAAGCATCAGGAAGCCAGTTCGCCTCCTGCTGACTTTCCTAGCGGTCGGACTCTCGATGCTAATCTTCGGAACCATGACCATGATGATGGACTCCATGGATGACATTTTCGGGAATGACAGCATCAATTGGGACGCCCAAGTAAACGTCCTACCCGGAGGGGAGGGGCCAGTCATTGAATGGGCCAGTGAGATGGGAGCAGACTACGAACAGCTCCTCGTTTTCCCGGGGAGTGCCGAGGGTGACGGAAGGATATTCTCAGCATACGGTTTGGATGAATTCTCCACCTCAGGGGAGTCGATGATAACGTTGGAAATTCTAGAAGGGTCGATACCTGAGAATGGCAGGGATATTCCACAAGTCCTGGTAGACGAGGGGACAATGGGCTTCCTGGGCTGGGAGGTCGGGGAGACGCAAACCCTTGTCTTCGGTACCAAGTCCTCAGATGTTGAAATTTCAGGCACCGTCATGGAAATGTCCAGAACGGTATACTTCCACCGCAACGACCTCTCCGAGATAATCGGCATCGAAGCGACCTCGGTCCTCCTCTCACTTCCCGAGCAGGTCGAAATAGACGGCCAGTTGGCAGACCTGTCGGTGGGAATCACCGAGAAGCAGGACCTCATAGACTCCTTTGACGCCCTTCTGGAGCTCCAGAAGGGCGTATACAACGCAATCATGGCACTAGGCATCATCATTGCTATCGCCGTACTGTTCAACACGCTTCTGATGAATCTCTCCGAGAGGGATACTGAGCTGGCCACGCTGAGGGTCTTGGGAGCTCCCATCTCTAAGATTAGGATGATGATGCTGGGCGAGAATCTAGCAATAGGGCTGATCGGCGGAATCCTTGCAGTGATCTTCACCGTACTAATGGCACAGTCATTCATCGCATCATTGGTCAACTGGTCGTTTTACTTCACGCTTCAGCCTCAGGCCTCAGCGATATTCGAACTAGTCGGAGTTGTGATTGCAATCTCCGTCCTCTGCACGCCCTACGGATCTTGGAGGGTTAGTAGGATGAATCTAGTGGAGAAGGTAAAGGACCTATCTCAGTAGGACTTGACATGCGCGTCGTTACTTGGAACCTTAATGGCATCAGGGCAGCCCACAGGAAGGGCCTATACGACTTCGTTGACAGAATAGACGCTGACGTCATGCTCTTCCAAGAAGTTAGGGCGCTGCCCGAGCAGATGCCCAAGGACTGGTCCGAGCCAGAGGGGTACGACGTAATCTGGCACCCCGCCCAGAGGAAGGGATACTCGGGCGTGATGTCTTGCTCAAGAGTGGGAATGGAGGAGATTGGGAGAGGCATAGATACTGATCTGGACGAGGTCAGGGATCCCGAGGGCAGGGTTCTGCATACCAAGCACAAGGGGATGCACTGCGTCAACATATACCTCCCAAATGGCTCTTCCAGAGACGACAGGCAGGCATACAAGGACCAATGGATCGAAGACCTGATGGAGTGGGCCGAGATGTTCGTCGGCTCCGATGAACCAGCACTCCTCTGCGGTGATCTGAACATCGCCCACACGGAGGATGACATTTGGAACCCCGAGGGAAACAAGAGGACCTCAGGATTCTTGATGCACGAGAGGGAATGGTTCACGAGACTCCTGGAGAGGGGCTGGCATGATCTGTTGAGGATACACATCGGACCTCAGAAGGGCCCCTACACTTGGTGGTCCAACTTCAGAAGAGCTAGGGAGAGAGACAGGGGATGGAGGATTGACTACGTCCTCGCTAATGATGCAGCCAGGTCTCTGATGAAGTCGGCAGAAGTGATGAGAGAAGGCGGCCTAGTGGTCTCTGACCACGCACCAGTCATCGTCGACTTCGATCTTTGAACACTCCCGTAGGGAGTGATTTCCACCACTTATGGCGCCAAGCCACCATTCAAGTGGGGGTGTGCTGGCGTGGATGCATGGCTGATGCACTGTCAGACCGTCTAGATAGGATCCTCCCAGGGGGCAAGGGCGTCTGGATTCCGATGGACCATGGCGCATCCAGCTTCCCAGTGAGGGGCCTAGAGGACACAGATTCAGCAGTAGACGCAGTAATTTCCGGAGGCGCGGATGCGATAGTAATGCAGAAGGGACTTCTCAGCCACAACTCAGCTAGGAACGGGTGGGGTGGATACGTCTGCCATGTTTCAGTTTCCACCGTGCACGGAGGGGATAGGTCCCAGGACAAGGTCAGTGTTGCTACGGCTTCTGAGTCGAAGAAGCGTGGAGCGACTGGCGTCTCTGCTCAAGTAAATCTCGGCGATGATTTCGAGAATCACATGATAGAGAGGCTTGGACAGATCACCAGCCAGGCACTCGAAGAGGAGATGCCGGTCCTTGGGATGGTCTATCCACGTGGGCCAAATCTGGCCATAGACGACGAAGATCCTACGGGAGGCGTGGCGCATGCTGTCCGCTTGGCATGGGAGTTGGGGTGTCATGTTGCCAAGGTTCCGTGGACCGGCTCCGCAGAATCATTTTCCAGAGTCACAGAGTCTACGCCCATTCCCGTTCTCATCGCAGGTGGGCCTATGGGCGATGACTTCGCAAGTATCCTGTCCACTGTGGAGGATGCCATGTCAGTGGGGTGCGCAGGAGTTTGTATGGGAAGGCAAGTATTCGGTTCGGAAGACCCCGAGTCTCGTGTGAGGGCCCTCAGAGCGGTGGTCCATGAAGGTAAAACGGCTTCAGAGGCATCTCTTCTGCTGAGGTGATTGAATGGAAATCTGGGTCGATGCAGATCTGTATGAGTTTTCGGCCGCTCCTGATTTCGGGTATCGGATATGGGAGGGGGATGACCCGGAAGTAGCAGTGGTGAATCTTGACGACTACAGAGGTCAGGAAGAGGCAATCTCCCTAGTGGGAATGATTCCTTGGATTTTGGTAAGATGTTCAGACTGGAAGATGATCCCGCTGGAGAACTTGGTAGCAGCCTCCTCAGGCAGTGGGAGCAGGATAGCGTTCGCAATCTCAGAAGAAGTCGACATGCAGGGCGCTGCATTCGCCCTCGAACATGGAGTCGATGCAGTAGTTCTACCGCCCGAGGAACAAGCAGCCGCACTTTGGGCCTCAGCTAGAACAATCTCCTCCGAGAAAGACACCACTCGGGGAAGGGCAGCACCTCCGGAACTATCGATAGCCACGGTAGATTCAGTCTCTCCTGGTGGTGTGGGCGAAAGGGTATGTGTGGACCTCATAGAGAGGCTATCGGAGGGAGAGGGTTTGGCGATTGGCTCATCTTCTGCATGCCTTTGCCTCGTCCATGGTGAGACTGTCCCATCCCAGTACGTCCCCTCCAGGCCTTTCAGGGTGAATGCCGGCGCAGTTCACTCCTATGTGCTAATGGGGGACGGTTCAACCAAGTACTTGAGCGAATTAAATTCGGGAGACAAAGTCTCAGTACATTCCCATGAAGGGCCTTCCAGAATAGCCACAATAGGGAGGCTCAAAATAGAGAGGAGACCATTTCTGAAAATCTCTCTCAAATCACGAAAAGGAGATGGACAGATCATGGTCCAGCAAGCAGAGACAGTCCGATTAGTCTCTGATTCGGGCGCCGCTATCTCGGTTACTGAGATTAATCCCGGGCACGAAGTTGTCGTCCTCAACGAGAGCAACATGCGCCATATTGGGAAACCCGTACAGGGGGAGGTCGAGGAGAGATGACAATCCTGGGTTCGGGAACCGCTAACGGGGGAATTTCCATATTACACGCACTGGGACTTGGAAGGGGGTGCTCAATACCCATCGGTCTGACAACCACTGTAAATATCCACGACGAACATATTGATTTGCATAACGACCATCACGGCCTCTTGGATGAAGTTCTTCACCTTTGGAGGAAGAAGGAATTGCCAAGCCCAAACATTGTGGGGTGGGAGGTGATTAGCGATGTCCCAGTAGGCCAGGGGCTGAAGTCAAGCGCAGCCCTAGCCTGTGCCGCGTTAAGGGCGCTGAATCAGTCCTCCTGGGTAGGCCTATCAGACTCGGAGATAGTCGACATGGCTGTCGAGTCCCAGATAAATTCTGGCTGCACGGTGACTGGGAGTATGGACGATGCATGGGCTGCAGTAGATTCAGGGTGGAAGCTGGTAGATCCAAGACTCCCAGCATCGGAGGCGATTCTGTTTGAGGGCGAATTCGATGAAGATGTGACCGTGCTAGTAGTTCCAAGGGGCCCGAGGGAGACAGCCGTGAATGCCGAGTCCTTTTCCGAAAACCAGTACCTCTTCGAGAGGGCCCTTGCTTCCCTGACCAACGGTTCAGTCCTTGACGCACTTTCATCAAACGGAATGGCAGTCGCTTCATCGACTGATGATTTTGAGGCGCTGAGAACTTGTAACATGGCAATCGCTTCAGGAGCCTTAGCAGCTGGTCTGAGTGGTTCTGGCCCAGCAATAGCAATAGTTTGCTATCCGACAGATGTGCAGAATGTCAAGAATAGTGTGGAGCAAAGTGGCCTAGAGGTCATGGAAACCAGTTTCGTTAGTTCAGAAGTGGCAGAGAGGGAGGTCAGGTAATGGGCATGGCACTGGGGGACAAGCTCAGAATCACCCTATTCGGGGAGAGTCATGGAACATGCGTCGGGGCACTGGTAGAGGGAATGCCTCCGGGGACCCCCATGGATCCAGAGTCCCTGTCGAGGGAAATCGACAGGAGGAAGCCTGGTAGGAAGGGGTTGTCTTCTAGGAAAGAGCTGGACGAATGCCAGATCCTCTCTGGAATCTATGATGGAAAGGCTACAGGATGGCCAATTCTCATGTTGACTATGAACTCTGATGTCCGTTCGTCAGACTATTCATTCCTACCAGACCATCCTCGGCCCGGACATGCTGATATGGTTGAGATGGTAAGGTCAGAAGGCTCCAGCGATCTCAGAGGAGGGGGCTCCCAATCCGCTCGCCTTACGTTCGGAATGGTTGCTGCCGGAAGTCAGGCAAAGACTCTCTTGGATCAAGCAGGATGGTCCTGCAAGGCACACCTCCACAGCGTCGGAGAAGTCAAATCCCGCCCGCTATTCCAGCTTGACAGAGACTCAGAGCTAAAATCTGACTCTGACATGGCCAGGTTGAATTGCAGGGATCCAGATGCAGTAGGCAATATCTCAGATTTCATCGAGTCCGTAAGAATGGATAGGGACAGCGTCGGCTCAGTGGTTGAATTGCTGATTGAAGGGATTCCCATCGGAGTGGGTGAGCCATGGTTTGATGGTGTCGAGCCATCACTGGCCCGTGCGATGATGGCAATCCCCGGCGCTAGGGCAGTAGAATTCTCACATGGAGTCGAGTCATCTAGAATGAGGGGCTCAGAACACAATGACTCTTGGCATTCGGAGGATGGATCACCAGTCCTCGAGGGGGCGTCTTCTGGAGAGGCCGATGGATCACTCGGGGGGAGGTCAACAGGGGCCCCAATAAGGGTCAAGGTTCACTTCAAGCCCCCTAGCAGCTTCCCTCGCGAGCAACTCACTCTACATTTGCCCAGTGACGAGCTAATGCCACTGGAGATTGGAGGGAGGCACGATCCAGTGCTAGGCCCTAGGGCAGTACCAGTCGTGGAAGCAGCTGCTATTCTTGTGATGGCCGACCTGGGCCTGATGGGCGGATTTCTCGGCTCCAAAGAAGACTAGGCGTTTCTTTCCCTCATCTGCTGCACCCTCAGAGGTAGGTTAACTGCGAACATCGCGGCAATGACAACGAAGACAATCACCGTCCCAAGAGCGACGCCATACACACTCGTCAACTCGACGCTTTCTTTCAATCGCAAGGCAGAGACATCATCGAAAATGCCCACTATTGCTGGAATTATTAGGTTGATCAGGAGCGTCATTAGGGCGACGGCGCCTGCTATCGCAGGGGCTATGGCTAGGGACATGTGGTACTTCCTGGTAATCTTGTTAACCCCCATGACGTAGACCTCGTTCATCCTAATTGACGTATCCAGCATGGAGAATCTGATTACGCCACTCGATAGTTCAATGTACATGACGAGGAAAACTGCGTATAGGATTAGGATGAACTTCTGGATAATCTCACTCTCGGGAACCACGTCCAGTCTGAACTCGACAGTGCTCCCAGCGAATCTGATTGTCACCAGTATCAGTGCGACGTAGGAAATCAGCATCGCCCTACGGTCCCTCTGGAAAGTACCGTAAACGCCCCCGATCAGTCCAATTGCTATGAGCATTAGATGGAAAAGACCGGCAGCGACCCCTAGCCCCAGTGCGTTAGAAGCAGCGAACCAAGCAGTTCCCGATACTGGCGTTATCATGAAGGTGAGGAAACTCAAGACTATCAGGGACGCAGCCGAACCGGCCTGCAGTGAAGAGACCATTCTATCAGGAGGTAGGAACTTGTCTTTGGAAACCACCGGACCGCCGAAGAAAGACTCAATGAAGCTGGGTACGTGAATTTCCGGAATCGCATCCTTTGGAATCTCGGTACTCGATTTGATTCGGCCTGCTGCCTTCCTCCTGCTGGGGGCGGAAGACCTGACTTTCTTGCCTTCGTACAGGTGGGCCGTATCGCTCGCACCTTCGACATCCACATCATCAGCCATCTTAGACACCTCAGAAACCCCTCGCCCCAGCTAGGGCGGTATTCAGCATCATGTCAGGCTCCCAGTCCATGACGAATGCACCCAGCCCCCTTAATTCGCTCATCAGAATGTCTCGCTCAGTCTTCAGAACCTCATACCCAGTCCTGTCAAGCCTCCTGGCGTCGAATTCGAACTCCAGGCTGCTCGGTGAAAGAACGGTCACATCGAAGTTCCTCGCCCTTAGGTCACGAACGGCGTCCACAATGGTCGGATCGTCCTCCAATGGGCTAAGGATGATGATGGGGCTTCCCCTGTTGATGTGGGGCATTATCCTATTTGTTACAACTTTGAGGGGTGTGTTGCCCTTTGCCATAGCTCCTGCTAGCTTAGTTAGTAGAACATAGAGCTGCTTCTTCCCAGTGTCCCTGTCGACGGAAACGATCTCATCGCTGTATACCACTAGTCCAACTGAGTCCCTTCTGGACAGGAAGTATTGGGATAGGCTGGCCGCGGCCCTGGTGCTGTACACCAAGGAGTTCCTGCTGACTGGCCCAGTCTCGCTAACGCCCCTACTATCGATAATCAGAATGATGTCACTTACGGCATCACGCTCATATTCATTGACCATCATTTTGCCACCGCTCCTAGCTGTAGCCGCCCAGTTGACCTTCTTCATCGGGTCTCCGGGGATATATTCACGGAGGTTGTAGAAGTTTGACCCCTCGCCTGGATTTCTGATATTCACTGCTCCCGTGAAAATCTTGGGCACCCTGCTCTTAATCAGAGCATCCTTGATGTCCTCCATCTTGGGGAATACCAGGAAGTCGTCGTAAAGATTGATCTCCCTTTCGTTGTGGAAGAGTCCGAAGGCATCCTGAACACGAACGCACACTGGGCCGATGGTATAGAATCCCCTGAGGGGAGTCTCTATGGTGTAAGAAATAGTAGTCTCCCTCTGCGGTCCAAGCTCCATGAGGACATAATTCGCCCCCTTCTTTATTCGCATGACCTCAGGGACCCTGTCCCTTACCTCGATAATCTTCGAGAGGTTGGAACGGTTCTGAAGTCTGAGCGTAACCTCGATTTCTCCATCTTCGAAAATCCTAGCAGAGGATATCTTCCTGAGCGCCACAATGCTGTTCAGTTGGATGCCTTCGTCGGAGTCGGCATCTTCCACCCTCCTGCCAGATGACGAAACATCTGCATGATTGGACATGAAAGCGGCCCAAGTTAGGAACGAAAGCAGCACCACCGCCACGGTAACTAGCTGCTGGTTCCTGAGGACCAGTCCAAGGAGGTAGAGCGCGATAGCAAGCGATGCGAACATCGCTGACTTCCTGCTCCACGCCATCTTGACACCTCTACAATCTATCCGAGAAACCAACTCAGACGGTTGGTACTGGGACCTGCCTGAGGATGTCAGAGATGACCTCCTCGTTCTCTAGGCCCTTGATCTGGTGCTCTGGCTTCAGGATTAGTCTGTGTGACACCGCTAGGGTCGCAACTGCCTTCACGTCATCGGGTGTGATGAAGTCACGACCACTCATGGCAGCTGCGGCTCTGCTAGTCTTCAGTAGTGCCTGAGATCCACGAGGAGATGATCCTACAAGTACGCGTGGATCCTCCCTTGTCCTAGTCACTATCTCGACCATGTACATCCTAACTGCCGGGTCTACGTAGACCTCCTCACACGCCTGCTGCATTGCAACAACACGTGCGGGATCGGTAATCGTCTCGACCTCAACTTCATCCTTCTTCCTAGCAACACGTCTAGCTAGGATCTCATCCTCGTCCGCTCGATTTGGGTATCCTACGCTCATCTTGAACATGAACCTGTCAAGTTGTGCCTCTGGGAGCGGGTAGGTACCTTCCTGCTCGACCGGATTCTGTGTTGCCATCGTTAGGAACGGGGCAGGGAGCTTGTGAGTTACAACACCGATGGTAACTTGCTTCTCCTGCATCGCCTCAAGAAGTGCAGCTTGAGTCTTGGGAGGGGCTCTGTTAATCTCATCCGAAAGAAGTAGGTTGCAGAAAATCGGCCCTGGCTTGAAAGTGAACTCTCCCTTCTTCGCATCGTAGATGTTCGTTCCTGTAATGTCTGCAGGTAGCAGGTCAGGCGTGAATTGTACCCTCTTGAAATCGCACCCCAATGCATCTGCGAATGTGTTTGTCATCAGGGTCTTGGCAAGTCCGGGATAATCCTCGAATAGGAGGTTACCATTTGAGAGGATATTCACGAGGACATTGTCGATTACGTGGGACTTACCAATGATGACCTTCTGCACTTCTGCGCTGATGGCCTCACCGATTCTCCCCACAGCTTCTAGCTTCTCGTTTACCTTCTTGGAACCGCGGGCCTTGGCTGCCTTCTCTTGGTAGCCCTTGCTCACGGCGTCTGCTGGTGGTGCTTTATCTGCTGGTGGCGGTGCGTTCATACTATTCTCTCCAGTTTAACATTGCTTTTCTCAATTTTGCTTGTCTTAATTTGCTCTCCCCCACCGCCTAATGGCTTTCATGAGCTCCCTGAGCTCTTGGGGGGAGTATTTCTTTTCCTTAGAATATGCTAGTTCTACTAGCCTTGGATTGCCTATCATGCCCTGAATCTTAGAGGGTTCCATCAGTGCCATCTCGTCTCTAGTCAGGTCATGGTGAACTCTTATCTTGGTGAAGAGGGCCTGTTGGACTCTCTGCCTATACGATGTGGGGTCCAACTTGTTCGGCCTCTCGGCGAATCTCGTCAGATCGAACACGTGTCTCCAATTCTCCTTCTCAGGAACGATCATCATCGCAACCAGCAGTAAAAGTCCAACGTTCAGCACCACTAGCCACTTCAGGAATGTATTCGAAGTCAGTAACACCACTGTTCCCATGGCCTCAACAAATGGGGCCGATACCATTCCTGTAACGTGCCTGCTTTCGTCGAAAACAATTTGGAAGTTAGAGAAATCATCCTTGATTTCTCCGGACAGCTTCTGATTGTCAAACTCCATCATCGAGTGTATCAGGAGTTTGAAGTAGTCCTCATTGCCGTTCCATTGAGAGCCCTCCGTGTTCTCAAACTCATCATTCCAGCAGCTTTGGTACGCTCCTTCGACTTCGCATATCCTGGGAATTCCGTATTCTTCTCCTACTTGGTCGTCCCACAGAAGATTGGAGAACGCTTCTGGGTCTGAGACGAAAACTATGCTGCCTGTCACATCAAGCTCGCCCGTATCTCCGCCTACTAGGCTGCCCTGCCCGCTTCTGACTTTGTCATACACAGAAACCCCGGCGTAGTCCACCCTGATCATCAGAGATAGGTCACCAGGTGCAGGGTTACGATAGTCACTGGAGTCACCATTTCCTGCTAGGTCGATGAACGCGGAAGGGGACGCCTTGGCAATCCTGGTCACCACTCTATGATCGGGATCATCCCTGTCCATCTCAGTCTGCTCAAATTTCAGGCCGGTGGGATTCCTGAACAGTACAGGTAGAGAGCACCCGTCATTGTACTGCGATATTTCGAAGGTCGAGCACCCATCGTTACCGGCATCGGCAGCTTCTTCCTCTAAGGTGCCGACACTCCATACATTGCTCCATGAGTACTCCTTCAAGCCATCATTATTTGGCTCAGTGACGTAGTACTGATTCTCGTCGAGCAGAGGTGCGTCGAAGTAAGTCACTCCGAATCTGTTTGCAAGCCTGTTTGCATTCGTATCATCGGCGGCCACGATAACCTTTCCACCACGTTCCGTAACGAAATCATAGATTGAGTCCGCCTCAGTCTCATCTATCGGTTTCTCGGGAGCGATGATTAGAAGCATCGTCCTGTGAGGGTACTTCCAGTCATTCACTAACATAGGTGTGGACATGGTGTTGGCAACGAAATACTCGTCAGGCCTCTCCTCCAGGCTATCCCTCATGTCGGAAAGCTGGGCCAGTCCCTCGTAGTCCCCGTCTTGCGAGTACGCGGAGTATTGGGTGGATTTCCCGATGACGAAAATCATCGGCAGAAGGAGCAGAAGTATGGCGGTAACCGAGAGTGACCAAATGACATAGGTCGCGAAGTCCCGCCCTCCTCCTTCTTCTTCCATCACAATTACCAGTCCCGAATTAAGTCTGTAAGCAGCACCTACGGTGCTGTGCGGAGTGCTATTCTACAATTATATGTTCGGGTAAATAGTTTCCGCCAATGCTTCCGATATCCACCCGGTGTTGTTTTTTTTACACTTTGAGAATAAATGTAAAAACCCACTAATCAATCCATTTTCCCAGTACCTATTGCAGCCAATAGTATTAGGAAAACAGTCAATATTGGACTGATGAAGGGTAGGTTAGAACTGACAATTTCTATTGTATCCTCTGGACCTTCTGGATCTTGGGGGTCCTCTTGGTCGGCAGGAGGGGGTTCCACAGTTATCCTCGCCTCATCTCTAGAAATCTCGGAGCCCCCTGAATTCGCCGCTCCATTGGATGAAATAGCAACTTCAACATCACAGTTCCTTTGAGGATGACTTTGCGAAGCTGTGATCAAGATGTTGGCACTTGTAGACTGTCCAGATTGTACATCCCTTGTGGTGAGAATATCCAGGCCATTGTCTGTAGATAGAAGAGGGCAGTTGTCGGAAACTTCGATTGAACCAACCCTATCGGCTACATTTCCGATGTTTCTTACTGTTACTTGGAGGCTCATTTCTGAACCGGAATTCATCGGCCCCACAGGGTCTGAAACATCCACCTCCAATGAGTAAACACGTGGTATCTGTAGCTCTCCAGTTGCCTCCTTAGTCTCTGGGAGTGGTTGTGGTATTGAAGCCCTTGAAATCAATGTGACTGAGATTTTGAACTCCTCCTTGCTGTCCGCCTGATGGGCCCAGACATCAACCCCTGTGACCATGAGGGTGAATGTCTTGTTCCCACCTGCTGCTATATTCTCGGATTCCGGACCATCTCCCTCGCCATCAAATGGAATCTCATATGCGAATTCAACAGTGATCGGAAGTAACTCGTCATTGTAAACGAAGAAATCTATTGACACTGAACCGTCTTCCCTAACCGGGAATGGATTACTGTCATCTTCCTGAGGGAACTCGATTCCTACATCCCATCCGCCAATCTGCGATTGAACGGGTAATGAGATGGCAAGTAGGGAGATGATTGAGACCATGGCAGCCCAGTAGTGCCTGTTCACTTGGAATCCTCCAGCATACCAGAACATGCCCGCCTTGTTAAGACCTTGACCATCTTACGTCTGTAGGAGGGTGGGAACCAAGTGTTTAGGACTGGTTTCACGGACTTTCTTACCGATTCCGCGAGGAAATCAATACTTTCAGCCCCATTCCACTCTTTTAGGGCCAACTCAGCCTCTTCTCCGTGAAAGCCTGGAACAGACTCCAGTCCAGTGGTTGCAACCCTGAGGTCAGAAACATCCCCTCCCCTTTTCTTCCAGACGACTGCCACCCCGGCCTCAGGGAAGTCCCAACTTTCACGCTGCCTCAATTTTTGGTAATCACCATGCCATTCAGAAACGTCCTCGGGCAACGTCACGTGAGTCACTATCTCGCCTTCTCGGAGGACATTCCGAGTCATACCATCCAATTGGAAGAAGTCATTCATTGGCATTGACCTCTCTCCCTCCTTGGATGCTAAGTGAATAGTCGCCCCTAGGCACATCAGGGAGGGCGCTAAATCAGCCTGGTATGTCGCCACGCAGAGTGTATTCTGATTGGGAATAACCCTGCAGTCAGCATCTGTCCCACAATCGCATTTGTGACACCAGTCGATTGACTCACGCCAATCTTCAGTCTGGTTGAACCAGAAACATCTCGTATCCAGACAGAGGTTTCCTCCTACGGTGGCAGAGCGACGAATCAGGGTACTAGCCACAGACTCTGCCGCAGATCTGATCAGCGAGTGAGTTTCTTCTGACTCAGCCAAATCATACAGTCGCACCATCGCACCGATATGAGTACCAGTAAGCTGGGTTAGTTCAGTGACGCCTGCCAGTGATATCACATCTGATTTGGCGTTCAGGTGCCATTTGTAGTTGGGAAGGAGGTCGGTCCCACCTGCCACCCAGTCGAATTCTCTGTTCGAACTACTCAACTCAGAGGCTATCGAAAAGGCCTCATCTAGACTCTTGGGGCTGTGTAGATGGAAAGGCGGCATCTTCATTGTGGACCACCTCTTTTTCTGCGTTCGACATGCTTCCATGCGCTACCAGCAAGTCCAGGATTGTCGAGATAATCCTCGGAGGGAGTCACTACTGCCGTCCATCGGGAGTCTTGCTCATCCCCTGGAATTTCCGGATCGAGGCCAAATAGTGCTCCGTTATGATATGGCGAAGGCTCGTCCCCTCTTCTCCTTTCCACGTCCCTCTCGGAATGAGACCTCCCCCTCTCAACCAATTTTTCCTGAAGTTCAGAGTGTGATATTCTGGGAGGCTCCAAATCAAGAGGATCCGATATCCCATCGCCCTTACATTTCTTTTCGATTTCTTTGTAAAGCCTATCGGGTGAAATGGGGAGCTCGCTGGCCCTCACCCCTGTAGCGTCGTAAACTGCGTTGACCACGGCTGGAAGGATTGGAAGAAGAGGCCCCTCTCCTGCCTCCTTGGCCCCAAACGGCCCCTCGGGGTCATTGGACTCAACAATAATCGGGAAAACTTGTGGCATTTCATGAACCGTTGGGATCTTGTAGTCCAGTAAATCAGGGTTCAAGAGATGACCAGTTCTACCATACTTCATTTCTTCACTAAGGACCTGCCCCATCCCCATGTGGCAAGAACCAATAATCTGCCCTTCTACTGACAAAGGATTCAGGGCTTTCCCACAATCATGTGCAGCCCACACCTTCAGGACTCTAGTTTGCCCAGTTTCCACATCTACCTCGACTTCGGCAACATATGCTGAAAATGAGTATGCGGGAGCCAGTCCGGCGGCCGCGCCCTTGTGGGCCCTTCCCATGGGAGGAGTCCTGTAAGAGCCCGAAGAGACCAATGCCCCTCTGTCTTCCTGCGATTTATGCAATGCCTCAAGGTACGAAACCCCTACTGCTGGGTCGTCCTTCCTGAATATTCGCCTGTCACCAATTACTAGCTTTTCCTCGGGTGATCCGGTAATCTCCGAAGTCGACTTGATCAACTCGCTCCTGATTTCCATAGCAGCAGATATGGCCGCATTGGCGTTCATGAAAGTTACACGGGAAGAGTACGATCCAAGATCCACAGGCGACGTGTCACTCTCCCTACTTCTGACCCTAATCATATCCAGGGGAAGGCCTAGGACCTCAGCGACCGATTGCGCTACTACGGTATCGGATCCCTGACCAATATCAGCTGCACCAGTGTGCACGGTGACGCCCCCATCCATGTCTATCTTGAGGTGGACTGTGGCGTGAGGGAATTTGTTCGGGTCCCAGTGGATTGGCAGTCCGCTACCTGAAATGAAAAATCCGCAACCTACACCTATTCCCCTTCCCAGAGGCATCTTACGGAATTTCTCGTCCCATCCGGAAGCCTCTCGAACTCTTTCAAGACATTCCCTCATTCCTATGCTAGTCACCCTGAAGCCAGTGATTGTAGAGCTATGTGGGGGCAGAAGATTTGCCAACCTGAAGTCTATCGGGTCCACTTCCAGCTGCTCACAAATATCATCCAAGCCAACTTCCACTGCACACCTTGAATTGACCGCTCCATGACCTCTCATCGCCCCGCTCGCGGGTTTGTTTGTCCATACTCTCGCGCCGGTGTAGTGGAATCCCCCTATCTCATAGGGAGCGGTATGCAAAACTCCATTGTAGTATGTTGTAACGTGCCCGAAGGAAGCAAACGCCCCACCATCAATTAGCGCATCCGTTTCTATCCCCGAAATCCTACCTTCGCTATCCGAGTGTATCGACATGCCTATTCTAGATGGGTGCCTACCTCGATTGACCCAGAAGACTTCCTCTCTGTCAAAGTTTATTCTAACCGGCTTCCCAGTCTTCCTCGCCAGAATAGCTGCACACATTTCATGGGGAAATGGATCAGATTTCCCCCCAAACCCGCCTCCTACAAATGTCCTGAAAACGTTGATTTGGTGCATTGGAACGTCCAAGACGTCTGCTAGGGCCCTGTGGAGATAGTGTGGGACCTGTTGTGGGGTGTACAACGTAAGCCTCCCTGAGGGGTCCCACTGTGCGACAACCGCATGAGGCTCTGTGAAGCCATGATTGGCCCCCGCAAATAGCCAATTGGAATTATGGCTAGCCGTAGAGTCCCGCATGTCCTCAACATTTCCAAACTCCTGGAATACTCTCTTCTGAACATTGGACTCCCCGATGTGGTACTTCCCCCTGTCATGAATTGGAGATTCAGACTCCTCCAATCCGTCCCTCATATCATGAATACTATCGAGTACTTCGTATTCTACCTCGATTAGTCTACACGCCTCTCTTGCGGTTGACTCGTCCACTGCAGCTACACAGGCCACCAAGTCACCTACATGTCTGACCTTTTCTTGTGCCATAGCATGCTCATCTTTTGTTACTGGCAATACGCCGAAAGCACTAGTCGCATCATGTCCAGTGGCCACTGCCAAAACCCCGGGCAACTCCAATGCCTTGCTAGCATCAATTGACAATACTTTGGCATAGTGGTGCGGACTCCTCACAATTCTACCAACCAATTCCCCAGGCAACCTGATGTCATCCCCATACTGGGCCTGTCCAGTGACTTTCCAGCGACTATCTATCAATGCAGTAGGCTTTCCAATAACCCTTCCACTGACAATCCCGTCATGTCGATGGGACCCCCATGGCTGACTCTTGGATCCGCCCTGGCTTTCCGGAATCATGTCCTCGTCCCGAGGTTCGCTGAATTGCCTCTTACCACCCGATCCGGGCTTTGAAAACGGCAATTTCCCCGGCTGTTGTCTGTATCCGACCATCTCTTCGGAGTCATCATCACTCAAGTTATCACCCCGTAAATCCCGGATGTGGATCGCTTTTTGGCTCTGTGGAGTTTTCCACCGTATCCCCTCTGCAAAGAATGCCCGAGGCCTCTTTGACGGAGTCCACAATTTGTTGGTAACCCGTGCATCTGCATAGATTTCCTTCGATTGCAGATTTTATCTCAACGTCAGTAGGATCTGGATTTTCTTCCAGCAGAGCTGAGATTACAACTAGGAATCCCGGGGTGCAGAAGCCGCATTGACTACCTCCACATTCAGTGAATGTCTCCTGTATTGGATGCAGATGATGTCCCTCAGAAAGCCCCTCTACTGTCGTTATTTCACATCCATCCGCCTCTTGGGCAAGCATCAGGCAAGATAGCCTCGGAGATCCGTCAATAAGGATCGAACAGCACCCGCAGGTACCCATATCGCACCCCCTCTTCGTTCCAAGAATCCCTAAGCTGTCACGAATAACATCCAGTAATATCGCATTACTTTCCACTCTAGTGGAAATAGCATTTCCATTGACTGAGGCAGCCCAATCGACCTCATCTGAGGGAGGGAGCATAGGCAGTCTGTGCTGAACCATGATGCCTTGACCAAGGCCACTCGCACCTTGAGCATTGGGGTCTTGACCCCATAGGGGTCAATCAAAGGTCCTCTCTCACCTTTTTCATTATCTCGTACTCGGCTCTTTTGATGTGTTCTCCCAATGTACTTCTCGCCATATCCATCTCATCAGCTATATCTTTCAGCTTCACATTTGAGTTTGGGTCGTAGTAACCCATTCTTATCGCTAGTGAAATGACTTCTCGTTGTCGTTCAGTAAGGTCACTAGTCCATCCGTTGGTAGCGTTCTCTCTAATCGAATGTACACTAATCTTGTCAGGCGGCATCACCATCCGCATGAGGGATACGAATCTGCGGATTGATCCAGAAAGACCAGACATCCGCATTTCCATTCCTCGCTCGGAGTCTATCCCATATGGGGGCTGGACGTGAATATTGGAGAGCTCTATTGCCGTTTTCGCGAAGGGGTGCGTACAAAGAAGGCTGACCACAATAACCCCCTCATCCTCTTCGTGTTTTTCCAATACTTCTAGCCATTCGAGACTAGAGAGATCTTCCAATTGCATGCCTTCTCGGAGAACTATTTCTGCCAATTGAACTACCCCGTCCTCCCTAACTGCCAAGTGGCCAAGGACCTCGATACTATCCACTATTTCCAGTATTCTTGAGATATCGTTAGAGCCCCTTAATGAGGAAATTTTCCACCTTAGGGATACCCTCCTCATACTATCTCCAAAACTTTCAGTCTATTGAACACAGCGGAATGACATGAAATAGCCATTACTCCCAGTACGCTTCCCTGATTGCTTGATTTGCTTCCATGCACATCACTACATCAGAAGGCCTGTTGGGAATATCCGATGTACCATTCAGATGTTCTATCATTGGCAAGACATTACTATCATTGACCACTCCCCAGCCTACTTGGGTACAAGGTGCGACTGGAGAAATTGGCATGGTGCCAGACGTTGGGTCCCAAGTGGAATATGAGGGATACCAGGCGGACAAATTCAATGCGTCCCTGATGGTGTCGCTGGTGATGTTGATCCCTTGTACCATGAATCCAGATCTAGTAGACGGGTCTGCACCAGAGGACGAATCTCCGAATTCGGCCCTCAGTGTCTGTATCACTGTGGACAACAAACCAGCAGTCCTTGGAGTGGCGAAGGACGTCCCGGATGTCTCATGATACCCATCAACATCATCGTGATTTGGAAGTACTTGGGTCCAATCGGCCGCGATATCAGGATATGACCCACTCATGGTCTCTTTCTGGTCATCTCCCTCCTCCGCGTACCCTGAGACACCGATGCTCCAAGGCGGGCCAGC
>DAJH01000005.1 GCA_002498925.1 Euryarchaeota archaeon UBA173 | reverse complement strand
TCCCTATCTGTATCGTAAGCACCGGGGTCGCTCCTGACTATCACGTCCCTTACTCCATGGTCGACAATTCTAATTGTCCACCCTATTACTTCGATTCCATCGATGAGTCCGTCCGAGTCAGTGTCGGGAGATAGTGGATCTGTGGAACGGCCATCGACTAATCCGTCTCCGTCTCGATCACGTGCATTGTACTCGTCCAGATTTGTGAACCTCTCTGACTCTTCGACTACGATTATTAGATCCTGTAGCCTGCTAGTGACTTCTTGACCTACTGAGACTTCAATGTGGTAAACCCAACCAGCTGTCTGGGTCTTGATTGGGATGTTCACATACTCGCTGTCCTGAACTGTCCTGACCCAGATGACCGTCCTGTTGACCTGAACGAAGTCACCCACTTCAACGGTAATCGACTGGACTGTTGATACACCCACCATTTCGTCATACCTGACAGCCCCATCTCCATCGGCGTCATACCCGTCGAAGTCAGGATCCTCATCGGCGTTACTTCCGTCATTCGGGTGGATTCCGCTGAGATATTCCCAGCCGTCTGGCATCCCGTCATTGTCGGTGTCGGGATCCAATGGACTGGTGAAGTTGGATGGCCCCCATGTGTATGCGACCTCGTATTCCTCGACATTGTTCAATCCGTCTTCATCATTGTCGCCGTAAGCATCGGTGGCATTGGCCGGATCTAGCAAGCTCCCGTAGCAATACTCGAAACCATCGGGCATTCCATCGCCGTCAGTATCCCAGTCCCCTGGTCCGTTCAGCCTTCCGTCGTTGTCCATATCCTGCTCGAACCAAGTCAAGTCGCCCGGCTCACTCATGAATTCTGTATAGGGGGCCTGTAGGCTCAGAGTCCCGAATACGGGGACTCCGCAATGAACGCCTAGCTCTATGTAACCAAATGCAATCTCATGCCTGTCAGCAATAAGATCGCCATCGCTGTCCTCCTCGAGGGGGTTTGTGTCATACCTTTCCTCTACGAAGTTTCTGAGTCCGTCAGGGGTCGGTTGCTCAAGATCCAGGGCAGCATCACAAGAAATTTCGTCATCCGCATTTGAAACCATGTCGTACTCGGCATTTGTTAGTTCATTCCTGATCTGCTCCCTCATTTCGGGGCCTTGACTGTTGATTGTTCCATCGGGAGTCAAGAAGTAGCAGTCCCTGTTTGCATTTAGCGGATCCAGGAGCCTGAGCACTCCTGCAGGGGTATCGATCTCGTGAACGTACATTGACTCCCACTTGTCGTTTAGTCCATCGTCATCTGAGTCACTATCCATGGGCTTGGTCCCCAAAGCAGCTTCCTCAGTGTTAGTTAGTCCGTCTCTATCGGGATCGCCATAGGGGCCATTATCCGGATTTGGGAATGTCTCGTTCTGTTCCCCAGTATCGTCTTCATTGTCGGTAGAGTCGAATGGTATCTCTGACTCTGCTGGTTGCCCATTGTCCAAGGGATCCAGGCCGTTTCGGACCTCCCAGCCATCGCTCAATCCGTCATCATCGGTATCGGGGGTTCTCCAATCTGTTCCATACAGAGTCATTTCCATCCTATCTGAGATGCCATCCCCGTCAGTATCGAGTCCACCCTCCCCTGAGTTCCCTGACATGTCAATGTCAGAACCTGCAGGGTTGAATCCACCTGATTCGGTGGTCGAAAGACCCGCCCCTATGATGGTGTAAATTCCTGCGAGGCAAAGCGTTGCTACGATTGCAGCAACCGCGTACTGGTTGTGATTCATAGCCATCGGAACACCCCGGCCCCTTAGGGGGCCGACCCTTTGACATTGGGGACGGATATAACGTTTGACCGAAGTAGCGCGAGGGAGATATCAGCTAATTTCCCTGGAGGGTTGTATCTCGATAGTTAGTTTAGCGTCCTGAATGACTGCATTTAATCTACCATTTCTCCCAAATGCCCTTTCCCAGCAACCAAGGAGAATCCCGCTGGAAATAGCAGGATGGAATATCGAAGTAAAATTAAATGTCACACCGCCATTTTCACTCGTTGAGACTACTGAACTAACTTCTCCGAGGCCATTTCTCGACAAGTGCCTGCGTGCTACTTGAATCCAGTCTGAGTTGTTTCTTACCAGAACGTGGTGTCCCTCTGCGACAAATCTCTCTCTTGCCGAGTCAGCAGCAGCAGTCCACCATAATGAGCGTACGGGCTCTATTCCCTCCCAGATAAAGGACTCACTTCTGCCGTCGTGAATCTCTTCGATGTAAGGTAGACAGTATTCCTCAAAGCGCCGTAGTAAATCGAGATGGATGAACATCTTCCTCTCGCCCATGATTGACCATTGACCGGGGGAGTCTATCCTCAAGTCCAGCCAATTATCCTCGTCTCCAGAGTCATACGCAGGAGACATACCGGAGGGATTTACCCACTCCAAATTTGGGGATTTGGGAGATGGGAATTTAGCGTCGTCTTGCGTAAGTGTGACAATTAATCCGTCTCCCTTGCCCTCACTCCATAGGAAGCGATGCCTCTTCCCTGTAGCGGCCTCCCATGAGGCAGTAATTACACCAGAGCAGATTGGTCCAGAGGAGGGGTTTTCAATGAATAATCTTGATTCATCCTCATCATCCAACAAGCCGAACCTGCCTAGGCCACTAGTTTCCCACAGTAGGCAAGTTTGCGACCATGATCCAGGGTCCCTTCCAGAGGGTGAATCCGACCTTCTGAGTCCGATCATGTACTCCTCATGCTCGAGCGCTGCATGAGCCAGACGACGCCCGAGACTCTGGGCGGTTCTAGTCTCCAGACCTTGGAACCACATTTCGAACCACCCTGCCCCCACTCTCCATGCAATCTCATTTCTTCCCCTCAGGGAATCGGAGTAAATTCCGTTTTCGAGTGGCCATCGATCGATTATTTGGCCTTCAGAAGCTTCATTGGTTCTTGACTTGGGCCTCAGGAAGTCGAAAAACCCCATTTTCAGACACCTAGGAACGACTCTATTCGGTCGAATGCTTCCGATAGGACATCTTCTGGAGGGAGGCAGACCATCCGGAAGTGGGACTTTCCGAATTCGGGCGAGAATCCCGAGCCATGCACCACAAGCACATGATGCTGGTGGAGTAGATCCAGTACCCATTGTTTGTCGGATTTGATCCCCTCATCGGCGATCTTCACAAATAGGTAGAATGCGCCACCTGGCACTTCGCATTCCAGTCCATCAATACCTTCTATGCGACTTATGCAATATTCCAATCTCTGCTTGATACGTTCACGATGCCCTTCCAGCCAACCATGCTCATCAGTAAGGCCTGCAAGATACCCATGCTGAGCAGGGGTAGATGCACAGAGCCGGCTACGTAGCAGACGTTCGACACCGTCCCTTACCAATGAGAGCCTTCCATCCGGGTCATGCCACGCCATGTAACCAATCCTCCACCCAGGGGCGAAGTACACTTTAGAAACACCATTCAGAACAATTACTGGTACGTCGTTGGATCGTGCTGCTGCTGAGCAGAGTTCCCCTGTGAAATCTAGCCCATCGTAAATCTCGTCGGCAATTATCGTGCATTTCGGATAGTCGCGCGCTATCTCTATCAATTGGTCAATTTCTGATGATGTGGCGACATTTCCAGTCGGATTATTGGGATTGATAAGGACCAAAAGTCTGACGCTATTGTCCATTTTGGAACGGATATCATCGAAGTCTATTCTCCAACCATCGTTCTGGTCGAGGCGGTATTCGACGGTAGTGGCCCCATACATCTGCGGGTAGGCCATGTATGGGGGATAGTGTGGACCGGGGGCCAATACCTTGGTTCCATCCTCGAGGAAGGCGGCGAAAATAATCTGGAGGGCCTCGGTGACGCCATGGGTTACGTAAACGTCCTCTTCGGAGCAGGGCCAGCCCTTGGCCGTCTCAGCAGCTGCGATTGCTTGGCGTAGTCGGGGTATGCCATACGAGGGCCCGTAGCCGTTGTCTTGGGAATCGAGAGCCCGCTTGTAGGCTTCAATCATATGCACCGGAGTTGGCAGACCTTCGAATGCGAGTGGGTCTCCGACATTGAGCCTGATAATTTCATGACCCTTGCTCTCTAACTTCATTGCAGGGACGACAACATCGCGGATTGCGTACTCTATTGCAGCGGCACGAGCCGATACATCGATCTTTTCGACCATTTTCTCACAATCCAAGTAACTCGCGAGCTGCATCCAGGGCCGCAGGTATCCCATCTGGCTTTGACCCTCCTCCTTGGGCCATGGTTGGACGTCCTCCGCCCCCTCCTTCAATATGGCTCGCTATGGCCCGCAGGATTTCTGTGGCGTCATGTCTTTCTGCTGCTATAGTCCCCTCCGTACATGCGACAATCAATTTCCCGCCGCCATCCCTTGTCCCAAGAATAGCAAGTGTCGGATTAGTCTGGTCAAGTGTCAAATTCTTCAGCATGGACATGGGATTTGTATCGGGATCTATTTCCATGACCACGTAGGAAACACCGTCCTTGAGCACGGCTTCATCACCCCCCCCACTAGTCCTCAGCCTGATTATCTCGGCCTCTAACGACTCTATCTTTTTCTTCTGAGACTTCCACTCCTCGAAAAATCTTGCAACAGACCCGGGGAGGTCATCGGGAGATACTCCGAGGACTTCGCTTGACTCATTGAGAAGGCGCTCTTGCGACCTTGCATGCTCGCGCGCCGTCTCCCCTGCCACGACTTGCAGACGCTCCACCCCGTCTTGTACCTGACTGGACCGTATTATGCGTAACTCTCCGACTTGACCTGCTTCGTCATGATGCGTTCCGCCACATGCCTGGGTATCGAAATCATCGATTTTGATGATTCTTATCTCTTGATGCTTGGGAGGTCCGCCTTGGTATATCTCGAACCCGAATCTAGAATCTGCATCGGATCTATCTAAGACTATCTTCTCTATCCGGGGATTGGAGTTTACTACGTCATTGGCCCTATCTTCGATTTCATCTAGTTGCTCCCTCGAAAGTCTCGAGAAATGTGTGATGTCGAGCCTTGCATACTGGGCGCCTTTACTGGAGCCAGCTTGCCAGACATGAGGGCCTAGCAACTCCCTAGATGCCCCGCCCACAATGTGAATGGCAGTGTGGTGATCCATAAGCTGCTTCCTCCTAGTCCAGTCGATTTCTCCCTCGCTCGGGCCGACACTCAATTCGGTGTCGGTGAGGTGGATTATTATGCCGTTCTGCGACCTTGTGTCTAGGACACTTGCTCGGACTCGCCCTTGGGAAATTGCACCCTGATCGCCCAATTGGCCCCCTCCTTCGGGATAGAATAGAGTTCTGTCTAGGATTATGGCATGACTCGGGGAGCCTTCGACCTCCCCAGTTAGTGATAGCGCTTGGAGCTGCTCCTTTGATACCTCGATGCACCTGAGAACCTCAGCTGAGAATTTAGTTGAGCTTGTATCATTGTAATAATCGGCGGATGTTTGATTCAATCCACCAAGATCGAAAATCTCGGCCTGCTTCCGTGCTTTTGCTGCTGCCTTGGTCATTTTTGCATTTCTAGCTGCCATATCTGCGGCAAAACCGACTCTTACAGAGAGGTTGTTCCAGCCAAGGGCCGCGGCTATTGATACGACCATCTCAGGATTGAGTCCCCTCTCCTCGGAAAGTCTGAATAGAGTCTGATCATCAATCCCCAAGGAGTCTTTTGGAACTCCCTTCAGTGCCGTCCTCACTGCTGCTTCCCCCTTTCTCAGCATCTCGTGGTACCTCGATTCCTCCAATTCTAGAATCGTGAGGATACCTGATCTGCTCTGAGGGAATGGGGAGATATCCATGTTGTTGTCCATATGGTGGGCTGCGAGTTCGGACAGACTTGCGTTAATTGAGAGGGTGTCCCTCATCCTGCAAACTCTCCTAGCCAGCATTCTGGATAGGTAGCCCGCCTTCGAATTACTTGGGACGAGGCCGTCCCCAAGCATGTTGCAAATTGCGTGCATGTGATCGGGTATGGCGTATATCGAAGATAGTGGCTCTGTGACTCTCTTCAACTCCTCGACAGAAACCTGAATTCCGCTCTCGGAAAGTCGCTTCGAGAGGTTCACGTACAGCTCCTCCACATCCGTGCCGACATCGATATTGAGAATCCCGGCTAGTCTCGATAATTCGCCGAGTAATGAGTCCATATTGGCATCTATTCCAGACGAGGAAAGGATTTTCTCAAAACCGGACAAGTCCTTCAGCCAATTCACGGACTCCGGATATATCGCCTCGTAGATCGTTGGCGTCCCAGCGGCAGCCCAGCAGAATCTCTCCAAGCCATATCCTGTATCAATTATCTGAAGGTCCATTTCACTATACATCTGCCCCTTGATTTCGATGTCCCCTGAGTCGTCTTCCTCGAGATTCATGAAAACCAGAGTAGCTAATTCGAGGCCACCGACTATCACCTCCAATGCAGGACCAGCATTGCCCCCTCCTGACCAGGGGTTCTCCACATATGTAATCGATATTGGATCGATTCCGAGAGTTTTTGTCAATAGCTCGTCGCAATACCTCACGCACTTATCGATCCAATAAACCACATCGTCATCTTTGGGCCTATTGAATGCGTGATGTGCCATCATCTCGAATGTTGAAAGGTGCCTTCCTGATCGCCCCACCGCAGCCACATCAGTAAGCCTGATGCAGGGTTGACTGATAGTGAGAGGGTTCTCCGGAGGGGGTACTTGGCCACTGGTGACATGCGGTTGGAAGTCAGCAATACTGGCAATAGTCAGGTGGATATCGTCCCTCCACCTAGCGATCACGGGATATGGGTCTATTCTAGAATGGCCCCTTTTCTCAAAGAACGAAAGAAAGACCTCCCTCATTTTGTCCTTGAGTTCTTTTCCCCTTGATTGGAAACCATCGATTATTGGGCTTCCAATGAATGTATATGGGTCTTCGGAGGTGTCCCCGCAGGTCTCCCTACTCGCATCCCTAGTCCAGAATCTCAAACCAGAAACTCTGCAAATTCGCAAGGCATGTTCGGACTCTTCCCAGAAGGGAATCTCGATATCTCCGAAGGTCACAATGCGCCGCTCCTCGTTTCCGCATTGAAGGGGTCGACTTGAATTCGATTGTCTTTGGACGTGCGTCGTGTTGAAAGCCGACGGTATTCAGGGTGTACCATGACGTCCTCATGGAGGGAGAATATCGAAAGCGATGGCCCGGGGAGGATTAGGATCCGTAAACATGGCCGTATGCTGACTGACGCCATTCTTGTCGCGGATGAGTCGCACATTGGAGAGGGGATTGATGACAGATCCCCCTCTCAACTGGTAAACACTGCTTCTATGCCTGGAATTGTGGGTGAAGCATGGGCTATGGCTGATTGGCACTTCGGATACGGCTTCCCAATTGGGGGCGTGGTGGCTACGGACGTCAACTTTGGTGAAAATGGCGGTTCGATTTCTCCTGGGGGAGTTGGATTCGACATAAATTGCGGAGTCAGGCTATGCTCTACAGATCTAGCGATCGATGATGTGGATCCGAAGTCACTGGCCTCGGAGCTTTCGGAATGCATTCCTTCTGGAGCATCAAGCAAGGGTGGAGTAAAACTGAATTCGAGTGAAATGGACTCAATACTTTCCATGGGTGCTTCAGCCGCGGTAGATATAGGACTAGGAGAATTCGACGATTTAGCCGCTATAGAGTCTAATGGCGTACTGGAAAGTGAAGAACGCTCTGTTGGCGATAGGGCCCGAAAGAGAGGGACAAAGTCACTAGGGACTTTGGGCTCGGGAAATCATTTCCTAGAGTTACAGGTGGTGGACAGGGTAGTTGACGAGCAGGCAGCATCGGCATTTGGGCTTCGCGAAGGACTGGTAACGGCGATGATACACACTGGCTCGCGTGGCCTCGGCCACCAAGTATGTTCGGAACATGTTGCCAACATCGAGTCGAAATACAGGCAGGATGGGAAATTATGGCACTCTAGTGAGTGGGATATTACTCTTCCAGATAGGCAGTTGGCGGCCGCACCCATCCATAGTCGCGAAGGTGCTTCATATCTCGATGCGATGAGCGCTGCGGGAAACTTCGCATTTGCAAATAGATCTGCACTCACGCAGAAGCTCAGGGATGTTATGCGGGAGAGATTTGGGAGGGATGGGAGCCTGGACGTGGTATACGACGTAAGCCATAATATTGCTAAAATCGAGGATCATGTTGTTCATGGTAAATCTTGCAAATGCTGCGTCCACAGAAAGGGGGCCACTAGAGCCCTGGGTGGCGATCACCCCGAGCTTGCAGCGCGTTTTTCTGGGGTTGGGCAACCAGTATTGGTACCAGGAGACATGGGGACTGCATCGTGGGTACTGGCTGGTCCAAAGAAGGGTGTGAATGCGGCCTTCTCCTCGTCCTGTCATGGTGCGGGAAGGAAGATGTCGAGGACTGCGGCCAGGAATTCGATAGACTCCGGCCAGTTGCTCAGAAGGCTGGAGGAGAGCGGGGTGCATGTGCGTGCCAAGACTCCAAATGTTCTCTCCGAAGAGGCTCCAGAAGCATACAAGGACGTTGATGACGTCATCGGCCTAACTTCCAAAGCAAAGTTGGCTAGGCCAGTGGCCAGGCTGAGGCCATTTGCAGTGATAAAGGGGTAAGAAACAGTATCGATTTCTACCGATATTGTATCTCAATTACATCGCCATCATTCATGATGTAATTTTCGTATTCCATATTTCTTTCGCCGTTTACAAACATGAGCACTTCGTAATTATCATTGGCTTCTTTTTCCATGATATGAGATTCGTCGAACTTCTCCCCCCAGATCTGGAAAAAGGCACCAATTGGCGCTTCCATGGGACTCGGTGTCTCGATATGGAGGGTCCCAGCTTCGTCATGTGTATGGATTCCCCTCATCCCATTTTCACATGCTTCATCTTGAATGCCAACTGATGCAGGGATAGCTCTGTCAGTGGAATGAATAGTGATTGAAAGTGTTGCATGGATGTGAGTCGCTAGACCATCATGGCCATCTAGGCAGACGCTTGTTATCTCCCACTCGTCTACCACAGGGGATTCATCTGAAGGCACCGCCAACAAAACTAGGAACCCGATCGTCATGACTCCCGCGAATGCAAGTGCCGCGGATTCCGCTTTCACATGACTCCGTGTGAGGGGTAGTATTTCACATGCAGTATCCGCGTTTGGGCTGGTTAGGAATCGTTGGAGCGGCCCCTGTCTGGACGCCGTCCGACTCCTCCATTATTATGGTCAGGAGAGTTTTCACCAGATTCCTTAGCTCCTCGACTTCTTCCCTCATTTCGTCAATCGTTAAGCTATCGCCTTCCTCAGTCACGCAATCCCATCCCGAGGAATCTCTCCCTCAGATGTCAAAGCGTCAAAATTGGCCTATAAACACCTAAGGTACCTGAGTTGATGGGGTGCCGATTAGGGGTGCTCAGAGGAGTTTCCGACTAGTCTTCGTCTTCGCTCCAAGGCTCTTCCTCGTAATATTCGTCATCCTCATCATCGTAGTAGTAGTCGTCGTCGCCCCTTCCTCTGGTCATGAAGAAGCCGATCATTGCTACTGCGAGGACAACTACCGCGCCGATAATCATGATCGAGGAATCTGTCCCTCCCTCAGATGTCGGAGGTGGGACCACACTGATTCCTGTGACAGGTGTGTTTGCAGCTGCGAAGTCGAACTCTGTCAACTGACCGTCCCCATCGATATCCATGACGAGATAAAGGTCCGGCTGCCCGGGTGATGTGGCCTCCCACATGAATGTCGCTCTGACACTCGTTATCTCTGCGGGAAGATCGATTTCGGTGTCACCTGACTGAGTAGTGACAGATGGTTTCCACCTCTGCTCCAGAGTTCCGTCAGCTCCCTCTTCCAACGTAAGCTCGTAAAGACCGACGGTGATCGTACCGTCCCTCTTTCCAGTGTTCTCCCAGAATGTGTCTATCTTGACCGTCTCACCCATCAGAGGGGTGGCAGTACTTACTATTGAGCGCGAATATTCACCTAGGAATTCCATAATCCTCAGAGTTGGGATCCTTGGAGCGGCCTCACTGCCCAATCCAGAAACCTCGTTTCCTGCCTTATCAGTGGATGTCACATAGAATGCTATCTGATCGCCCTGCTCAATCTTCATCTGATTGAGCGGGGTGAAGTCCAGATGGGCCTGATATAGTGCACTTCCGTCGCCAGACGAAATTAGCTGGAGCTCGCCTGTATCCTCAGTACCTGCTACCTGTATCCCGGCCCTGAGGTAGTACCATGCAACCTGGAGGGTGTTTTCATCTTGCATGCCGATTTCATCATT
This sequence comes from Euryarchaeota archaeon UBA173, assembly GCA_002498925.1. Lineage (GTDB taxonomy): Archaea > Thermoplasmatota > Poseidoniia > Poseidoniales > Thalassarchaeaceae > MGIIb-O5. The sequence continues at coordinate 6,670 of DAJH01000005.1, read as the reverse complement.
CATAGTTATCGTGACAGTGACGTCATCTACTAGGTCCGACTCGATTATTGTCAAAGACGAATCGGGATATGTCATTTGATCGAAAAGGGCCGTTGGTGACTTACTGTCCACGGTGACCGAAACATCGCTGTTCGTGATCGAGGTCCCCTCTCCCCTTACATTCAATACATCGGTCTGCACGGGCATGGTCGGATTCAGTGGAACCCTAGCTGGAAGTACCATCGATACCGAGAATGAGCCATCCAACTCCACTCCGGAGTTCACGACAACTTCCTGAGTTCCATATATTACCATGGCTTCAACAGTGAGGTCTTCAGGGATGTCAGAAGCGACTACTCCTGAGCCAGCGTAATAGACGTGGCCATCGACCGTGAACTCGTCTCCCTGCCTCAGATAAAGGGCTGATCCATCATTCTCCATAATGGGCGGAGTCAGGTCTTCCAGAACATCTGGGATTGCTACGTATCTGTTATCTAGGTCCCAAGACAATTCGCCGATATTGTTCTGATATGCTACCGTGTTCAGATCATCCATTATGCTAACGCTAGGCTTGCAGCTTGACTGTTCCTCATTTCCTTCAGTATCTGGATCGTCGTGCTCCCATGGGAAGAACCACGAAATCTCGAATTGTATGGACAGTTGGGTCACAGAGGAAGTCACTTGCTGTGTTTGCGCGGATATTGGGGTAATGAGGCTGTCAGATGCAGACCAAAGTGTGCCCCTCGATGGATCGTAGGACATCTTTCCGATTTGTGTCGGTCCATCCCCGCATAGCATCACCGTTACATTATCCAGAGTGTCGATTCCATTGGCCTCGTCTATCTGCATAGTGAATGTGTGTTGAACACCAGCGAGAAGGAATCCTATCTCGGAGTCAAGTTCGTATCCCGATGAAAGTATGGAAGTGGGCTCATCAGTCGCAACTATGACTGTGGCCCATGAATTCTGTGCACCAGGGCCCCCTCCCGTGCCTCCGTCCTGGTAAGAAAGTCCAGCCCAGTCTGTTCCCTCCATGTAGAGGTGTACTGGACTGTTGAATTCTTGTGCCGAGACATCGATTGCGACGAAGTTGACTTGCTGTTGCCCTGTCATGCCCGAAGAGAGGGGTTGAGACTGGGACTGGTACTCCGACTCATCAGCGATGCCATCGGAGTTTTCGTCATCGACGCTGCCCCTCCAGTACCTCAGAGTCAGTAATTCGCCCCTAGCCTCTCCCTCGTCAATGGTGACGAAAACCGAGAGTGGTGCTGTTGGCTCCCAGACCTTGGCATGCGCATTCTGGAGCCCAGTGGGCGTGTTGACCTGAATCGGACCAGCGACGGGTGGATTGGAATCCATAGTCACTGTAATTTGAGGTGGGACCCCGGTCACGTCCTCTGCTCCGACGCTGTATCCTGTGGGTCCCACAGACAGCATCAGGGGGGACAATGTGACCTGTGAAAGGCCCGGGTCAGGCGTTACTATGCCCCCAAATTGTCCGTTATCACCGACTGACAAGGAGAAGAGGCTTCCTGACATGTTCAGTCCGACTTGGAAGTCCGACATGTCAGGTCTAGCATTGGGGGAGTCCTGGAACCTTACCGTACCAGTGATGTTGAGATCGTTGCCCTCCTTTGCAGGGAACGGGTAGAACGAAGAGTATTGGTTTGAAAGAAGCCTTCCGTACTCATCCCTAACTTCGAATGAGTCGATCTGGAGATCGTTCTCGACGGCCTTGGAGCCACCTTGTCCACTGTGGGAAACTGCGGGCCACACAGTCTCGCCATACTCGTCGTAGGCCTGAGCGACCCATCGAATCGAGTCGACGTCGTCCCAATTCCAATTTACATCGAATACCCAAGTTACCGTGACGTCATCATAGCCGTCATTGTGTGTGGTAATGGCGACACTTGAGGCGCCCATGGGGGCCACGTTGCTCCCATATGACTGTGTGAATGAAACCGGATCCGTACCTTGGCCCCAGAGGCCGTCGGCACTATTCTCAACTTCGAACATCAGTATCTGCCCGTCGGAAGCGGTGCCCTTCAGTGTGATATGGGATATCATCGAATTGTCGTCCAAATGGTGGTGCATGGTTTCAATCTCCACTGAGTTGCCGTCTGGATACAGGGTATTAGGAACCTGGAAATCTCTGTTGGTTAGTACATAGTCGAATTTCATATCCCCGTCTATCGAAACAGCTCCAGAGGCTGCAGAAATTGTGACTGGGATTGAGACATCAGTCGGAGGTGGATCATCCTGAGTCTGTGAATCGTGATATGCTGAAACCATGGGTCCAAGTCCCGAGACATTCTCGAAAATCAAGTAACTAATCCCCAGACGAGTCAGGGAAACGGTCTGTGCGGTGTTTGACGTGATACTGACTGGGACTTCCTTCCAGACCCTGCCCGTATCAGTATCAGTATGGCTTCCTGAAATCGCGTTAATGGCCATAACCTGACTAGAGTCCAGGATTGAATGGAATGGTTTCAGTGGCGATGTGCTTGACTGAGAAGCCCCTGCTATCGAGACGCTTACTGATGATTCAAAGCCATCGGAATCCGGGGCGACCGAGACTATCCCATTGTTGACGACCGAATTTGCGGGCAATCTGACATTGACCGTGGTTGCAGTTGTGCCATCCAGATACATCACATCGCTTGTCGTGAATGTGTCCATGCCATCGGAAATGAGAGATTGCCAACCATAGTGACCATAGTCAGAGCCAATTGGGAATGACCACTCTGTGGACCCATCATCAAGGACATCGATTGATGGAGAGTCAGCCGGCTCGGCAAAATCGGCAGTCACTACAAGTCTGTCAATCCAGCCGTTTGTCGGTAGGCTAACTGAAACTCCAAATCCTGGTTGTGGATATGTGAAAGACACACCTCCCTGAGTCGTCTGGCCCAGAGTTGCACCATTGGAGTCAAGAATTGTGACCATTATGCCGCCCGAGTAGTTCCCACCCAAGCTAACGCTCTTGATTGGCCTTGAAGATGGCGTGAACTGGGACGTTATCGTACCGGCAATACTTGTTGCGTTGAGAAGTCCGTCAACTACCTCCACTCCCGTGGACATGCCCCATCCGTTACCTGATGAAGATGAGGCTGCGAGAATCCTCTTGCCCCCTACGTGAACCTTGAGTATCTCAGGGGATGATTCTTCATCATCCGTGTCCATCAGAACCTTGAGTCTGATCTGGGGATGCGCTGTTGTGTCAACACCTGAGAGTGAAATTGGGAATGATACGTTGGTGAAACCCGGGATATCGAGTCCAGAGTCTTTGTCTACGAGGGTTCCCCGGACCCATGTATCATTGGGGATACTGGCAGTCACATCGATCCAACCTAGGTTGAAATCTTCCATTGCAGAGGCATCTATCGATGGGCTGAGCCATGCTCCTCCTTCGCCGTAGTTCGCCAGTAGAACGCCGAAGTTATCGATGTATCCTCCAGCATACTGAACGGATGTGTCGGTGTCTATCCTGAACCTAAACTTCAGATCGTCGCCGGCATAGGAATCGAGTGGTGCGACTAGGGTCTCGAATAGATTTCCATTGCCGCAATCTCCGCTCATCCATGCATTATTTCCGTACATTGCATTTCCTGAGTAGCCTACAGAACCGTCGTACCATCCAGCAATTCCTGGATCGAAGTACTGCCAGCCACCGTTGTTTACCTTGATGTAGAGGCCTACGGCATCCCAGTAGTTCTCCGTACAGATCCACTTGTCGAATGTTAGTTGTGTAGACCCGTTTGCGGGTATTGAGTAGGTTGGCGAAATAAGGTAGGCATCCGCGCCATTGCAATAAACACCATTCAGGTTGGTACCGTAAAGATACGGGAACGATGGTTCCTGAGCTCCTACTCCAGATGAGGATCCCAACTGTCCATATTGCCAGCCACAAGAGCCTGTCGAGCCCGACTTTGACCATCCTGCCGCATTATTGGTAGCGGGGTCGCTAGCTGTGCTGTCCTCGAACCCCATCCCGACACTCTGGGTTCCCCTGGTCCAGATGTAGTGGGTCCACTGATCCGCCCCGGCAGTACCACTGTTCGTGGTCGCGCCATAATGGAACATAGAGGACGGAGTCTCGACTAAGTCCTGGAATAGAACGCTGTCATTGTAGTCTACGACCCTGATAGCATCGACAGTGAGGCCTTCCTTCTCATCGCCCGGATAGCTTCCGCCATAGTGGGTATACTGATCCGTGTCAACGATAATCCTCATGTAGACAGTGGCCTGATTCCTGAATGAAGTGGGAATGTCTAGAGAGATTGTTCTGATTCCATTACTCTGCTGGCCATAGGATGTTCCAGAGGCATCAGAGTAACCGTATCCCGGGATGGCTCCCGCCCTGTCTTCGCAATTCGAAGCAGTTGAAGAGGTTGATGACGAAATGTCTGTCCATGTGTTGTTATTCAGTGAAAGCTCGACACAAGCATTGTCATTGTAGTATCCATATAGATCCCACTCCATGTCTATCTCTATTGCAGATGTACTGTTTGTACCAGACAGATCTATTGTCCTCTGGAGGGCCCCATATGCATTGCCAAGGTAGTTGCAATATGTTGCTGTGGTGGTGTAGCAGCCGTGGTGCCAAACTCCGTACTGGACGCCATCATTGTTGAAGTGTATATTGTCAATGAACCATCCTGGCCTCTCATAAGAGGCATCTGGGTCAGTCCAGACGTGGAATTTTAGCTGCAAGTGGGTGGCTGACGATATTCCACTTATTGACTGAAGGGAGATGTTGGAAGAAACCCACCCGCTGTGAGTGGTGGAAGCGAAGACGGGCATTGTGCCTGTAGGCGCGCCGGTAACAGAGGGGGCGTCGCTAGATATGGTACTTGGGTAGCCACCGTCCGGAGCAATCCAGGTCCAGTCCCCCCATGCAGTCGGGCCGTCCCTTATGCGGTATTCCACCCATGCCCCGTCGCCACCTCCTGATGACGTACTATCTAGGTGGTACCAATGATCGAATGTGACGTAGAAGGCGTTCATCTCCGATGAATCGGGAACGCTTATTGCCTCGGTAAGAAGGAACGTGTCGGTGCCGGCAGGTAGAGGCTCGCCAGGTAGCGTCGCAGCCACGACCAGTCCCTCAGTAGCCTGTGCCGGGATGACTCCATAGGACATGTTGATTTGATCGCCCCAGAGAGTTCCGTTCATTCCAGACAGAGTTGTGGCCTGCCACATCCTAGGGCCATTGCAGATGTATTCTGTCAAGGAAACCTCGTTAGAATCAAGTGATCCGTCTTCATCGACGTCGAGGCCTGAGTCAATCTGGTAGCCACCATAGTCACAGTTTGATCCTTCTGCCTCTGAGGTGACGGTTAGCTCGTAGTCGAAAAATCCTCCCAGCGTTGCAGTTACTGAGCCACCGGAGCCAGTGGTGTCACTGATTGAAATTGATGGTGTACTAGAGTATCCTGATCCGCCGGAAATTATCTCAGTACTATGAATTGGCCCGGAGGTGCCTACAACTGCGACTAGCTGGGCGCCAGAGCCACCGGATGGTATTGTGTAAATCGTATCTGAACTTGTATATCCCGATCCCGAGTTAGATACGACCACCGAGGTAATCGCCCCCGAGGCACTGACTGTTCCTACGTAAGCAGTAGCTCCAGTGCCCGCGCATGCCCCCGGACAGATTATGTTGACGCTGGAGTTTACGGAGTAGCTGGTCCCTCCTGATTGGACGGTGACGCTGTCAATACCTGAACTGATCGAGTAGTTTCCTGAGAATCCAGAGCCACCCCCTCCCGAAGCCGATAGCGTACCGGCGGAGTAGCTCGAGCCCGCGCTGGCCACTGTTAGGCCGGTGACCACATCGGAAAGTGCGTTGGCACTACAATAGTAGATGACATCGGTAATCTCACCGGAATTCAATGAAGAGTCGAAATTATTGTCCGAGCCATGGCTTAGGAATGTCCCATTGCCGCCGTTGCAGGAAGTGAGGTTTGTACCCTCGGAAATATCGTAGACCCTTTCCCATCCTGGGGTGTAGGTGAATCTGTCGTTCATCGAAACAGTGATGTTTCCTGTATCGAATGTATCGATGTTGGATCTAGAGCCGTCGTCCTTGATCACGATCGTCTCGTCGTCTGTGAACTCTGTGTTGTAATACACGCCGGAGTCTAGATCGGCCCCCTCCCATGTGAAGCCGGAGTCGGAATCACTGGCCATCTGAGAGTCAGTGACATGGAGCCATCCGTCCTGAATCGTAGCGTTCCCAGGAACCTGGAAACCGGAAACCGTGACCGATTCATCGGGGTTCACCGATGAGGGCCCGCTCCAAGAAGAAGTGGCGGCGTTCGTTAGGGGTGCAAGCAACATCAGGAGGACTAAGGCTCCAGCGAGCCTCCTGCGGTCTGTCGACATGTGATGTGCTTGACTTGTCACTATTATGAACCAATTGGTTCAATATTGCGATTAGAGGCAAAAGGGGGTTATATTTCCAATAATTTTCAATCTTTTAGGAGTTCAGGAAATGGAGCCACTGGGGAGAATTGAACTCCCGACCTTCCCATTACCAATGGGATGCTATACCCCTAAGCCACAGTGGCGCGTTCAGAGCGGGGACGGTTTCCTCTTTGGGTGTTACGCCAGCTTCCAGGAGGGATTAACTCAAGACTAGGTCGGCGCTCGGATGGTCGCTGCCGAGATCGCATAGCCTGGTATTGCG
>DAJH01000083.1:24028-24342 GCA_002498925.1 Euryarchaeota archaeon UBA173 | reverse complement strand
TGCCTGGAAGCAGACTCGGGGCATTACGTAGACTCGGAGGGCTCAATGGCCCAGTATGAGTGCGACGTCGGATCATACCAGCCATCCTCAGGGCAGTCTGAATGCCTGGTTTCTCCCGCCGGACACTACGTTGACTACAGTGCCGCCACCTCTCCAACCCCCTGCTCTGCCGGGACGTTCAACCCATACGAGGGTGCAAATCTCTCCTCGTATTGCTTGGATGCAGAACCGGGTAATTACTCCCCTTCAGATGGTCAATCCGATCAGGAGCCTTGCTCGGTAGGAACGTATCAGCCCCTCTCGGGCCAGACATC
>DAJH01000083.1:17139-23642 GCA_002498925.1 Euryarchaeota archaeon UBA173 | reverse complement strand
CGACGTCGGATCATACCAGCCATCTGCTGGTTCTGCAAATTGTATCGAAGCAGGGGCCGGTCACTACGTCGACAGCCTTGGACAGCTATCCCAGAGCCCTTGTCCAGGGGGCACCTACAACCCATCTACAGGCTCGAACTCTTCCGCGGACTGCAATACTGCCGACCCCGGTAACTTTGTTGCCAATCCCGGTTCGGATTCGCAGGCCCCATGCTCCGAGGGGACATACCAGCCCAACTCTGGAAGAACATCTTGTGTGGATGCAGACCCGGGGCACTTCGTTAGCTCCGGCGGCTCGACTGATCAGTCCCAGTGCCCTGCTGGAACCTACAATCCCCAGACGGGATCCACATCGCCCTACGACTGCCTAGATGCCGACCCTGGGAGCTTCGTCCAGTCACCGGCTAGCTCGGGTCAAGAGAAGTGCAGTCCAGGAAGCTTCCAGCCCGACCATGGGCAGGTGTCCTGTAAACCGACCCAGCCAGGATTCTACGCACCAAGTGAAGGCCAAGATAAGCAGACACCAGCGCCTCTTGACTTCTATGTCCCTGAGGCGTCCAGCACAATTTTGGAACAGTGCCCTGAATCGCACATAACCCTTCAGGAAGGCGCGGAATCGGCGGACGAGTGCTATTCTGATTTAGATGGGGACAGGGTGCATGATCTCATGGATGATGATGACGATGGAGATGGCATCGGCGATGTCAATGACTACTGCCCGCAAGGTTTGCTGGGTTGGACTAGCAACCCAGAGAATGACTATGACGCAGATGGGTGCAATGACTCACAGGAGGACGAAGATGACGATAACGACGGATTCCCTGATTCCGAAGACGCACTCCCTCTGGACTTCAGCGAGTGGCTAGACAGTGACATGGATGGGATTGGCGACAACTCAGATACCGATGATGACAATGACGGGCTTTCTGATGCCGATGAGGAAGCCGCCGGTTCTAATCGACTTGACGCTGACACAGACGACGACAACTTCGAAGACGGTGTCGACGCATTCCCCGTCGATCCTAATGAGTGGTCGGACACTGATGGGGACGGATATGGGGATAACGGCGACGCATTCCCCGAGGACCCAGACAGACACCTGGAGTCGGACTTCATGGCAAAGTACGCATTCCTGGCTGCGGCGTTGGCCATAATCTCGCTAATAGGACTTGGCGGCTGGATGGTGATGCGCAGAAGAACAGTCAGTGAGCCAGTCAAGGAATCCATCCAAACAGAAGAGGCATCACTTGTCGATACTCGTCAATCTGTAATCGAGGAACCCCTGCCGTTCGAAGCCCGATCCAGTGGGAGTGAGCCTGAAACTATCGAAACCGAACTCCCTGAAGCCACCGATGAGGAGGCAGAGGGAGAGCAAGTGGCGATATTGGAAGAGCCCGAAATAGAGCCAGAGCAACCGAAAATCTCCGCTCCTGGTGACGCAAGGATGAACGAGCACGGGCAATTAGTCTGGACGGAACTATCTGGCTCAGTCTACTGCCAGAATCCAGATGGTAGCGTCATGGTATTCGATCCCATGTCTGGAACCTGGAAGGGCGTAGACCAGTAGTCAGAGTACTATCGCGTTGGCGCCCCATGCTAGGCCACCACCGAAAGCAGCGGTGACAATCAGTGAACCCGGGCCAACCAAGCCTTCGTCGACAGCCTCCTTCAGGGCAATAGGGACACTAGCTCCAGCAGTATTCCCATACTTGTGTAGATTTGTGAAAGTCTTGGACATCGGCAGTCCTAGGTTCTTCATCCCCGCCTCGATAATATTGATGTTCGCCTGATGAGGTATGATCAGATCTACATCATCCAGGGATTTGCCAACTCTGTCTAGGACTCCACGGACTGCCTGCGGAAACGCCTCAATGGCAAAGTCCCACACGGCCCTTCCATCCATGTGGAAATACTGCATCCCTTCTACGAAACCCTCCGAAGGAATCGGCGTCCTGACGCCTCCTGCTGGAATTTCTATCACAGATGAGCCAGAACCATCCGACAATAGCCAAGAACCCAGAATCCCACGCCCACTTTCCACTTTGGAAATAACCGCTGCGCCTGCACCGTCCCCAAACAGTACGCAAGTAGTCCTATCATCCCAGTTAAGTATCCTGGAGTAAATCTCCGAACCAACTACCAAGACATTGTCGTACCCAGGTGTTGCCACGTACCTAGAACCGACGTCCAGAGCGTGTACCCATCCTGCACAGACTGCATTGATATCAAACGCAGCGCAGTCCGTGCATCCCAATTTATCCTGAACTATGCCGGCAGTCGAGGAAAGGGGAACGTCCGGAGAGGAAGTGGCTAGGATGATCATATCGATATCGGATGCTTCGAGGCCAGCGTCTTCTATCGCAATCTTGCATGCCTCGACCGCTAAGTCTGACGTGGAAACTCCCGGGTCTGCTATCCGTCTCTTCTTCATGCCTGTCTTGGTGGTAATCCATTCATCACTGGTATCGACTATATCCGCCCAATCCTCGTTCGTCATCTCATGAGGGGGGACGTATGAGCCCATGCCCACTATTCCAACCGATGCCACGGTATCTCTCTCGAAGAAGAGCGGACTTTCACTGTTGCTGAGTCAATCGTGCTTGACACACACGTTAGTGGCCTCTGAGAAGAATCCCAGACTCCACTTACCGCCCTCCCTGCCAACCCCGCTATCTCCAACTCCTCCAAATGGTACTCTGAGGTCTCGATGAAGCCAAGTGTTGATCCAAACCATCCCCGTGTGTATCGAATCGGCAATCATCCTTCCTCTTCCGACATCACTAGTCCAAACGCTACCTGCAAGTCCGTATCTGGTATTATTGGCTATCTCAATGGCCTCACTATCGTCCGAGAAACGGTGTATGGAAACGACTGGGCCAAATATCTCCTCAGTAGAGCACCTGGAGTCAACACCGAGACCAGAAATTACAGTAGGGGCTATCCAATTCCCATTGGAAAATTTCTCTGGGAGGTGTGGGTAGCCACCAGTAAGAATTGTCCCGCCCTCTTCCTTTGCCAACTCGATATACCTCTCTACCTTCCTCAAGTGATCCGCTGAAATCAAGGCCCCTAGGTCGGTTTTCTCATCGGAGGGATCACCTATCCTCATAGACTCTACTTCCTCGATGAAGCGCCTCAGAAACTCATCATATACCCCTTCTTGTACTAGCACCCTGCTTCCACAAAGACAGACTTGCCCTTGATTCATGAACCCCGACCTGACTACGCCCTTGATGGTGGAGTCCATGTCGCAGTCATCTAGCACTATGCTAGAGTTTTTGCCTCCAAGCTCCAAGCTCAGCTTCTTGAATTGAGGTGCCGCGACCTCCGCGACTTTGGATCCCGTAGACGTGCCACCGGTGAATGATACTAGGTCGATATCATCATGCGAGACTAGGCTACTACCAGCTCCCGACCCGTCTCCGTGGACCAAATTTACTACTCCGTCCGGAAGTCCGACATCGTCTATTACTTCCATTAGGAGATTCGCTGTCATCGGAGTCATCTCACTAGGTTTGCATACTACGGTGTTTCCCATGCCAATTGCAGGTGCCACCTTCCAAGATAGGAGGTATAGGGGTAGATTCCAAGGTGTGATTAGTGCTCCGACACCAACCGGCCTGTAGGAGACAAAATTGGTAGCATCGGTCATCTCGAAGACTTCTCCCTCGTGTTCCCTGATCGCCTCTGCGAAGAATCTGAAATTTGCAACCGAACGTTGGGCGTCAACCGCCCTAGCCAGTGAGATTGGCTTGCCTGTGTCCCTGCTCTCCAGAGATGCAATATCATCGTATCTAGATTCCAATCCATCTGCAATGAGATCCAGCCATTCTGCCCTCTTCGAATGCGCTAACTGCCCCCACGCAGCCTGTGCATTTCTAGCTGCACGCACCGCTGAGTCAACATCCGGGGTGCCGGATAGTGGGACTCTGGCAAATACATCACCAGTCGCTGGCTCCTTTACTTCGAGCCATTCTCCCCCAGTCGCCCTCTCGAATTTCCCCCCGATGTAATTCATCAGGTCCATCAGGAATCACCAACGCCCTCGTTGGAAAATGGGTCGGATCTGGTCATAGCTGATGCATACTCCTTCCAATCCAGGGTGAAACGGTCCCTGTCTGGGTCCCACTCATCCCAAGTCACAACTTCTTCCAATGCCTCCCTGTACATTTCAGGGACAATCCCGGGAACGATGAATGCCTTCTGACGGTGCAAGGGATATGGATTCCTCAGCGAAATCCCAAGGACTCCGAGCACGGCTCTAGCTACATACCAAGTAGCCTGGCTATTCCACCCATGAGCGATTTTGATTACGATGCCAAGTCCATCCGGCCAATCAGGATGATCTATGGATAATCCCATTAGTCCATCAGCGCCCTCTTTGGCGATAATTTTCCCTTCTCCTGCCTTTAGGCATGTGGAGTCAAGTCGATTGAATCCCCCAATAAGATCTGGATGCCTATTCATAGCCTCCCAAATCCAATCACTCTCTCGATTTGTAGCTATGCCGGCGAACATTACTGCGAGCTCGTCAACAGTGTTCGACACTGTGGGGAAGCCACATCCGTCCTTCGCCACTCTCAAAGGCTCCCAATCTGGTTTATTCATGTAGTCGCGTAAAACATCGAGGTACATTGGGAACCATGGCGAGCTAGGGAGCGTGTATCCAGCTCTGTTCATTCCCATCCTACGCATCGCCTTCAAGATAGCAGCATGCTCTCCTGAGCAGGTGTGAAACCACCTTCGAGGCCGTCGGACCTGGCGCCCGAATTGAATCAGTGGGACATCTAATGGGCACTGCATAAGCCCCCATTCTGACTCAGTAAGAAGTGATTGAGCGGCTGAAACATGCTCTGTATCGCCATTGTGAGAGGAGCAGGCAATCGCCTTTTGCTCCCAATCGAGGTCATCTAAGGCATCTACGAATGGCTTCATCATCAGTGGCTTCATCATGGATCGCCCGTAAACCAGGACGTTTCCGCCGAATGAATGGATTATCTCACTACCATGTGCCCAAGCGATCGCTCCATGGATCGTATTTTCTGAAACATCCATCCGCCTGAAGTCAACCAGTGGCTCCCACTCGACATCACGACCAGTGGCTATCCCCTCATGCTTCTCGCCAAGCGGATTTGTAGGAAAAACAGCTGATCCGGGACGACCCGGTGCAACACTGGATGGCTGCTCAGTTTTATGCGCGCTCATTCGCTCCCCCCGTTAACCGCCGGTGCGACCTTGGTCATGAATGCCTCCATGTTGCGCTGAACTCTTTCAGAGTCATGATTGAAGAAGTCGAACCAGCACATCAACCGATCTTCGAGATCGAACCTCTCCCTTATCTGCATGGCTACCTCACTAACATTGCCAATCACTGCATTATCAGTGGCCCTCTCGACCTTGGATGGGTCAATTGTCCCCTCGAGAGCATGCCAATAGGTGGTCAGCGCAGCTCTAGCTTCCTCACTCGCGGCAGCACTTCTCTCCTCATCAGTCAGTCCGGGCTCATCATTGACGAATACCATAATTGTTCGAGGCATCATGCCCCTGGTCCATTTTCCCCCTGAAGGGTGGTAGTGTTCAGTCATACGCCCGTGCGTCTGTTCGATAATATGCGGCGGGGTAATTGAGAGGTTGAACACCTGAACAGGTGCCCATCTGTTGACTTCGACTTGTAACTCTGCATCATGACTCCCAAGAACCAGGTTTAGTAACTCTCGACGCCACTCTTGCGGAATCGTCTTGATTTCCTCGAAGTTGTATCGAGGAGGTATGGAAATTGATTCCGGCAATTCGCCAAGTCCATGAAGCTCGACTGCGGCCCTCTGAACGCCTTCCCAGTCTTCATCCGAGCGGAAATTCCCCCGAGTTAGGATAGTTTTTCTAATCATCTTGCTCGATATGACTTCTCCGTTCAAGAGTCGAAGGAAAATCTCTGATGCCTCAGCGAAAATCTGACCTCTGAGTGCCGGCCAAGCTGCCTCCTCTAGCGAGTCTCGTGGAACGATCCCATATGGTCTAGCCATGAATTCAAAGCGTCCGGCGGAGAAACCAATGTGCAACTTCCTCCCTTCTTCGGGATTCATCCCATGCAAGGCGAGAAATGAGCCCACACGCTCGGCCTGTGGAATCGGTCCACCGCTAGCAAGTATGGACATTACAGCACTACCAACTTCCATCCTCTTGGTACGTGCAAACATAGCTGTTGCAACTTGGAAAAAATCGGTGCAGAGGCCAACCTCTCCCGGGTAGTGAGGGACCACGGGCTGAGAATTTGATTTCTGAACTTCTGTGGAGAGGTGGGCCTGAGCAACCCAACCGACTCCGAAACCCAGGTCGTCGGCCTTCTCGGCCTGATCGAGGAAGTTGGAAAACATCTCCCGTTCAGTCGGGGTATGCCCGGAGGTGTCCGGAGTCTGAGAAATAGAGAAGAAGATATCGAACTTCATTCAAATCAATCCTTAGATGGATCGCATTCTTCCGCCATCAACCGCCAAAGAAACTCC
>DAJH01000083.1:5619-16738 GCA_002498925.1 Euryarchaeota archaeon UBA173 | reverse complement strand
CGTTGAATAGGGACTGAACTCATCCAATTCTCGCGGACATCTTTCACCGACTTACCAGTATTCTGAGAGATAGAACCCGCAAGTGAGCCAAGCCTGTCGGTATTAGTGAATCCAGGCAGGATGTTGTTGATGGTAATGCATGGGTCCAGTTCTCGAGACAGTGATTTCGACCATGATGCCATGGCCCCTCTGAGTGTATTCGAGAGTCCGATGTTATCGATCGGCTCGCGTACCGATGTTGAAATGATGTTGACAATCCTACCGCTACCTGCATTTTTCATTCCGGGGGAGAGCATCTGCACCAGCGTGTGAGCAGCGTGAAGGTGTCTACGAAATGGCCCCTCAAAGTCCTCTAGGGTATTCTCAAGCAAGGCCCCTCCCGGAGGCCCCCCTGAATTGTTGATCAGAATTTGTATGTCTTCCGTCCTGCGGGAAAAGGCGCCTCTGACGGCCTCTATGTCCTCAAGATCGATTATCAAAGCCTCGTGTCCATCTCCGTGCATTTCTGCAATCAACGAATCGAGGCCGCCTTGGGAGCGAGCGCAGGCGATCACCCGAGCACCCGCTCGAGCGAGCATCAGGGCACAGGAACGCCCTATTCCCTTCGAGGCACCGCAAACTAGGGCGGTCTGCCCCTCCAGTACGTCTTCTGCAAATGGAAACCCGACTCTCAATAAATCATCACTCATATTTTCACCTAATCTATGTAATGTGCATACGACTGCCTTTCCAACTTCTCCCTGACCGCCTCTAGAATCTCTTCGGGAGCATTTCTGAATGTCGGATACTCACTCTCCCCCTGGGGTTGCCGCATATCAGACCACCGTCCTTCGTCATAGGCCATCAGTGCTTCCTTCATCAGAATTCCCGAAAGAACTAGTGTCTCATAGCAGAGATCCTCATAATTCATACCCCTCTTAACCGGGACTTCACGCTTCAGGAGTATCTCTCCCGTATCTATTCCATTATCGCAGAAATGACATGTGGAGCCGATTCTTATGTCGTGGTAAACAGACCATGCTGGAGATGCCGAACCTCTGCAGTCTGGTAGAAGTCCGGGGTGAGAATTCACAACTCCATGGTGCGGGTAGTCCAGAATTTCACCTCTGATTATCCTAGTTCCCCCGAATACGATCAAATCAAGATCAAAACCTTCCAGGAGGGGCATCACCTGAGGGGATTTGTGAATCTCAACAGTCTCTACCGGAATTCCATTCTCCATGGCTTGTTCTTCTATGGTGGGGGCTATTGGGTTCCCCTCAATCCTTTTCAGGAATTTCTCCCTCTCCTCGTCCCCTATCGGGGAGTCCTCCTCGATAATTACTTCAGGTACGAAACCCTCTGAGAGAATCTGCTGAAGCATTTCCCTGCCGTACGGGTGCTCCTTCAGAAGTAGAAATGCGAACCTCGGCTTGACCATGTCTATCATTCCACGGAGGGGTCATAGATACCCGTTGTTTTCGGTCCTTCGTGCAGATCGAAATATGGAGAATTTAGCACTTATTCACTCCATCCCTTGTGAAAATCTTCTATTTTTTCTATTTCCTGCCCTGTCTTGGCATATGATAATCTGGAAATCCCGGGAGTCCTATGGTATCCGTCGAGGCCGGAAATAGAGACTCCTCCAAGGCCATGCAGATCGACATAACCATCATCACAAAATCCTCCAGATTCTACCTCGAACCACTCCACTGCACAAGTAATGAATCGGCAACCATTGACCAACTCAGTATCCTCAACTAGGCTCAACCCCATTTTTACTTTGGATTCCTCAACACAGGGGGCCATCCACCCACTCACCATCCTGGGCGTCAGTCCGACCTCACCAAACTCGCTACACCCTCGGGGGTATCTAGCACTAGTCTGATGGGACTCCTCGATTATGCCCTCGTTAACGTGACTGAAAGTGCAGATTCCTGTGGACTTGATATTCTTGTAGGTATGGGAGTCCTTGCCGGGCGGCCTTAGTACGAATCCCATCATCGGTGGGGTCGACCCTAGGTGGACGACAGAGGACACTATGGAAAGGTTGTATCCAAATTCGGGATGATGAGTGCCTATCAGAGTCGCACTCTTGAATCCACTAACGCTATTCACGAATCTGGCTCTCTTCCTACTTTCCCATTCCATCAGTTCTTCGGACTTCAGGAGCTCACTGCCCATTATATCACCAAATCAGGGGGTAACACGACTTCTGTCTCGGGGGAATAGGACTACCTCTCGCACATTGCCGGCCCCTGTCAAGACCATCAGCAATCTGGCCACTCCGAGGCCCCAGCCCGCATGAGGGGGAGCTCCATATCGGAATCCATCCGTGTAGAACGCGAAGTCTTCAGGTTCGAGTCCCATGTTCCTGAGGTTCTGCTCTAGGACATCCACCCGATGCTCTCTCGCACCGCCGCTTGTCATCTCATCCCGGCCAAAATTGAGATCGAAGCCCCTGCTGAGCTGACCGCCTGTAGTGCCCCTCTCTTCCTCCTTGTGATGGATGTAGAATGGCTTCATCGCCATGGGCCATCTGGGGAGGAAGTGGAAACCCGGATATTTTGCCGCAATCAGGTCACAGTGGTGGCTCTCAATGTCATCGCCCCACTCTATCTCGCCCCCTCCATCTTTGACGATCTCTATCGCGTCACAGTATGGGATCCTTGGGAATGGGAGACTTGGAACTTCAACGGTAACTGCATCCTGCCCCTGGCTGGCCCTGTATTCATTGATGACACCCATTAGGTCTTGATCGTTATTCGAAACCTCTGTCCAGATGTGATGTATCATTCTCTCTTGAACGCCCATCACGTCCTCATCGTCCATCCATGCGCCTTCGATGTCGAAAGAAATGAACTCATTCAGATGGCGGTAAGTGTCGTGCTTCTCTGCTCTGAATGCGGGGCCGATTTCGAAAACCCTCTCGAGTCCCCCTAGGACTGCCAGTTGTTTGTACAACTGCGGACTCTGTGAAAGGTATGCCTCTGTCTCGAAGTATTTCATCGGGAACAAGTTAGTTCCACCTTCGGCAGCTGCAGCGATGATCTTCGGGCTGTTGATCTCTTGGAAACCCTCCTTGATTAGGTGGTCCCTGCCATACTGTAGGACCTTTGATCTGAGCTGGAACATCGCGTTCACATGAGCCCTCCTGAGGTCTAGGTGCCTATTGTCCAGCCTTACATCCAGTCCCACTTGGACATCGTCGGTAACTCCGACTGGGAGCGGAGCAGCAGCCTCTGCGAGTATCGTACCAGAGGAAACGTTGACTTCGTATTCAGGAGGAGGAACAGGCTCTCCTTCAGCGACCTTAGGCGGCCTTTTCTGGGCAACTGTCCCCGTGACCTGAATCGTCGATTCGCGTGAAGCCGACTGGATAGATTCGAATGAACCCTCGTCCATATTGTCTTTCTTGAGGAAAGCCTGGATATGCCCTGTGCCATCTCGAAGCATCAGGAAACAAATCGCCCCTCGCCCTCTGACGGTTTCCGCGTATCCCGCAATTGTGACCTCTGAGCCTACCATCGATGCTCCATTCCCGGAAACCTGCCCAATCGTATGGGTCCTGTAGGATGTCGGCTCCCATGACTCGCTGTCTCGCATGCCCCTCGCAACAGGTTCGTGTTATCAACGGTGCTCATTCTTCCCCAGAAGTGGCGACCTTAGCTGCTATCAGCAATAGCGCCGTATGGCCAATGGGGGTATTCCCGGGCCTGACTCCTCCCTTACTGGCCTTGACCCACCTCCTCTCAATCATCTCTCCGGCCCATTCTACGACTAATCCATTTTCTTGGGCAACTTCCCATGATTTCTCCAATTGGGATGTAGTCGGGCAGTAGCATGCTATTCTCCCTCCAGTCCTCAGAAGGGGTTCCACAATCGGTATGACCAGCCATGGCTCTGCGACATCTATGATCGATGCATCCAATTCTCCGCAGATATCCGAAACACTGGCCCCCACCTCGACCAAATCGCCGTCTATCAAATGCCACTCCGGGAATTCAGGCAGTATCTCAGACAGCCTTTCCATATTCGCCCTTCCGACTTCCGCATGCTCTGGGCGAGACTCCACTGAAATCAGGGTCCCGGAAGAGCCCATGACATTAGCTAGATGCATTGCAAGTCCTGCAGAACCGTGCCCCCCTTCTAGGACTCTTGATCCAACCCCGATGCCCATCCAAGAAATTAGAAAACCCGAGTCCTTTGCACCTATGACCTGAGCTCTCCGCGCCATATTCCTGCGAGCCTCTGGCAATGAGGGATCAACAATGGTAAGCGATTTCTGCCCAACAGTAATCCTATCGCCAATCGAGTAGCCATCTAGTAGCTCCTCAGCATCAAATCTTCCAAGTCCCTTGACCTTGACCTCGCCGGGTGAGCGCCTTAGCAGATACGCTCTCCCGTCGTCCTCCCTAAGGGCCACCCACTCGCCACTCATGGTAATCCGAGGACTTACAGAATATCAAATCCTATGCCGGCTCTAAAGAGCCGTTGCGAAGCAAACCTGAATGCATCATTGTTATACGGGCGTTCACAACGCCTCAACTGATGAGGGCAGACCGTGTGACGTCGGTGGTCCAAGCCCTGACTGTGACCGGATTGATCATTTTCATGTCCCTCTCTGGCATTCTTGATGCCGTCTCGGAACAGGATTCACGCGAGCATCTCCGACAAGAGGGTGTGGTAATGTATGCAACCAGTCCGGGCCACACCGTATTCGGAGAATATGTGGGCGCACACTGGTGCGGGCCGTGCATGAGCAGTGCCTCTCCTTCATTGGATAATCTGAAGACATCCAATCCCGAGGACTTCACATTCGTTTCATTCTTCGAGTCTTCATCCGGTGGATGGCCGTCTGACGGGCCAATCAACCGCAGGAGCCACGTCATGGCCGCTTCTTCGGGATACCCAACATTCTCATTCGCCGATCAGCAATCCGGAACCTGCTACAAGGTGGGTGCAGGGGGGTCCAATTACTACGATCCCGACTACTCAGCAGGAGGGTGCATGGATTCTGACGTTTCCAACTATGCAATGGTGTTGAGCGCCGATCATGACTCCACTACCGATGAGGTCACAATCACTGTCGACTCGACCTATCTCGGCTCACTCTCGTCTGTAACCGTGTATCTGTATGCCGCAGTTACGGAGAAGGTCGGTGGCGACGCATACGATAACGGCGTCAGGCCCCATCACAACTTCAGGGACTGGCTTACCAACAGTGCCAATAATGGATTTGAGCAACTCACTCTCACCCCAAACACCCCTGTTCAGAAATCCTGGACAGTGCCCCTAAGTCTGGTAAGGGCAGCTGGCGGCTACACGCAGTTTGAGAATTTCTGGCCGGTGGTCGCTCTGATGGATGGCCCCCACTCGTCCTACAACAACTTCCTCTCAGCCGCCGATCTTGACATGGTGCCACTTGTTGACGTGGGCATTTCCGACTTCACAATCTCGAACAGCAATGGGAATCAAGGCTTCAAGCAGGGCGACACTCTGGAATTGTCAGTCCAAGTTGCAAATAACGGGGTCGATGCATATTCGGATGGGGGTCAGATCACCATCTTCAGGATGGATGGCTCGGACGAGATAGAGGTTTCATCCACTGGAATCGGCAACCTTGGCCCTGGCTCCACACAGACATTCAGTACCTCTTCACAGACCCATGACATAGAGATGGTAAACCTAGGCTCCTCCTCATTCAGAGCAAGAATCACTGGATTGGAAGGAGACAGGGTCTCATCTAACAACGTGATGAACGAATATGCAATCCATGACCTTCCCCCGACCCCTAGCCAGCCTGCCGCGGTTTCAAGCACTACGATAGACAGGGGAAGCTCTGTCCAGTTCGAAACGAATGCGATATCCAACGACATGGTCGATGATACAAGTACGATGGAGCCAACCTTGCAGTACAGTCCCGCTGGAACCGGACTCTGGGATGATGCGTGGATCAGAGACGCCGAGCTCCTCGGTAGTGGTGACAACGCGAGGTACCTACACACCATTGACACACCCCTCAGTGCCGAGACTGGAGACTACGATCTAAGGGTGAAGTGGCATGACTCTTCTGGCCAGAGTAGTGACTGGCTGATCTCTGGAGACGCGTTTGTTCTTCAGAACTCCCTGCCAGTGGTTCTAAGCAATGGGGATTCGGAGTTCGCCGGAACGCCGACTGTGAAGGTAGACACGGACGAGAGAGTCTCAGTTTTTGGCTTGGTCATGGACGCTGAGACCCCACTTTCACTCCTGCAGATAGATAGCAGCTCGTCCAGCTTTATGGAATGGGATGCGGAGAACTGGGAGATAGTTGTTAGATTCCAGGATGTTGTCTTGGATAGTCAGGGCAATCCAATACCCCAGGGGATCCAATTGACAATCAGCGATGGTGACGATACGAATACGGGGCTATTGATGTTCAATGTCATTGAGAACGGGGCCCCTCGCTGGTCCCCCATCCCGACTCAGTCATTCAATGAGGGAGGCTCAACTAGCCTAGGGCTCACTTCATACTTGTCCGATACCAATGACAATGGCAATCAGGTTTCTGTGGCTGGCATCTCTCTCGAACTTCTGTCGATTTCCGACGAGTCCCTAGTCGAGGCTAACATATATGGCCAGACTCTGAACATAAACGCACTAGACGACGACGGTTTCGGAATGGTCGACATAATGGTCAGAGCCGACGATGGCTCCATGGTTTCGGATACCACGATTACCTTCCATCTGCTCAACGTCAATGATGCGCCCAGGATCGACATTTCGGGTCTTGAAGACAACATGATGAAGATTGACGAGGTTTTAGAAATCCAGATTCTCGATATCATCACCGATGTGGACGACCCGGATGACGAGATATGGGTGACAGCCTCCAATGTCGTTCCCGGCGCAGCGCAATATAACCCGATCACGGGCATCCTGGCCGTCAATTGGCAGGAGCCGGGCCATGAGATAGTCACCATCACCCTTGAGGACAGGCATGGCGAGTCTTCCTATGTGGAACTCATGTTCGATGTAGTCGACGACCTACCTCTCGAATGGGACTCCGAACTTCAAGTGTCGGTAGACACCCAAGACTACGGGACAAATCCGACTGTGGCAATTTCCAATGTAGGGGACCTCGTGCTTTCTGACACTAGTGTAATTTGGACTGTCTGCAACAGCATTACGGGAATCTGCCACTCGTCCGGAACCTCGTACAATCTTGGGCCATTCATCATCCTGCCATCATCCGGCGAGGGACTTGGGGCCGGCGACTACTTCACGCTGAGCGTACAGGCAGTCGACCAGGATGGTTTCGACAGAGCTACGCAGACCCAGTACAAGACCTTCGCCACCAAGCCATCCGATGCCTCTGAGGGCACCCCCGAAGCCGAACAAGAACCAGACTCTTCCTCGCCATCCGTGGTATCGATGACCACCGTCGGCGTGTTGGGGCTCGCACTTCTAGTTTGCATGGCTCTGGCAATCGGACTTGCGACCGCTCTCAGGAGGAGGGATGGGGACTACGACTACGACCACTACCAGGACGGCTACGCCCCACAGCCAAACCAGCAAGCCCCGCTCCCCAAGCCTCCGCGCCCACCTGGCTTAACCCCGCCCCCGCCCCCGACAACCATCCCACTGCCTCCCGAGGGGCTCCCAGATGGATGGACCATGGAACAGTGGCACTACTATGGCGAGGAATACCTCAGCAGGCGAAAGTGACCAGTTTCCACAATTACATGTCTAACACACCTTCAAGAAGGTGTCAGCCTCAGCGGTGGGTGCGGAGGATGCACTATGTCTGATGATTCGGAGGTCCAAAACAGTCCAGAAGGTCCCGAAGAAGACCATTTGGAGTCATGGGACGAGGGTCCTGCATTCGGTATAGGGGAGGATAAAGACCCAGTTTGTGAGGTCCCGGTCGAGGAGTGGATAGATACCATCGACATACAATCAACCGCCAGTGTCCCCATTCCTGAGAAGCTAGTCGACCAAGTGATCGGCCAGGAAGCCGCTTCAATCGTCGTTCGAAAGGCGGCCGAGCAACGCCGACACATGATTATGGTGGGGGATCCTGGAACTGGAAAGTCTATGCTGGCCCGTTCCATGACGGAGTTTCTGCCCAAAGACAGCCTTGAGGATATTCTTGTTTACAGGAACGTAGAGGACGAGAACGAGCCAAAGGTCAGGACAGTACCGGCAGGAAGGGGCTCAGCTATAATCTCAGAGAGGAAGGCACAGATCAGGTTACAGAGGGAGCGCACAAACCGAACCCTTCTTTTCGTGGTCATGGTGATCGGCGCAGCCCTCCTGCTCGCAGTATTGCAAACTGGCGACATAATGACACTAATATTCGGGTCGTTTCTTTTGATATTCGGATACTTCTTCCTCAGGACCAGGCTAACCTCAGGCGATGAGTCAAATATACCCAAGCTCCTAATCAAGAGGACTCGGAACGACGACCCCCCATTCATCGACGCAACAGGTACCCTAGCCGGGGCACTCCTGGGCGACGTAAGGCACGACCCATTCCAATCCGGCGCAGACCTAGCCACCCCAGCACACGAAAGGGTGGAGCCTGGGGCCGTTCACAGGGCAAACAAGGGCGTACTCTACATCGACGAGATCAGGATGCTGAGGATGGAGGAGCAGCAGGCCCTCCTGGTCGCCATGCAGGAAGGTGAACTCTCAATCAGCGGTCGCTCTGAGAGATCCTCAGGAGCACTCACCAAATCAGAACCAGTCCCCACGAACTTCATACTCGTCGCTGCCGGGAATCTCGATAGTATCCAGCAGATGCACCCAGCTCTGAGGAGTCGTATACGGGGCTATGGGTACGAGGTCTACGTCAACTCAGATATGAGGGACACCGAGAGAAATCGCAGGAGGCTCATCAGATTCATCGCGCAGGAGGTGAGGAATGAGCAGAACAAGGACTCTGGACGCGCGATTCCCCACTTCAACAGGGACTCAATCGGGCTCGTCCTGAAGGAAGCACAGAGGAGAAGTGGCAGGAGAGGCAGGCTCTCCCTCAGGCTACGAGAGCTCGGGGGCTTGGTCCGAATCGCAGGAGACCTTGCTTCCGAAGAGGGCGCAGATCTAGTAGGGGCCCAGCACATCACACGCGCTAGAGCGATAGCAAAGCCTCTCGAGCAACAGGTCGCCGACAGGTACCTGGAACGGCAGTCCGAGTATGCAATGCTCGTCAACCGCGGAACAAGGGTGGGGAGAATCAACGGCCTAGCAGTCTTGGGCGCGGACAGCGGCCTATCCGACTTCTCCGGAGTCGTCCTCCCGGTGGAGGCCATGGTTACCCCGGCCCAAGGTCGCTCGGGACAGGTCATTGCCACAGGGGGCCTTTCCGATATGGCCAAGGAGAGCGTCACAAACATCAGCGCGGTTGTGAAGAAACTCACAGGGAAAGACATCAAGGATTTCGATCTCCATGTTCAATTCCCAGGCACGCACAACGTAGATGGCGACAGTGCCTCAATTACCATGGCGACAGCAATAATCAGTGCCTTCGAAGGAGTTCCAATAGAGCAGAACCTGGCTATGACCGGCTCCCTCTCAGTTAGGGGTGAGGTACTCCCGATAGGCGGCGTGACGGCGAAGATAGAGGCTGCAGCAAAGGCCGGTATAGAGACCATAATCATCCCTCGTGCTAACCTCCAGGATGTCCTGATAGACGAGAAGTACGAGTCCATGGTCAAGATCCATCCCGTCGACTCCTTGGACGAGGTTCTCCAGTTCGCATTGGTGGGCGCGGAAGAGAAGGTTAGCCTAGTCGAGCGTCTCGCAAAGGTCATTGATACATTCACATCCCAGACCGACAAGCAGCCATCCGCATAGTTCGACCGCTCTAACTAAGTCCCTGTTCTCATTCCTAGGGCGGGGGATGTGATGCCAGAGTCGATACCAGCGGTCGTAGCACATGGGGGCGCCGGGCCAGGGCCAGACAGGCAGAAGAACGTGGAAGAGGCGGTCAAGGTCGCCTCGAAACTCCTTCAGTCGGGAGCCTCCGCACTCGATGCAGCCGTAGAGGCATGCGTCATCCTGGAGGATGATCCGGTTTTCAACGCGGGAACAGGCGGGGTTTTCCGTAACGACGGATCCGTCCTCCTTGATGCATCCCTTCACCTAAGCGATGGCAGGATGGGTTTCGTAATAGCGATGGAAGATACCCCCAACCCGATACGAGTTGCTGCCGATCTCTTGGATGAGCCAATCAACGGGCTCACAGGAGAGGGAGCAAGGTCGTGGGCTGACTCGAAGGGCCACAAGAGGGCCCCGGTCGAGGGGAGGCAACCCGTGGAAGAGGTCGGCGACACGGTGGGGGTGATTACGAGGGACTCCACCGGCGCAATGGCATGCGCAACTAGTACAGGGGGGTGTAGTTACAGGCCCCCTGGAAGGGTTGGAGATGTCCCACTTCCAGGCTGTGGATTCTGGGCGTCGAGAGAACTCTCAGTAGCAGCCACGGGCGAGGGCGAGGCGATAACCACCGCGCTCCTCAGCTACAGGGTAGGCGAGAGGGCGTTGCGCGAGAAAGCCACAATCCAAGAGGCCATGTCATGGGGTATTTCCGAACTTATTGACGAGGGAGTATCAGTGGGCCTCATTGCACTGGGTAGGGAGGGTCCGGGAAAGGGATTCTCAAACACGGATATGCCATGGGCAGAGTGGCATGGCTGAGTTCTGACCGGGTTCTTCAGGGGGATGTGCTTAAGGAGCACTCACCGGTCGCCGGGAATGGAGGGATTGAATTGACCGACATAGAGGCTAGAATCCAGCAGATAGCGCAGGTCCTCGCGCAGTTGGACGACAGCCAGGTCCCCCGCAACATCAGGGCCTCTGCCAAGGAATCGGTCGATCAGTGGCTGCTCAACAAGGACAAGGATATGGACGTAAGGCTTGGAATGACCGCCTCCAAGCTAGACGAGATATTCAATGACACGAACCTTCCGATCCATTACGGCCCTCTCTGCCTACAGATTCAGACCGCCCTTGAGACGCTGATGTCAGAAGTCAAAAGGTCATAGAACAAGAATTCCTAGCAGAAACAAGCCCCACCGCCTGTTGGGGCGACTCGTCAATTGACATAATGCCCCAGTCAGAAATCAAACGCCCTGGCGCCTCTCTGCTGACTTGG
>DAJH01000083.1:4864-5209 GCA_002498925.1 Euryarchaeota archaeon UBA173 | reverse complement strand
ATCCACTTCTTCAGAAGTCGAGCTTCTGCGACAGGGTGCCTCTGAGCCATCAGACCGCCGACCTGCATGCCCTTCATAACCGCTTCGTGAGGTTTGCCACGTATTTTTCGGCACCTCCGGCATCCAAAGCATCAAACACCAAGTGCACCGCCCCAATCTACGGTGCCAGCTAGCGTCGTGCTCGGAGCCCAGTGGGGGGACGAGGGAAAGGGGAAGGCGATAGACCAGCTAGCGGCAGACTCAACCTGGGCAGTCAGGTTCCAAGGGGGCAACAACGCAGGGCACACCATAGTCCTCGGAGATACGACGCTCAAGCTACACCAGATACCCTCTGGAGTGACCGCG
>DAJH01000083.1:0-4452 GCA_002498925.1 Euryarchaeota archaeon UBA173 | reverse complement strand
CCGGAGGGCAACCGTCTTTTCATCAGCGAGAGGGCCTCGGTAATCCTGCCATTCCACAGGATGTATGACAGTGCGGACAGGGTCGTCGGAACTACCGGCAGGGGGATCGGCCCGGCCTACAGGGATCGGATTGAGAGGGTCGGCATCAGATTCGTAGACTTGGTAGACGTAGCTTCGGACGAAGCCAAGGTGAGCGAGGCCGCACAGAGGATGAACAAGCAACTCGCAGCAGTAGGTGTCGATGACAAGATAGAGCCCGAAGGACTAATGTCGGACTTGAAGTGGGTAATCGAGAGGTTCGGCGACGCGATTAGGCCCACTGGGCTAATGGTCGACGAGGCGCTCAGGAATGGCGAGAACGTCCTCTTGGAAGGGGCCCAAGGCGCCATGCTCGACATAGACCAAGGCACCTATCCATTCGTAACCTCCTCTGTCACTAGTAGGGCAAATGCGACCCATGGCGCTGGGATACACCCCGGACACGTCTCACAGTGCTTCGGAATCTCCAAGGCATACACGACCAGAGTCGGAAACGGCCCCTTCCCAACCGAACTCCCGTACGAGGATGGCCCAGGAAACCACATGGCGATGGTGGGCCATGAATTCGGAACCACGACCGGAAGGCCCAGGAGGACCGGGTGGCTTGATATGGTGGCCCTAAAGGACAGCCATAGGATAAACGGCTACACTGGCCTTGTTCTGACCAAGCTCGACGTCCTTGGTGGCCTCGAGGAAATCAAGATATGTACCGGATACGAGCTGGATGGAGAAGTAATCGAGGTAATGCCAACTAGCTGTGATGATCTGGCTAGGTGCATACCTGTTTACGAGACGCACCCGGGTTTCCCAGCGTTGTCCGATGATGAGTGGATAGCAATGGCAGACGACTCAAGGTCAACCGGGTCAGGTCTACGGGCAATGCCGGAGATCGTACTCAGATACGTGCGCAGGATAGAGGAGCTCTCAGGCATCCCGGTAGTCAGCGTAGGTGTCGGACCGGATCGGCGCGCCTCCATAGCCAGCTCTGGAGGGCCCTTCGATGTCGACTCGGTCGAGGCAACCTTCTAATCGACTGACACGGACGGACACACATGGGATTCAAGTCCAACGCCCGCAAGAGGCGCAAGGAGGCCGGCATAGATGCCAATTCTTCCTCGAAGTCGGACGATGAGTACGTCGGGGAGGTCAGATGCGATGTCGCAGGATGTCAGAACTGGGCGGACAAGAAGGTAGGGGGCCGCAAGCTAGCGTTCGACAGAGCAGCAGATGTTTGGGGCGAGTCAGGACTCAGCAGGGACTCCCGTAGAATCACTGTTTGCAAGTCCTGCTACAGGCACTGGAAGAAGGCCAAGAAGGACGAACCGACCGAGTGGACTTAGAAAATCCCCAATCGTAACAATGTTAGATGGACGCCGTCAGCGAGCATCATGTCGGAACAACCCATGAATGAGCCAATATTGGGATACGCTCCAGGAAGCTCCGAAAGAGAGTCTCTGATGGAAGAGATCGACAGGCAGCTGTCCGAGGTCATCGAGATACCCTGCATCATCAATGGCGAGGAGGTCTACACTGGTACCACGACGACCCAAGTCGTGCCTCATGACCACGGGCACGTTATCGCCAAAGTCCACCTTGCAGGCAGGGATCAGATTGAGGCGGCCTGCGATGCAGCGGTCAACGCCCAGGGCGAGTGGATAGGGATCGGTCTCGAAGCAAGGTGCGAGATTTTCGAGAGATGCGCGGACTTGCTTGCCGGCGACTGGAGGATGAGGGTCAACGCGGCAACCATGCTAAACCAATCCAAGACGGCATTCCAGGCCGAGATAGACGCTGCATGCGAACTGATAGACTTCTGGAGGTTCAACTGCCACTACGCCAGGGGCTTCCATGACGACTTCCAGCCACTGGTCTCTCCCGAGGGCGTCCTGAACACTACCGACATCCGGCCCCTCGAGGGATTCGTACTATCGATAACCCCGTTCAACTTCTCGAGCATCGCTGCGAACCTCCCCAGCGCACCGGCAATCGTCGGGTGCACCGGCGTCTGGAAGCCCAGTAGGAACTCATACCTCTCAAACTACGTTCTGATGCAACTAATGTTGGAAGCAGGACTTCCCCCGGGGGTAATCAACTTCCTCCCCGGATCGGGTGCCGAGATCACGGAAGTCGCACTGTCCAACCCCGACTTCGCGGGCCTGCACTTCACTGGCTCGACCGCCACCTTCCAGGGGCTCTGGCAGGAGATAGGGCTGGCACTGCCGGGGCTACGGTCATACCCGCGCATAGTGGGCGAGACGGGAGGCAAGGACTTCGTGGTCGCTCACCCGGACTGCGACAGGAGGGGCCTTCTAGTGGCCCTGCTCAGGGGGTCATTCGAGTATCAGGGGCAGAAGTGCTCAGCGGCAAGCCGCGCTTACGTCCCACGGTCCGTATGGGAGGGGATTTCAGAGAACCTGATAACGGAGATTGGCAAAATAAAGATGGGCGATGCCAGGGACTTCACTAACTTCATGACCGCGGTCATCGACAAGAGGGCGTTCGACAAGATCTCCGGATACATCGACAGGGCATCCGAGAGAGACACCTGCGAGATCGTCTGCGGAGGGGGGTATGACGACTCGGTAGGGTACTTCATCGAGCCAACGGTAATCGTAACCACCGATCCGGACTCCGAGTCCATGATAGAGGAGATATTCGGCCCCGTCCTGACAGTCTACCTCTACGACGACGAAGACTTCGAGAGCGTCCTAGAAGTATGTGACAAGGCTTCTCCCTACGCACTGACCGGTTCAATATTCTCGAGCTCCGAGGAGAACGTCCAGAAGGCCTACGAGGCCCTCAGGTTCACTGCCGGGAACTTCTACATCAACGACAAGCCAACCGGGGCCGTAGTGGCCCAGCAGCCATTCGGGGGGGCTAGGGCGTCTGGCACCAACGACAAGGCAGGGGGCCCCCTCAACCTGCTCCGGTGGATATCGCCACGCTCAGTCAAGAGGACCCTCGACATACCCCAGGACTGGACATACCCGTTCATGGGAGCGGACGAATGAGGTCCCAACATTGAATATCCTGTTTCCCAGGGGGGAAACGGGGGAGCTTAGTGCTGAGAGGTCGCCGCGAGGCGACGACCCCTTGACCTGATCTGGGTAATACCAGCGGAGGGAGAGAAATGGATACGAATATCGCATACGGATTGATGATTGCAACGCTGGGTGTCTTCGGTTACATCGGATACCAAGCATCGAATGCCAAGGAGATCGAGGCCGATGACTACCTCTCGGCCAGGGGCTCGCAGGGCTGGCTGCGAATCGGGCTGAGCCTGTTCGCCTCCGGGATGGGGATATGGATCCTTTTCGGCCCATCGGAGGTCGGCTACTATGGCGGGTTCTGGGATGTAGTCGGCTACGCCGTCTCCGCGTCCATGCCATTCCTACTTCTGGCGTATGTCGGACCGATGATCCGCGAGAGGCTGCCGTCGGGAGTGACTCTGGCCGACTACGTGCGCATCCGCCTAGGCAGGCCAATGCAGGTCTACGTGGGGCTGATTTCGGTGCTATACATGTTCACCTTCCTGTTCGCCGAGTTCACTGCAATCGGCAAGGGGATGGAGACTCTCTCCGAGATGGAGCCGCTAATCCCCATGGCACTTGTTGGGATTGTCACCGCAGGGTACGTATCCAGAGGCGGCCTTCCAGCATCCCTAGCGACCGACAGAGTCCAGGCGTGGACCATCATGTTCCTCGTGGTGGTCCTCTTGCTCGTTCTTTTCGGCGGAGACATCGGGGGGCTGATTGATGATGCTAGGGCATACAACCCCGAAGACTCCTGGAGCATCGGGTCTATGTCGTACATGGACTCTTTCGATTCGGGCCTGGCTCTGATCATCGCTATCACCGCTGCTGAGATGTTCTCCCAGGGGAACTGGCAGCGGGCGTGGGCGTCTGAGTCCGACGAGGCCCTGGCCAAGGGGGCATGGCTCGCTGCGGCCCTCGTCCTCCCGCTGGTATTCGTGATGGGCGTCCTCGGGACCGTCGTCGCTGGGCAGGGGGCCGTTACCGACCCGTCTGCAGCCTTCTTCTACCTGATTGAGGATGCCGGTGTTCTGTTTGTAGCCGCATTCATCGTCCTTGCAATCGCTCTGGTATGCTCCAGCGTCGATACCCTGCAAAATGCCATTGTGGCTTCGATATCAAGAGACCTCAGCGATAGCACGATGAGTCTGCAGAATGCGCGTTACTTGACAATCGGCATGATTCCCATAGCAATCTATCTGGCCACTGGCCCTACCGTTCCTTTCAGTGTCCCCATCATTGGATTGTTCACCTTCGATGCACTCGGTGTGTTTCAGATATTCCTCTTCGCCGACTTGTTAGCTGCAGCCACGGTTATGCCAGTCCTTCTCTCACTGTGGGGCGAGGTGTCGGCCAGAGGTGCACTACTGGGTGCAGTCTG
>DAJH01000008.1 GCA_002498925.1 Euryarchaeota archaeon UBA173 | reverse complement strand
AGTAAGGGGACTAGGCTAAAGATCATAGGAACCAGTCAAACGGGTGGCGAGAAACCCCCTGCGATAGCACCAGGGGAAGCATGCAAAATCATGACAGGCGCACCAATGCCAGATGGAGCAGATGCTATTGTAATGGTAGAGGATACCCAATTAGAGGGAGGGCATGTCGTCATCAATGGCCCCGCTAGGCCCAATTTTATTCGAAAAAGGGCCGAGAATCTTTCCAAGGGACAGGAGGCATTGCCGGAAGGCATACAACTCTCATCAGCAACTCTTGCATTGGCAGGAACCATGGGCCATGGGGAGGTGCCGGTAATCAGAAGGCCACGAATCGCGATACTCTCAACGGGAGACGAACTAGTAGAACCGGGAACCGAATTAAAACCAGGCCAAATCTACGAATCAAACTCGCATGCACTTTGCTCCCTAGTCGAGATGATGGGGTGCGAAGCCACCAGAATCGCCGCCTCAAACGACTCAATGGCCGAGCTTAGGCGGACCCTCGACTCACTTTCCCCCTACGACGCAATCCTGACGAGCGGGGGCGTCAGCATGGGTGAGTGGGACCTAGTTAGACGTATCATGGAGGAGGAGGGGGAGCTGGCCTTCTGGAGGATCAACCTCAGGCCAGGTGGTCCGCCCCTTTTCGGCACATGGAAGGGAACGCCCCTTTTCGGCCTACCCGGAAATCCAGTGAGCAGCCTAGTGGTTTTCCATGTCCTCGTTGCTCCTTGGATATCGGAATCGCTCGGCTACCACGAAGAGATGGGCCCTAGGCTCAGCCAGAAGGTATCGGTCAAGCTAGAGGACGACGTCGCGGGAGCCCCTGGAAAACTCTGCCTCAGGAGAATACGAATTAGATCCGAAAAAGGCCAACTGCTAGCTACCACTCATACACATCAGGGAAGTGGAAACATGCACAGCATGGTTGTCCACAACGGACTCACTCTACTTCCTCCAGATACTGACGGTAAAGCGGGCGAAGCCATCGATGCACTCTGGTTAATCTAGAGGCCATTGAAAAAAATGATTTCCATTTCTCAATAATACACCAAACAGCATATCATAAACTCACCAACCCTCCGTACACCATGAATAATTTTGAAATTGCCATCGGATTGTTAGGTGGGATAGCATTGGTGTTGTCTGCAATATTGCTAAACAAACAAAGAAAATCTACCAAGAAAACAAAGCCGAAAGATCCATGGGGCAGTAAACAAGGAAAGTATCAGAATTCAGAATACATATACATCGACCAATAGCCAATAAACCGTTCATTCAAACAACGCTTTATGTCCAGAACGACGAACCGAGCAGCATGAATCCGATGGGTGTAGATGACGTGCTGCTATTCAGAATCGAAACAGAGGAGTACGTCTTCGAGCAGTGGACGACGCATGAGCAGACAGTGACGAAGAAGCAACACCAAGCCGAGGCCAGATAGGTGTTCGTGTGAGTGTAATGGACTACCTTTTCGCGCCCAGGGTCGATCACCGCGGCTGGAAGACGCCCGGCGAGGCCTCTAGGATACTCTTCTTGGCTGTCATAGCGGCAGCCTCAATTTGGGCGTGGTCGGTATCCAATGGCATAGTGTACATGTGGGCGTTGCTGGTGATACTCATCTCAACACCAATCCTTTCCATCGGGTGGTGGGTGCTGTCCATAATTGGGCACAGGAGACAGCCGAGGAAGCTGACGCCAGCCGTTGCCGTCAACCCCACTGAGAATACATGAATTCAAGGACATCCTCTCTCACGTCGGAACGCTACAAGGGTGCTGAGATGGACGAGAACCACAAGAACGGATTCTCCGATGAGGGCTGGATAGAGGTCAAAGGGGCAAGAACGCACAATCTCAAGAATATCGACGTCAGCATACCCCGGGGCAAATTCGTAGTCATTTCTGGTGTTTCGGGTTCCGGCAAGTCAAGCCTCGCCTTCGACACCCTCTACGCAGAGGGCCAGAGGCGATACGTCGAGAGCCTGAGCTCCTATGCAAGGCAGTTCTTGGGGCAGATGAAGAAGCCAGACTGCGATAGCATAGAGGGACTGTCGCCTGCGATAAGCATAGATCAGAAGCAGGGAAGCCACAACCCCCGTTCAACCGTCGCAACCGTCACCGAGATAATGGACTATCTGAGGCTACTCTGGGCCCGTGTGGGTCTGCCACACTGCCCTGATTGCGGGCGTGAGGTTGCCAGGAGGACAGTCCAGGAAATAGTCGACGATGTAATGTGGAGATTCGAGGGCCACGCTATCGCAATCTGGTCTCCCTCCGTGAGGAACAGGAAGGGCACCCATGCCGACCTGTTCAAGGCACTAGTCGAGCAAGGATACCTAGTTGGCAAAGTTAACGGAAGGGAGGAGTCGTTCGAGGAACCACCCAGCTTGGAGAAGAACCTCAGGCACGATATCGATGTCAGAGTGGACAGGCTCCTCCTTCATCCGAGCAACAGACAGAGGCTAACCGAAGCGATCGAATCAGGCCTGAGGATAGGGGCGGGGACCGTGGCGATAGAGAGTCTGAGCGCGCCTAAACCCGGAAAGGACAACAAGGAGGAGCAGAGGTTCAGGACGAAAGAGGGGGAAGTAATACCCTACTCAGAGGAGTTCGCCTGCCCGGAGCATGGAGCGTTCCTTCCTGAAATGAGCCCTAGGGTATTCTCATTCAACAACCCCCTCGGCGCGTGCCCCTCCTGCCAGGGCCTCGGCGTGCAACGCTCCTTTGCCTACGACCTGGTTGTGGACAGGACCGCGACAGTAGGGGAGGGGTGCATCAAACCATTCCGCCGCTCAATGATGTCTGGGTG
This sequence comes from Euryarchaeota archaeon UBA173, assembly GCA_002498925.1. Lineage (GTDB taxonomy): Archaea > Thermoplasmatota > Poseidoniia > Poseidoniales > Thalassarchaeaceae > MGIIb-O5. The sequence goes on along the minus strand of DAJH01000008.1, from coordinate 3,588 downwards.
GTACAGGAGCCAAATGACACAGACCTGCGACCACTACGGGATACCCACAGACGTTCCCTTCGGTGAGATGGATGAAGACGACGTAGACATCCTAATGCACGGCTCGGGCAGTACAGAGATCAACTTCGTCTTCAACTCCCAGAAAGGCTCCTCTTACAGGATGATGAAGCCATGGGAGGGAGTCTTCTCCCGCCTCCAGCGAACCTACACGGACACCTCATCCGATAGAACCCGGTCACGACTATCCTCCTTCATGACGGACGAGCCATGCTCAGAGTGCGAGGGAAGGAAGCTAAACAGGGCAGTCAGTGGCGTCACTGTCGGAGAGGTCACGCTCCCAGGGATATCCAGTTGCAGCGTCCTAGAGGCGCTCGCCACAGTTCAGAAGTGGAGACTGGGGCACCTTGACGACACGTGGGAGAGAATCGAGAGGGACGAGCCAGACGAGGAAGCAGCGCCTGCTGCAAAGCTGGACGAGAGATCGATGTTCATCGGCCGGGAGATAATCAAAGAGATTGAATCGCGTCTGAGGTTCCTCGCATTGGTCGGACTCGACTACCTGACACTCGATAGAAGGGCAAACACCCTCTCGGGCGGTGAGTCCCAACGAATTAGGCTTGCAACCCAGATAGGTACGAGATTAACAGGCGTCATGTACGTCCTCGACGAGCCCAGCATAGGGCTCCACCCAAGGGACAACGGAAGGCTGTTAGAGACTCTCAGAGAGCTAACCGATCTAGGAAATACGCTGATAGTTGTCGAACACGACGAGGCCACATTGAGGCAAGCCGATTGGCTGGTAGACATAGGCCCGGGTGCAGGTAAGGAAGGTGGCGAAATAGTTGCCAACGGGTCCCTGGACGACCTACTAGGGGCCGAGAAAAGCATCACAGGCGCCTACCTCTCGGGCGAGTCACACATACCCCTCCCGGAAGACAGAGCCACCCCAGACAAGGACAAATGGCTCGTTGTCAAGGGGGCGAGACAGAACAATCTCCAGGACATCGATGTCGGGATACCCCTGGGTTGCATGGTAGCGGTGACAGGCGTCTCCGGCTCCGGCAAGTCGTCCTTGGTGACCGGTACAATAGCCCCAATCCTAAACAGGGAACTCCAGGGTACGGACGAGACGCCAGGAAGCCATGATTCAGTGGAGGGGATAGAGAACGTCGACAAGGTGATCGTCATCGACCAATCCCCGATTGGTAGAACCCCCCGGTCCAACCCAGCCACATACACGAAAGCATTCGGCCCCATCAGGTCCCTCTTCGCGTCGACTCCACTGGCGAAGGAGAGGGGGTACGAGCCCGGGCAGTTCTCCTTCAATGTCAGGGGAGGGCGCTGCGAGGCATGCCAAGGCGCAGGCTCTACGAAGCTGGAGATGAACTTCCTGCCCGATGTCTGGGTCACCTGCGACGTGTGCAAGGGCAAGAGGTACACCAGAGAGACGCTAGAGGTGGAGTGGAGGGGCAAAACCATCCACGACGTACTGCAGATGAGCGTCGAGGAGGCCTGCTCATTCTTCGAGAACCAGAGGGGGATTCACCGCATCGTCTCGACGATGAACGAAGTGGGCCTCGGCTACATCAGGCTAGGCCAGCCTGCCACAACGCTTTCCGGAGGGGAGGCCCAGAGGGTGAAACTCGCCACCGAACTGCACCGACCGCCAAGGAAGCACACCCTGTACGTCCTAGACGAGCCGACCACGGGCCTCGCCATGTCAGACGTCCACCAACTCATCCAAGTCCTACTGCGCCTCAGGAGGAACGGCCACACAGTGATCATCATCGAGCACCACCTCGATGTCATCAAGTGCGCGGACTGGGTCATCGACCTCGGCCCAGAGGGCGGCGAACTAGGGGGCCAAATAGTCGCCCAAGGGCCGCCTGACAAGATACCGGATGCCTCCGATAGCTACACGGGCGTCCATTTGGCAGCTCTCTTGTAAAAATGAGTGCCAACCCTTGAGAAGGACCCCCTTCTGAGCAGTGCCATGTACCGCTCCAGAAACCCTGCATTGTCCGACTCGACTTTCGACAAGAGCGCCTACTCCGACGCCCCTTGGTGGGATGACCAGGACTCCAACATGATGACCATGGAAGGGACCGCAGAGAAGACGGGAATACTCCTGATACTCATAGCGACAACCGCAATCGCGACGGCGATGTTTATGCCCGCATCGGCCCCATTGGTCTTCCTTGGCGCCATCACGGGCTTCATACTGGCCCTCGTGATTATCTTCACTGGATCAACCAACCCGGTATTGATCAGCACGTACGCGATTTTACAGGGCTTGGTATTGGGGGGGATAACATGGATCTACGAGATATACTTCCCAGGAATTGGGATACTGGCGGTGGTGCTCACCCTTGGGATACTGGGGGCCATGCTCGTGATTTATCGTGCGGGCCTCATCTCGTGGAGTAAGAACCTCCAGATCGCCGTTTACTCATCGCTTTCGGCTATCGTTCTCATATACCTCGTCGACATCATCGGGCTTTTCCTGGGATTCAGAGTTCCGGTTATCCACGAGGCCAGCCCCCTCGGGATTCTCTTCTCCCTGTTCGTGGTGGGAATAGCTTCACTCTGCCTCGTGGCTGACTTCGACTTCATCGAGAGGGGGGTCGAGCGTGGCGCTCCGAAACAGCTCGAGTGGAGGGCGGCCTTCGGCCTCATGGTGACCCTCATCTGGCTATATCTGGAGATACTCGAGCTTCTAGCTAAACTCGCCGCCGTTTCGAAGAGGTAGTGTAGGGGGGCCTGCATGACCGATCCACTACAGTTGGATTTGATACTGGGTCTCGCCTTCGCAGGAGCAACACTGGGGATCGTCGAGGGAATCAAGCCAGGGCCATTGCTGACCATGGTGATCCGAGAAACACTTTCTGGCGGCCTCCGTGCCGGTCTTTGGACGGCAGCTGCGCCGATATTCACAGACGGCCCCCTGGTGATATTCAGCCTATTCGCGGCCGCGTGGCTCGCAGAAGATCAAACGCTCCTGTTCCTGGTTACAGCAGCGGGGGCGGCCTTCCTTGCTTGGATGGGAATTCAGTGCTTCTACCTAGAGCCCCCTGACATCAACGCGGACGCCCCTCCGCCCACTGGTTCCTTCCTCCGAGGGGTGATAACCAACTTACTCAATCCGAACGTCTACGTTTTCTGGTTCCTGATAGGGGGGCCACTGATGGCCTCCGCCATCGAGGAAACCATCATTGCGCCCATCGCATATGCAGTGACGTTCCTCGTTACGATAATGCTGACCAAGGCAGCGATCGCATATGCAGTCCATCGAGCCGGGGGGCGCATCTCCCCAGTCGCTTATCGAAGACTATTGGCGTTCTGTGGAGTCGCGATGCTTTTGTTCTCGGCCTCATATGCTTGGGACGCGTACAATATGGAGGGGGTATGGGATACCCTCTAGAGGGTCCCAGGCCCACCCAAAGGAATTTCTGTCAGGGTTCCGTTACCACGTAGTGATGGCCCGATAGCCATAGTCCCGAAAATCCCAATCTCTCCACCCACGTTGTGCGCCAGACCGAACCATGCACGACCATGCTGATCGATGATTATATCATTGAAATCACCGAA
>DAJH01000014.1:3681-6100 GCA_002498925.1 Euryarchaeota archaeon UBA173 | reverse complement strand
AGAATTTCGAACAATACTCGGACGCTTGTAGCCAAGAAGTTCTGAATGCTGCACCAAAGAAACTCTGACTCAATCAGAGTTTTTGCCAGTCGTGCCTCTGAGCGTCCACTGTACAGATTGCCGCCATATGGACCACATCTCTCACACTATCCCCTCTTTGAAGTACGTGTGCGGGCTTTGAAAGCCCCTCTAGAATTGGCCCAGTCATCTCAGCACCTGCAACTCTCTGTAGTAGTTTGTAGGCTATGTTGGCCGATGCAAGGTTGGGGCAAATGAGAATATTAGCCGGTCCATCGAAGGACATGAACGGGTAGTCCTTTTGTATCTCAGGAACCAATGCAGTGTCAGCTTGCATCGGCCCATCGATAATTAGTTCAGGATCAAGCTCTCGAGCAATCGAGATGGCCTCCTCTAACCTATCAGTCCTAAGTTCGGATGATGTTCCAAAGTTAGAGAAAGAAAGCATTGCGACCTTTGGTTTCACGCCGAACCTTCGTGCCACCTTGGCAGTCTGAACAGCGATTTCAGCCAGAGTTCTGGAGTCGGGATAGATGTTGATTGTAGCATCCCCAATGAACATCAACTCCCCATTTACCGTCATCATGTACATGCCCACGATTCTGTGCGAGTCAGCCTCTGGTCCGATTATTTGCAAGCATGGCTTTACGATGTCTGGATAGTGATGAGAAACACCCCCAAGATAACCATCGGCATCACCCATGTGAACCATCATTGGGGCAAAATAGGTCGTATTCTTCATCAGCCTCACGGCATCCTCCACGGTGACGCCCTTTCTCCCCCTTAGATTGTACAACTCTTTGGCGTACTCGCCCCTCCTCCTGGGATCGTATCTAACATCTATTTCTTCACATTCGAAACTCAGGCCTAACTCTTCCTTCACAGCCCCAATTCTCTCGACGTTTCCAAGAAGAATGGGCTCACATATCCCTTCTGTAATGCACTGTGAAGCGGCCTTGATGATTGTAGGGTCCTCTCCTTCGCAGAAAACAATCCTCTTCCTGTCTCTCTTGGCCCGGTTGATCACTCTCCTCATTATCGATCTAGTTAGGCCAAGTCTAGCCTCTAGTTCCTCTCTGTAAATCTCGATATTGAAGTCTTCAGGTGCAACTCTTGACACACCTTCGTTTACCGCTGCTTCGGCAACCGCGCTAGCTTCCCAAATCAGAACACGCGCATCGAATGGTTTCGGGATGATGTATTCCGGCCCGAACTGGAGCTGCTCGCCGTTGTAGGCTGACATCACATCATCCGGAACAGGCTCTTTCGCCAGTTGAGCAATGGCGTGGGTCGCGGCCATCTTCATCCCCTCCGTGATTTCTGTGGAGCGAACATCCAATGCCCCTCGGAATATGTATGGGAAACCAAGTACGTTGTTAATCTGATTTGGATAGTCCGAACGACCTGTGGCCATTATCGCATCTTCCCTAACTGCAATCACGTCATCCGGTAGAATCTCAGGATCCGGATTTGCCAGAGCGAATATTAGAGGTCTTTTGGCCATCGAAGATACCATTTCCCTGGTAACAATACCTCCCTTGGATAGGCCGAGGAAAACATCTGCTTCAACCATGGCGGAAGCTAAGTCACCATCAGAAATATCTCTGGAAAATTCAGATTTGTATTTGTTCAGTTCTCCTGCATCTTCTCTACTTTTTGTGAGAATTCCAGTAGAATCAACCATGATGATATTTTCATTTTTCACTCCTAGCCTCACATAGTGCCTGGCGCATGATATGGCGGAAGCCCCGGCTCCAGAGATGACCACCTTTACCGAACCAACCTCCTTTTCCACGACCTCAAGGCCATTGAGAAGAGCTGCCCCTGAGATTATTGCAGTTCCATGTTGGTCATCGTGCATTACAGGAATATCAAGCTCCTCGACCAGCCGCTTCTCAATCTCGAAACACTCCGGGGCCTTGATGTCCTCCAGGTTAATTCCACCAAAGGTCGGAGCTATTGCCTTCACAGCTTCTACGAATTCATCAACGTCGGTCCTATCGACCTCAATATCGAAAACGTCAATGTCCGCGAATGCCTTGAATAGAAGCCCCTTTCCTTCCATCACTGGCTTTCCTGCCAGAGCACCTATGTCGCCCAATCCGAGAACTGCGGTTCCGTTACTGATGACAGCAACCAAATTACCTTTCGAGGTGTACTTGTATGCATTGTCAGGATCAAGCTCGATTTCCTTGCACGGGTATGCTACACCAGGTGAATATGCCAGAGAAAGCTCGTGTGAAGTGCCGTGTGCCTTTGTTGGTACCACCGTGATCTTTCCGGCAGGCTCGGCCGCGTGATATTCCAGTGCCTCGTCGCGAAGCATATCCTCTGTCAAGTAACCACCCCGGAAATATCCGGCCCATACACCCCTCTTTGATGCTATCCTAACTCGTTAGAT
>DAJH01000014.1:0-3313 GCA_002498925.1 Euryarchaeota archaeon UBA173 | reverse complement strand
CCAATTTCCACCTACGGTGGATTGAGCAAATGCCACTCAACTACCCACACCATTCAATATAGGAGTGGAATGCCGAGGGGGCATGGATATCGATTTACGGGGCAGGGCCAACCTTGCTCGGAGGAAGGCGATACTCCTGGTCATGCTGATGGTCTTACTGCCATGGGCTGGATTTGACAGCACCGAATTAACCTCCCAGAATGATGAATCCAGAAGCTCTGCTAGAACTTGGGGAGCGATGGGAAGTAATGACACCGGTTGGATAGATATCGTTGCAACGGGAGCTGATCCTAGGAATCAGACATTTGCCTACGGGGACCTGGTCATGGACTTTGCACCTGGTGCGGAGATTTCCAATATGACATTCGAGGTCTCTGTCGATGGCTCGGATGGGTATTGCATCGAAGAGCCACAACTGACCTTGATAGAGACTCAGACTCCGATACTCGACTGGAGGGACCTAGGGGGACTCGGCTGTCAAGACTCGTTCGTCAACAACCCTCCAACCCTAGAGGACGGCACATTAAGCACCTGGCTGAAACCCAATACCATCAGCGATGCCGCGTGGACAATCCCCGCTGGCATCACAATCTCAGATTTGGTTATAGAGGCCCTGACTCCATCCGATCCGAAGGTGTCTTTCTCGACCTTGGACGTAGTGATCCACGACAGTGCAGTAAACCCGCTGGATGGGAGGCTCTACCTCCTGCTCGACGATGACCTCATCCATCTTGACAGCGAGATGTCTGAGACTTGTGGATGGAGATGTCCAGGAATTATCCATATTGATACCGACATTGGAGGTAGTAGCCTGGCCATAGACTCCTCAGGAAGCAGACTTCTCATAGGGAAACAAGACGGTTCGATAAGCTCACAGTCTCTTCTAGACTCATCATTCAATCCAGATTTGCTCCAACCCCCAGTTGTCCCATCTCCAGTATCCACTATGTCAGTGGACCAATACGGGAACGTCTGGGCAGCATCGGGATGCACCTTGATGTTCCTCCCAATGAACTCAGCTACATGGTCAGAAACAACATATTGCCCTGGCTCCCCTGAGATACCAGTTGACATTGAGTTGTACGACAACAAGGTCTTCCTCGCAACCCAGAGTACTGGGATCCACTTCATTGAGTACGTATACGACGCAACGAATACCAGTATCACAATTGCCGGAAGTACAGTTTGGGATACCAACAATTTCCTGTCAAGCAACTCCATCACCGATCTTGAGATAGCCTCTGACCAGCTACTCATCTCCACCCTCAACGCAGGGATCAACCGCAGGGATCTGAGTACCTCATCATGGCTTTCGAGGTGGAACACGAACAACTGGCTCGCTTCTAACTCAGTCGTGGGGGTGTCTCACACGAGTGGCTGGATTCACATAGTAGCCGGAACTACACTCCACTCATACGACACTACTGCCAACGTCTTCCGATCACAGAGGCAAGTATCCCAGTTGGGACTACTCGGCCCGGCCACATCGATTTATTCATGGCCAGCGGGAGTCGGACCGAGGAGCCCCTCAGACGGTGTCGCATTCCTGATAGACTCTACAGGCAGGGCTGGAATGCAGCACGCAGAGACAGTAATTGGAGCCGAATCATTGGTCAGTAGCCCGGTCTCCAACCCAATGAGGGTAGCTGCTAGTATTGACGATGGAGAGTCCGGGCAGATTTGGGTGGCTGGAGATACCACGATAGACAGATTCGATGAAGGGGCTAGGATTTGGCAGCAACCCATTGATGTCAGTGACTACGCTCAACAGCTACAATCGATCACGTCCATCGTTCAGGACTCAAACGATAGGGTATGGGTGGGCACTTCAAATTCCGGCATTTTGAGATTCAGGGCAGACAATGGTGCATACATTGGCACAATCAACGGAATTGAGGATCAGGTTATCTCAATGGCCCATGATGATACCACGGAGACCCTCGTAGTGGGACACCCATTCAACGGACTTTCCCTAGTCAACACCTCCACCATGACTCTAATCGATGTTCTCGATACGACCGATGGTCTAGATTCTGACTTGGTCACGGACGTCGCGACCAGATACGGAATTGCATATGCGGCAACGTCAGACAGCGGGCTGATGAGAGTGGATCTGATGGCCCTACAGATACTCGGGTCATGGCAGTCATTGGGCGCAGACAACCTAGAAGCCGCCCCCATAGCTGTTTATGATGACACGATCTACCTGGGCCTCCCTGACTTCGGAATCCTCCTTCTCGATAGGATGAACGGGGACATCATTGACTACTGGGAGCCCGGAGGCAGCAGCGGTCTTCCCGATGACGATGTATTATCCCTACACATGCTGGGAAGTGAATTGGTGGTGGGTTCTAGAGTATCCAACACAGGAGCCCAGTCAAACGGTGGATTAGCCATTTGGGACGGGGCCTCGTGGGAGCAACTGGAAACCAGCATACCCGGTTGGAACAACGATCCTTACGTCTTCTACGACATCACAAGTGATGGTAGCGACGTCTATGCCGGTACGAATCGAGGGGCCTGCAGCTGGTCGGTAGACTCCAGTGGAGCATGGCAACTCGATATCTGCGTCGACCAGGGCGATGGCATGCCCTCCAGACAGGTATACTCAGTCGAGCTAATTGGAACCAACACACTCTATGCCGGAACAGACAACGGTGCTGCGGTCATCAATACCCTGAACGGATCAGTTATGGAGGTCTGGAACGCTGGGGATGATACTCAGCGAGCGAGGACGGTGAAGATTGACGACATTCTGTACCTGGGCTTCGAGAATACTGGAATAGCCAGATACGACCTGATCAACGATCAGTGGCTGACAACCTGGGATGGTACACAGGGCTACATCGATGACGATGACGTAACTGCCCTAGTAGAGGGGACCGAGCCAGGCACAATGTGGGCAGGAGGGGACTTCGGCCTTACCCTGATAGACGTAGCAAACGACCAAGTGCTGATCGACTGGAACAGGGGAGCCAACCCAGGCGGCCCCACCCTCTCAACTCAGATTCCAGCTGACATAGTGATAATGGGAGATGTCCTTCATTACTCCACACAGAGAAGCAACCAGTGGTGGGCGTCCAATGATGAGATAACCAGAATAGCTCTGAACAACAACACCTCACTAACCACCATAGATGCCGGAAACCAGCTAGGGTACGATGGCGTAGTCTACGGGATAGGAGAGGTCGGAGACGAGCTCTGGGTGGGTGTCCGACCGACCCAGTACTGGAACTATGGCGATGGTACAGTGGTGAGGTGGAATACGGTCAATGAGACGTGGGCGGACAACCTAGAGACCATAGGAAACGTC
>DAJH01000041.1:26419-28837 GCA_002498925.1 Euryarchaeota archaeon UBA173 | reverse complement strand
GTGCTTCCCGCTGATGCGCCTAGGTACAAACAGGTAGAGCCGGTCTGTGGAAGCAATTCGGAGGGATCCCGATTGGTCCTAACCAATGCGGCAGCGATCTTCGATTTTTTTGGATTCCACTGCCTCCATTCGACCCTTCCATCCCTCTTCCTCCTCTCGCCCCTTAGAGAGACTCCACGGTTTGCATTCCTGGTCCATAGGGATCTGCCTTCCTTCCTGACCCCCCATCCCAGGAGTATAGGCTTCCGAGGCATGTCAGCCCCTCTTTGGGGGCTTTGGGAACTTGTCTCTGATATCCTCTGCCTCTCTGTGAATCTCAGCTATTTGTTCCTCGTCCCATGGCTCTCCGTTGAAGTGATCGACCCTAACTGCGATTGAGCATTTTCCAGCGAGGAAGCGGGATACCTTGCCCCTCACCCACCTAGGGGAGCGGCTTACCAAGGGCATTGAGAACAGAATAGGCGAGTGCTTTGGAGGTGGTGCGCCCCTCCTGTGTGCAGCCATTGCGCCGGTGGCCCCTAGGACCTGCAGGCTTCCGCTCGGCATCCTAGCCAGCCTCTCCCTGCCCCCAGCCAGAACTACCATCCTTGCCGCGCCGAGAGGTCCGACAAGCAGGCTGAGAGTGGGGATATACTCCCTAGCGAGTTGCTTTGTCGCCTCCTCATTCGACTCTAGCCTGGAAGATATCTCCACCACTCCCCTGGCTTGTGACTTCATTGCCTCCCACTCGGCTTCCGAGGGCTTGTGTTTTGGTACGTCCACCCCGAGGGACTCTGCGGCTGAATCAATTCCTTCGGCCACTGAGATTGCTTGTGGTATCTCTGACCTCATTCCATCCAAGTCGAGGTCGGGGAGGAAAAGCCCGGCCCACTCCACTGAGCGGGCCTCCTGTGTGGTCCACGCTGCGCGTAGTTCCACCGAGGAGGAGGAAAGCATGTCCAACCTCCTGTCCTTGTCCGCTGCAGATTCGGCGACCCCTCTGCGGGCGAGGATCACAGTGGCATTGGAGAACAAATCTTGCTCATCGGGTGTGCTTTCGGGCCAATCTGGGTCACTCATAGCACCAAGTGGGTTTGATTCGGCGTCTGGAAACCTATCTTTGAGAGCCCTAGCCTCAGGACTCATCCTTCCAGATTGAAGGTCGGCGAGCCTGGTAGCGAGAGCAGCGGGGGACCTTGAGGGGCCCCAATCCATTTGATCGAGGACCGAGCCATGTTGGTCGACGACTCGTGCCATCCTCCAGTCAAACCGTATTTCCACGCCTTCCGCGTTGAGTCACCCCGCTTCAACGGTGCGGAAGGCATCGGAAATGAGCGAAGGGATGAAAACGTCTAGTTTCCGAGTATCATCATGGATACCAGGCTACTGGCCTTAGTAGCAATTGGCGGGGCTGTCGGAGCGGTACTGAGATATGTATTGCAAACCATATCCGGGCCTGACTCGGAGCCGTATGCGACACTAGTGATCAATCTAGTTGGCTCACTCATGCTTGGCGTTCTCTTTGGCATCATCGCAGCCGGGACAGTTGTTAGTGAGGGCAGTGTGGTCCTGCTGGGAACGGGCCTTCTGGGTGCTTTCACAACTATGTCGACCTTTGCCATGGACTCGGTTAGGTTATCAGAGGATTCGGCGAGTACAGCTGCGGCATATGTGACCTTTAGTATCGCTGGAAGCTTGATTCTGGCATGGCTTGGATATCGTGCAGCACTTTCCATTGCTTCATGATGAGGGTCAAAATTGGCTCTTTTTGTAGAATAGTTGAATAGTCTGTTGACTCAGCCCTGCTATGTCTGTGCAAACAGACAGGTGATGTGAGAAATGTTCTGCCCCGAATGCGGCACCCTTGGATTTATGGAGCCGAACGGCAATATTAGGTGCACGAACTACACTTGTGGATATGAGGGGCCACTTACCGGGATGGATGGCAAGGGAGCTGAGTTCACCGACCCAATGACAGGGGAAACAATCGATCTCAGCACTGCAAGGTCATCTGGAGAGTCGAAGAATCTCAAGCATCTGACAGAGGTCGTCGAGGATGAAGGTGGCAAGGGAGTTCTGCGTGTGGGGGACATAAGGTGCCCTAAATGCGATCTAAATGAGATATACGTCATACTGATGCAGACAAGGAGCTCTGATGAGCCGGAGACCAAGGTTTGTACGTGCAAAAACTGCGGTAAGAAGTTCAGGGAGTATCAATGAATGGGTCGGGCCTGTCTCCGAATGATGAATAACCCCCCCTGCCCAGACCAGTGCGAGTGATGAGATGCTGAGAGTGACTGCTAACACCCAGTTGATGAGAGAAATCGTTGATCTTCTCTCCGTTTTGGCCGAGGAGGCAAAACTAGTCTGGGGCGAGAATGGCCTACACACGACAGTCGTCGATGGGTCGCATGTGGCACTTCTGTCCGCGACCATCGG
>DAJH01000041.1:0-26040 GCA_002498925.1 Euryarchaeota archaeon UBA173 | reverse complement strand
AAGATGCGGGACCTTCTGGGACTTGCAGGTCCGGGGGACTTAGTGGAGATTGACTATGATGACGCAGTCGGCGCAATAAATGTCAGAGTCGGAGAGGTCCATCGAATCCTTCGCGGCCTCGATGTAGGGACCATGAACTCCGCAAAAGAGCCAGGAATTAGCTACGAGCATGGCGCTACCATGGGAGCTGATAAGCTATCTAGGGCCCTAAGGGCATCAAAGATGGTGAATGAGCTGGTAAAGCTCAGTATCGAAGAGAACAAGCTGACTGTTTCCGCGGATCAGGAGGCTGGGGAGAGCGTGACTGTTTCTTTCGAATCGGGCGAGCTCAGCGAGCTTAACGCACCGAGCCCGACAAGCTCCACTTACTCACTGCAGTTCTTGGAGCCGCTGGCAAAGAAGCTGGCTACCGGCCTAACCGAGGACGTCTCTGTCGAATTCAAGGATAAGTTCCCATTCAAGATGTCATGGAACAGTAATGACGGAGGGGCAAGCTGGACTTACTTCCTCGCTCCAAGAGTGACAAATGACCCCTGACTTCTATGCGCTGCGTTGAAGACTGATGGGTCGACGGCGGCATGTGGGCCGCTCTGTCTGCGTAATCGTACCCAGTATTGGGAATGCGGAGGAACTGGGGGTTACTTTGGATGGGCTCCTTTCTCAAACTTACTCGAGCATGGAAATCGTAGTAGTTGGCCCATCGGGAGATGCGGGCAAGGAGGAGGCTGGGTCTCGTGGAGTTAGGCACATCGATGACCGTGGATCTAAGACGCGAGCAGATGCGTGTAACGTTGCGATAGAAGAAACGGAGTCTGAGATAGTTCTCTTCACGGACGATGATGTAATTGTCCCAGAGGAATGGGTGTCCAACCTTGTCAGATGGTTCGACAGAGAGGAGGTCGCAGGTGTTGGAGGGCCTAACTTCGCCCCTGTTGAGGAGTCCACCCTCTCACAGAGAGTTATTGATGTGGCTTTCAGCAGCACGATTTTCACGGCAGGAACTAACTATGGCAAGAGAGGTAAATTCGAGCTTGAGAAGACCTCTCAGCTACCTGGGGTGAATTCCGGTTATCGAAGATCGATACTCGCTGAAGTTGGGGGGTTTGACGAGGGTGCCATAGGGGCCGAGGATGTTATGCTCGATCATAGAATCATCTCCTCGGGACACAGCCTGTGGACGGACAGGGAGGCTATTATCTGGCATCGCCGAAGAGACCTCTCGAGAGTGAAGAAGCAGATTAGGAACTATGGGATGGTGAGAACTCTTGCCAGCAACAGGTATCCTGAACTCCACGCCCCAACGCATACGATGGTTGCTGCATTCCCTCCAATCGTTCTGGCCGCCTTCGCATTCTTTTTCTGGGGCCTTGCAAACGAGGGCCTAGCATGGCCCGAATTCTGGGATATCAGGCTGTCAACAGTGCCCATGGGATGGCCGAGAGCAGGGGTCCACATTCTTCCATCACTGATTGTGATTTACAATCTGATTGCATGGCTTGGGTCCTCGAGGGGAAGTTCTCCAAGCAAAAGCCCCTGGACTGTTTTCCTGTCGTCGATAGTCACGTTCGTCCTTCACTGGAACTACGGGATAGGGGTACTAAAGGGAAAATGGAGGATACTCAGTGGAAGTCCCGGGTTGCAGATAGACGACCGAAATAGGAGCGATTAGCGAGGCTCTACTTTCTTGGAGTCATTTGCGAGCCCTCGGCCCACCATGTTTTCTGACGGGGCCTCCAGAAAATTGAGCTGAATACTCCAATGAAAATACCGCCCATGATAAGATTGAGCCAACCCTCACTAATGTACCCGGGACTGGCATTGAAGTAGGCCCAGATGAATGAGGGGATCACTCCAATAATTATCGTGATGAAAATCTCCTCGATCAGGATCGATGCCCGATTTGGTGAATTTATCGGGAGTCTTGGGGCGAGTGGACTAGCGTCATTTTCCCTCCTGACCAGTCGAGTGAAATCTGGCCTTTTTGAGTTGCTATTCACAAAAAGAGACCTGGGCTTACCCCTGAACCACCCTCTGCATGCCATTGTAATCCAATCGTCCTCCAACCACGGTCGACCGTCGCAGATTTTACCCCAGTAGCTTCCCCTGATTCTATCCGCTAGTTCCTCAACATCCCCGTTTCCCCCTGATATTGCCCCTCTGTCGAATGCCAGCTGCCATTCTGATTCTGAGGCGACCTGTGAATCTCCCCCCTCCACCATTGGTTCTGCGGCATCCCGACTCACCATTTCTCTTGAGATTTGAAATCGATAGCTTATCCTAGACTCGTGACGGGGCTGTGGGCCACCAGAAAGCAATGCCCTGTTGTCTGATCCGACATAGGTTGATCCTGGTTCCACCCAAACCCAATCTACTTCGTCCAAGGAATCACCCTTCGCCCAGTTCTCCTGTCTGGATTGACCATTGAGATGCGTACACGTTTTCGTTGGACAGAAGGTCTTCGTGCTTCCCCCTCTCGACAATCGCGCCGTCTACCATTGCCACAATCTCGTTGGCGTTCCTGATGGTTGCTAGACGATGAGCAACCGCGATGGTTATCCTCTTCTTGCCCCCGTTGGAGCCTCCGAAAAGGGATTGTTGGATCTTCTTCTCGGTCTCCGCGTCTAGAGCGGCGCTTGCTTCGTCGAGTATTAGCAAATCAGGGTCGTTCAATAGAGCCCTGGCGAGGCTCACCCTAGCCCTCTGGCCGCCAGAAAGCATCACTCCTCTGTCGCCGACCATAGTGTCCATCCCATTAGGTAGCTCGGAGACGAACTCTGCTGCCCCAGCCATGTCGAGGGCGTGGCTAATCTCATCCTCGGTTGAGTCCCTTGCGTATGCAACATTCTCACGGATGGTCCCATAGAATAGGAAAGGGTCCTGAGACACAAATCCAATTCTCGCCCTGATCGATTCTATTGAGTACTCATTGATGTCCCTTCCATTGATCAGGATTCTTCCGTGTTGTGGTTCGTAGAATCTCTCGATTAGCTTCAGAATAGTGCTCTTTCCAGCACCAGTGTGTCCCATGACACCTAGGAAGTCACCGGATTTGACATTGAATGATATGCCGTTCAGGACATTGGACTCGGACGTCGGATAGGCGAATGTGACATCTGCGAACGATACTGATTCTATTTGGCCGTCCAATGGAATAGCGTCTTGACGGTCGAAAATAGACGGCTCTAAATCGATTAATGCGAACACCCTCTTTGAGGCTGCCTCGCCTTTCTGAAGCTGATTCAGTAGCATCCCGAGGATGAACATGGGCATAGTCATCCTAGTCGAAATCAGGAGGAACGTTACAAACTGGCCAATTGTAATATCACCTGACTGCAGGACCCATCCTCCTGCCGAAACGAGGAGTCCGAACGACAGGCCTGCTACAACGTAAATTCCTGGGATGAACCTGTTCCTCAGGCTGGCTGCATTTATTGCTTGGTCACGGTAGTTGCCACTCTGCCTATCGATCCTTGATCCTTCGAAGTCGGTTGCATTGTATGCCTGAACCACGGTTATTCCAGAAAGTACGTTTTCTAGGATCGCGACGATTCCGCCCGTACTCTCCCTCTGCTTTCTGTACTTCCTCTGAACTCGGGTAGAGAACCACACCACCATTGGGACAATTAGGACTAGTGGCATGAATAGGATCAGTGCCAATGTTGGTGACATCCAAAACATGATCCCAAAGGCCGTAGTGAATGTAATTGCGATTCTTATCATGCTGGTGCTGGCGTCCGAAATAATATCCTCCAGCTGAGCCACGTCGGCAGAAAGAACGGACATCAGATTTCCTATTTGCCTAGTCTCAAAATATGAAGCTTCCATAGCCATCAGGGAGTTGGTTGCATCCATCCTGATGTCATGTTGGGCCTTGTAAGCCGTGGACTGCCATAGTTGGTTGCTCAAACCTTGGAAAAAGGCTAGGAACGTGAAGCATGTCAGGATTAGGAGGCCAAAGCCGAGTTCCTCAGAACTGATCACGCCTATGGAGGGTATTGATTCGGAGGTCACAATGGATTGAATCCTAGAATCGGTGAATGTTCCGTCCCTATAGTAATCAGCAGCCATTCCAATGGCAATGAAAGGTATCAGATCGAAGGCTCTTGCACCCCCATTGGCTAATATCCCCCCCAGGGCCCTCCTCCAATACCTCTTCACGTAGGGAAAGATCCTCCAGATTTTTCTCCCTACCAACTGCTTCTGGTCGGAGATATCAGAATCGTCCCTACTGATTGCCGTAATGGGTGCCCCATTCTCGGCAGAAGACCCATCCTCTTCCTCCATGTTACAGGGGGGAGACTGATGCGTTTGAATGCTTCACTGGCATGTCCCCATTGTTGGTGCGCCCGCCGGGATTTGAACCCGGGACAAGAGGTTGGAAACCTCTTGTGATAACCCCTTCACTACAGGCGCTGTGACTTCGCGAGCGCAGGGCCTCTCTAAATCGATTCGGTTTGGAGAAGGTACGGAGCTCTCCTTGAAAAGTGGGGGCTCTTCGCATTGGCATGCTTTGGAGGCAGAGGCTTGGCATTGTCCTTATGATCGTCTTCATGCCTGCCAACGGTCCATTCTGGACAATGTCGATTGATGCTCTTGGGATTGATTTTGAATTCAGCGAGTCCAGCTTCTTCGTTTACTCCATACTGCTGTTCATCGCTGGGGGGATACTGACTTTCACGCCCAAGACAAAATTCGAGTAGTCAGCTGTACAGTTCCTTGGGCCACACATCATGGATGTTTAGGAACAGTGAGGTTACATCCTCCTCTTCCCAACCTGATTCGAGCAGGGTTGAGCATAGTTTCTGGGTCCTCTTTGGTACGGTCTTGGGACCCAGTACCGCACCGGGCCTATTTGGGTCATCCAAGAAGTCGGTCTCCATTCCCCACCTGGACTTCGAGTTGGCAATAGTGTCCACTAGCCCCTCCACACTACCCTTTCCCATGTTGACAGTGGAAGAGAGGCCGCTTGTGAATTCCATACTTATGTCGGGAGGCGAGAAGTGTCTAATCGCATTAGACCTTGGAAGACCCGTGGAATCGCACATTTCAGCTAGTTCCTTGCATGTTTCCTCGCCCCTGTCCTCAACATGGAGTTGGATTGGTACTTTTTCGCTTGCGGCCAATGACATTATTTCCTGAAGAACCTCGTTTGCAGAGTCCCATCTCTCCTGATCGACCTGATAGTGGGGCCGCCCGACCTCCCCCAGACAGGAAGCCATGCCAGATTCAATCATTTCCAAGGCCAAACCTACGGCCTCGATATGTAATTCAGTAGATTTCTCCACCCCTATCTGGTTGGCTTGTACGTCCCACACAACTGGATGGGGGCCTAGGACCACACCTACCTCGATTCCCGTCTTTTTCCTTACGGTTTCTGCCATGGAAATGGTTTCCGAATATGCATTCCTATATCCATCAAGGTCTGAGGGCAGATGACCTGAGAATGTTGGTTTGTGTACGAGCATTATCCCTGTTCCGCCGGATTGAGAAAACTCTTCTATGGCACTGAGGAATCTGTTGCCCCTGTCCAAATGGATGTGTTGATCCATTATTGGTCCTGTCCAAATGCCATTTTCCAGCATTTTCTCACGCCAATGCTCCCTCTCCATCTAGCTGCGTCACCCAGTGTCGTACAGCCATCTCGGCTATCCTCTTCGAAGACTGCCCGATAACGACCCCTCTTCCATTATTGTAAAGGATCAATGTCGATCTATGCAAAGAAGCGTCTATCCTGAGCGCCCCAAGCCTCTCGTCCTTTGAAACGTCCTCGAATCTTCTTATTGCGATATCTTCGATCACAGCTCTCCCTATTGAAAAGCTAACGAGCATCTCACCTGATTCCATGGAAAGCCCGTCGATAGTCTGGCCCAGGGTCAGTAACAACTCTTGGACGGCGAGCTCGGCCACCTCGGCCCTCGCCAGACCATGAACGAGGACTGAGCCATCGGGCTCAACCACGTAGGTAGCCCTCGGCTTCTCATGGGAGATGACCACGTAATCACCACTCCTAGAGCCACCGGCTAACGATACCGCCTCGTCAAGGTCGATAGGGGAAGTCGGGCTGAATCTGAATGTCTGAGTCTCTACTACGAATGATGGAGAAGTGGTCATTTGCGTTCCTCCTTCTGTATTGATTCGGGCACTGGCCATCCGGATATCGCAGCCTCGAGTGAGGGGAGTCTGGCTTGATGAACGGGTACCATCAGTATTGGCTCCTGCGCTTTCTCGTCATCAACCCTACTGTCCCTCAAGTCGGCCAGAGCGCCTCTTATCCTTGAAGCAAAACGCATGTCCCTCTCAGCGTACAGGGCCTCGCCGAGAACCCCCTCCTCCTCTGACCACCAAGCTGCGCATGCAGCTGCAGCAGCCCCCAGTTCGATCCCCACTTCATCGTCCGTAGCGATACTAGAAATGGCCGCTGTTGCGGTTCTGGACCATCTCCTACCAAGAGTCAGCGTAGATAGGAGAGTAGTCACGTTAACCTGCTTATCCGCACTGCGCTCCAACCAGTCTGACCATCCGATATCGTCCAGATCCGGCTCTATCGGGAATACAGGGAGCCCCCCTCTGGAATTATCAGCGTGCAGGAGAAGCCTAATCTGCTCCGGATCGGGGATCCTTGGCCCCTCAACATCCAGCCCCTCTAGTTCCCTCACCAATCTGCCAAGGGTAGTCCCCGAAGCCATGGCGGCCTCGTTGTGAACTCCGGGGCTTTCCCTGTCCTGTTTCTCTTCTTCCCTCATAGAGGAAATATCATTGTGGCTGAGCAGGAAGGCCACTCCATCCCATACCCTCCTAGACCTGAGACTAGGAGGCATCCTAACACAAGGAAGATGTGGCCACAACACTATTCTCCCTCCATCCGGATCGTCGAGGGTCTTCTCCCTCCATCCGAGTTCTGGGAAATTCATGGACGATCCCGTTATCTGGTGGGAGCGGCGGATTGATCGCCTCTCGAGCCAGTTCCGGATTCCCGTTTCCCACGTGTCCATGACACTCCGAGTGACCTCTTTGGATTGAATTAAGCGGTCATATTGCCCCCTCAATGAGCAAAATCGTGTGATGGATTCAAGGGGGACCGGCCTCGGCATCTGCTTGAGGAACATGGGTGAGCCCCGCTCTACGGAGCCAGTAGTCCTACTGAACGAGGTCTTTCCAGGGGACACTAACGCCCTTGACACCCTATTCGGGGGACGGTTGATGTCCATCATGGATACAGCTGCCGGAATGTCTGCGAGTAAGTTTGCTCACAGGGAATTCGTTACGGTCTCCGTGGATGCTTTGAAGTTCAAGAGACCCGCATACCAAGGGGATGTGATTAGGACCATAGGACGTGTTGTCTGGACCTCCCCTCGAACCGTTGGGGTCCAAGTCAGATCCTGCCGAATGACGCGTTCAGACTGGGATCCCGAGGAGATTTGCTCTGGCTATTTCTTCATGGTAGCCATAGATGATTCCATGAAGCCTATCTCAGTCCCCCAATTCACACCGTCCAATGAAGAGGAGCGAGTTCTCTGGGACGGCGCGCAGAATGCACGTGACGCTATGCGCGGAACGCCTTGAGTCCGAAATCGACTGGGTGAGATGATGTCGGTACTGAACGTTGGATTCGTGGGTACCGATGAGTTTGCTCGCACACTTGCCAAGAAGGGGGACTCGCGGGACGTTGATTCGTATGTCCATAAGGAAACTGTAGGCGATGAGTCCAGAGTACTGTCAATCCTAAGGCCCCTCAAACATCCAGAAAGCATCAGACCTCTTCTTTCGGTGCTGAATGTTTCAAGGGTAGGACTAATCGAGGTATCGAAAATTGACGCTGCTCTTGGCGAGTGCCTAGTGGCTTTTGGATGCGCCGGAGTGGAAAGGGGAATTGTCCTAATCAGACCAGAAGAAGGAGGGTGGGTAGATCCCGAACAGGTGAAGATGCTACTGCCCCAGGCGGGACTGAATTGGAAAATAATGGAGGATTGTCCGGAGCCTCACGAGATCAGGGATTCACTCTTCGAGATGGCAAAGGAGGACTCAGACGAGAATTCCCTGATCGTTCCTCTTGATCAGCACTTCAACGTTCAGGGAATTGGAACTGTTGGAATAGGGTATGTCCAATCAGGAGCCATAAGCAAGCACGACGAAGTGGAGGAGCTGCCCGGTGGAAACTCCGCGATAGTCAGGAGTCTGCAAGTGATGGACGACGATGTCGAGCAAGCAAGCTCGGGAGACAGAGTGGGAATAGCATTCAGGGGCCTGAAGGAAGGAGTTTTGGGGAAAGGAAGTGTGATCATCCACAAGGGGTCGAAATCTGTAATCGCGCACACATCATCCAATGGTTCGCTATCGAAGGCTCCATTCCAGAGGAGGGAGCTCTCAGTCGGTGACGTGATTCACGCATCTGTGGATATGCAATTCAAGGTGGGCAGGATAGATGAAATCGCGAAAGAGGGGCTTCGGATAAACTGGGAGAGTCCCTTACTAGTAAGGGAGAGTGGCGAATCCAGAGTAATACTAGTCCAGCTGGATGCGCTTCCGATGAGGATAATCGGAAGTCTTTCCGAGTTATCTCCGGCATGATTTTTTTCACCCAATAAGATGGGTCCAGAGGCGGGCACCGCCCCTAGAACTTATACCGGTAGAGATGCGCTCGACAACTGGGATGCACATAGCCGGGCTTAGGCCTGGCCGAACGGAAGGAGAAGCCGAATTAATCGGAAACCTGAGTTTGGTCGGGATCAGAGGTAGATTCTGCGCGATACTTACTGAGCGACAGCTGACTCTCGAGAGGTTCGACGGATATGGGATCAGGATGGATTTAGAATCGATATCCAAAATGAGGCACATGAAGGTCCCGAGCCTCCCTGGGGGGACGCCAATAATTGGTGCCGTTGCAATAGGTTTGGGGTACTCTGTACTTCTGCCGCCTGTTGGTTGGGCGGTTTCCGTAGCCGGAGTGATTTCCATAATGTCATATCTGTCATTAAGGAAATCGACGCTAGTCATCGAGAATGGTAAAGAGCGCCATATGATCAGTGGAAGCGATGGGGCCTTGATGCGTCTATGCCTAATGGTGGATCGAGTGAGGAGCGGGGATAGCGTCATTGATGCTAGAGTTGGCCTGGAAGACATAGAGACCGAGTTGCCAGTATTTCCCGCATACATGGATGCGGGAGGAACAGGGCCCGTTCCAATGGCACTTCCTATGCCTGCACCACCTCTAATTGGAGGCCTTTCCCCATCAGGACCAGATTTGGAAATCGATGAGCCTGTTCAAGCGGAACTTGGGGAAGTTCAGTCTGAGTTCAATTGGAGATCATTCCAAGAAGAACATGTCCCATCTCGTGAAATGCCAGACTTCACGGTGAATGAGGCAGAGAAGTCGGTCTCGGCTTATGAAAGGGCTTGGGGTAGGCAGGAGTCACCTGATTGGTACAGGGAGAAGGAGCCTGTGCCCGATTCAGAAAGTCGGATTGAGACTGCTCTTTCTGGCGCGGCCGATATGTTCGGTTTCGGAGGTATGTTCGATGATGACGATTCCCCGGCACAAACTAGCCCTTTCGAAGAGGAGGGGCCTGTCTTTGGAGAGATTTTCAATGAGCCTAGTGAGTCTTCGTCCAGAGTTTCATCTAGCTCAGAAATGATCAAGTCTGCTCATAACAGATTTGGAGAGCCGGTTTCTCCATTCAACGCTCAGTCTCTACCTGAGCCAACGGTGGAAGCCGTAAGAGAGGAATGTAGGCCGGGTTTGGTGAGGATGGCTAAAGCCAGACAGGCACAATCGAGGAATGTACTGGCAGCTCCATCGATTGACAACTCGACACTAGAGGACTATCCCGGGATTTCGAAGTTAGCGACATCGATGAACGGTGGCCGTGTAAATACGAAAGGAATAACGAGGTCTAGGGGCAAGCCGAGCTGGATTGTTTCCCTCCTTAGACCGAAAAGCAGAATCAGAGACAGGGAAAATGAAAGCTACTCTTCTCAGTATGGCGATCCGGATGGAGCTGAATATTCTGAAGAAGGGAGATTCAGAACATCTCAATACCTCAGGCTACGAAGTGACCAGGACCACCAAGCCGATGTAGTCAGGAGGATGGAAAGTAGGAGGGCCCTGAATCCTCCATCATCAGCCAAGGACGCTCTTGAACGTAAAGTCAGGAAGGTTTTGGAAGGGGAGGACGAGTCTTCTACTTCCCTACAGGGGCCTGACTCGGGACTTAGGTTCTCACAACTTCGGAGATCGTCCCCTAGTGACGAGCGACATCACATCCCAGGGGTACGTAGACTCGAGTAATCATATTCCAACTATTCTTCTGTACCTATCAGCACGGGCATGATAGGCCCCTCTACCTAGGCCTCTTACGCCCTTAGTTCCCAGTTGCTCGACACAGTAGGATGCTGTGACTGTGGCATGAACAAGAGCATTCCTCATTACCTCAGAGTCATTCAAGGGGCTCTCGTGACCAATCAGACAGGCGAACAATGCGCCCGCAAATGTGTCTCCGCATCCAGTCGGGTCGACCATGTTCTCGGTTGGATAGGAGGGCAACGCTATGGTTCCACAGGGCAGATGTGCCAGGACCCCACTACTTCCTCTCTTTACAATGAGGCTTCTGGGACCGGGACCTGCTGACTTGCCCCCATGAAGCGAACTCCCAGACATAACTGATGAGATTGCCTTTGTGAGTATCTGCTCGTCTGCAATAGAGCACACTTCTTCCTCATTAATTATCACCACATCCACATTCCTCATAGCTTCGGAAAGTAGTTCGAACTCATCTTCTATCCACAATCTGAAAGAGTCCAGGACTGTTATTCTAGCCCCCGGACACTGGTTCAATGCCGCAAGCTGAATCCTGGGATGTGCATTCGCACAGAAAAGTACGTCTGGTTCTGACCAGGCATCTGGAATTACTGGGGTGAAGTTTTCCAATACATTTAGATCGGTAGAAATTGTTGTCACTCTGTCCATTGAGTCATCATACTTACCGGACCATCTGAACGTTTTCCCATCGGCGACGACGACCCCCGAAAGATTCATTCCTGCATCCTCAAGAACCATCTGATGGTATGTCGAGAAGTCATCTCCAACAGCACTAACTATTCCTATACGAGGGGGTTTTCCAGGGAGTGGTCGCATGTGGAAAGAGGCCGCTAAACCGGAGTGTGAAGCGGCCCCGCCTAGAATTTCGCTTCCATTCTCCTCGGGCGTTTGAATATCATCGTAACCCATACTCCCAACGATGACCATCTCCATATCAATTACCTCCACCCACTAAGTCAGGGTGTTCCTCTAGGTACCTAATTGTAACATCCCCCTTTAGGAAGTCTTCCTCCTTGAGAATCTCCTGATGCAGCGGGATCAGGGTGTCCACGCCAAGGAGTATCGTTTCTGAAAGGGCGGCCTCCATCCTAGATATGGCCTGTTGTCGATCAGAGCCCCATGAAATTATCTTTGAAAGAAGGGAGTCGAAAACTGCGGGCATGTCGTAACCCGTGTGAGCGTGGGAGTCTATCCTGATTCCCGGCCCACCAGGCCAATGGCACTCCCAAAGCCTCCCTGGCGAGGGTGCCAAGGTAGATGGATTCTCAGCATTAACTCTGACTTGGATGGCGTGCCCATTGATCTCTACCTCGTCCTGTGAGATGGGCAGAGACTCTCCGGCAGCGATCCTAATTCCCAGAGAAACCAAGTCATGTCCAGTAATCATTTCAGTCACTGTATGCTCAACCTGGACTCTTGGGTTAACTTCTAGGAAGAAGAACTCTCCATTTTCGTCACGCAGGAATTCAAAGGTTGCGAGTCCTTTGTATCCGACTGCCTCTGCTCCAGCGACCACCTTGGAGCCAAGTTCCGATCTGACTTCTTCGGAAAGCCATGGCCCCTCTTCCAAGATTTTCTGATGCCTCCTCTGTATGGAACAGAATCTCTCGCCGAAGTGAATTGCCTTTTCACCGTCCCCGAGAACTTGGAACTCTATGTGCTGGGCGCCCTTGATGAATTTCTCCAAGAATACCCTATCGTCCCCAAATGCAGAGAGTGCCCGCCCCTGGCAGAGCCTCAATGCCTTTTCGAAATCCCCTGGTGAGTCAACTACCTGCATGCCTATGCCGCCTCCACCAGCAGCAGCCTTGATTATTACAGGATAGCCAATTTCAGCCGCTTGCTCGGAGGCTTCTTTCGGTTCGGATATTGGCCCATCTGAGCCCCTTGCAACGGGTATTCCAGCCTTTGTCATTGCATCTCTAGCAACAATCTTGTCTCCGAGTAATCTCAGAACCTCGGGACTGGGGCCGATGAAGGTGATACCTTCGTCCTCGAGCCTCTGAGCAAAGACTGGGTTCTCTGCCAAGAAACCGTATCCGGGATGCACTGCATCGGCGCCTACTTCCTTTGCCGCCTCCACGATTGCCTCGATATCAAGATACGAGGCTAGTGGGTCTGAACGAGGAATGTAGACTCCCTCGTCGGCGAGCCTGACTGGGAGTGAGAGTCTGTCCTCTTTGCCATGAATGATGACGGCATCTATTCCCATTGCCCTCAGAGATCTTAGTATCCTGAGAGCTATTTCACCGCGATTCGCGATCAGCACCCTCCTGAACATCTGATGTGCTGCTGAGGAAAGAGCCCTATGATTAAATCGGCAATTGACACACGATTGAGTGGGTCAGTATACATCCCTAAGATAGCGCTTCTCGGTTTTCATGAGTCCCGTCTCGACGAAATCCTTCGCCTCTTCATCGTTCATTTCGCCATATTTGGCGCAAATTGAAATGAGCATCTTATGTACATCCTTAGCCATGTAATTCTTGTCCCCGCAGACATAAAAATATCCCCCAGCACTAATCCATTCCCAGATTTCCTCGCCGTTCTTCTCCATGAGGTGCTGGACGTAGACCTTCTCGGCACCGGCTCTGGACCATGCGAGATCGTGCCTGCTGAGTACCCCACTGTCCTTCCATCCTTCCATCTCATCTCTGTAGTAGTACTCCCCTTCTTCGGTCCAATCGCCAAAGAACAACCAGTTCCTGCCCGTCGCCCCATCAAGCTCCCTCTGCTGCAGAAATGCTCTGAAGGGAGCTATTCCCGTCCCTGGTCCGACCATGATAACATCCGTTGACCCATCCTCAGGGAGGACGAATGAACGAGTGGGTGACATGAATACCCCAATCTCTGTATTGGCGACTTCGCATCTGTCGGCCATATATCCTGTGCAGAGTCCAGCCTTGTCCCTTTCATGGTGGCTATATCTGACTATTCCGACAGTAAGATGAACTGTGCCTGGCTCAAAATCTGGACTGCTTGCAATGGAATATAATCTCGGTTTCAGCCGATCCATCCCCTCAACCATCTGCTGTGGAGTGAATCCAACATGACCGAAGTCCGAAAGGGCATCGACGTAATCTCGGGACCAAATATAGTCCTCCATAGAATCTGAGTCAGATGTCAGTTCCCTCCATAGCGTTTCGGAGGGATCGGACATTGTGCCGATCTCAACATATCCTTCTGGTAAATCCCCCTCTTCGCCACTTCCTGACCAATCAACGATCAACGAACCATCCCTAGTTGATGTGCGAGACCTGCTGACCATACGAATCTCCAATTCTGCATCATCGGATACCAATCTAGGGCCCAATGCCTCTATCCACTTCTTCGAGACTCGGTGGATCTCATATCTGTCGGTCAGCGCCTCCCTTATCGGAAAGTCCCCAACGTGAGTCTCGACAATCTCATCACCTGAGAATCCACAGAGTCCCAATAATTCCTCGACTATTTCAGGGGGGCATCTAGGGATGACGCCTAATGCGTCTCCTGATTTGTAGGTCAATCCTGAATCACCCAGATCGAAAACGATGTGTCTGGTCTCCTTACCGGATCCCTCCCCATTCAAAATGAAGTTGTCTGTAAGGGTGGACGAATATGGATTCTTGGCACTCCAGTCTGACATTCGGTCACCTTCAGCCTCGCGAGTCTAGTTCTGTTTATGAAGAAATGCCGGGGGGGAGCTGTGAATTATTGATGATTGGAGCGATGGGGTCAAGTCATAGGCCGGACTTCGAGTGTCGTGGCGAGAGTCGACTTCCTAGGCACCGGCAATGCTTTCTCCCCTCACGGGAGAATGCACGCCCTTGCATTAATTGACGGAAAAATACTCATTGACACGCCTCCAACACTACTTGCACAACTGAGGAGATCTGGATGCACGACCTCGGACATTAGGCACCTGCTGATCACTCACTGGCACGCCGACCATACATTCGGATTTCCATTCTTGCTGTTGGATAGGAAGTTCATTTCTGATTCCCTTGGAAGTAAAGATCTGTCTGTTCACCTCAGACCGGGAGGGAGGGATTTTCTTTCATCTCTCTGTCAAATGGGCTTCCCAGGAAGCTTGGCCGATTCGCTGGAACAAAGAGTTGATTGGGACGAAGAAGAGAAGGGGGTGTTGAGTGAAACGGGATGGAGGTATGAGAGGTTTCCAGTTTGTCACACCCCTGAGACTGACCCGCATGGGTACGAGTTGATTCACGAATCTGGATTCAGGCTACTCCACTGTGGGGATTCCGGGCCATGTGAGGGAATAGAGGAGAGGGCACCAAGTGCCGACGTGGTGATACTGGAAATGGGCATGCCTGACATAGGCGAGTTTCCCCACCACCATAGGCCGTCAGATGTTATTTCATTTGGAAAGAGGCATCCCCATGTCAAGATCTTGATAACTCATAATTACTCTTCGGGAAAGGGCAATGAATCTGGTTTCCCCATTCCCACTCTGCCAAGTTCGATCCATCAATTGGAAGATGGCGATACTCTGGAAATAGATCAAAATGGAGATTTTACGATGATAGGAAAATCGTAGAAAAAATATAGCTTATTTATACTAATCTTCTCAGCGGACTAAAATTTTCAAAAAACTGGAAAGTTTTTTTGATCGTCGATCGGAGATATAGACGACAGCAATATGCGACTCAGGCGCAGACATTGGAATAACATAGAAACTAGTCTTTTTAGACATGTTATTTTTAATTTTTAATTCTCTAGAAAACGCTACCCTGAAAGTCATTAAGAGAGTATGTAGAACAAAAAATTGGACATCGAAAAATACCTTTCCCTATGTCTACCAACTGGTGTCGGAGCTTGAAATCGTCAGAGAGTCTTATTATCTCCCGCTCACTCGCTAGGAATCCGCGTAAGACAGTTGCTAACTCTGATGGGGAATTAGTTACTGTAATTATGCGGGATATGGAGAAGTGAAAAAAAATGGACGGGAATATTTTCGAAAAGATTCTCGGACAAGAGAGCCTCTTCTTGGAAAGAAGGGCTTTCGACCATGCCTTCGAACCGAGCAGACTCCCTCATCGCAAACATGAGATTGACTCCTTGGTTAGGAATCTTGTGGATGCTTTGAATGGCCACATCCCCTCGAATATGTTGCTGTATGGAGTTCCAGGTTCTGGTAAAACGGTGGTGACTAGATTCGTTCTTTCACAGTTGCTAGACAAGGGTAAGGAGATGGGGGAGTCAGTGAGATGCTACGAGATTAATTGTAGAAATGTCGATACCAAATACAGGGTTGTTCAGAATATAGCATCCCAACTCTCGCAGAGGGGAGATGCCCCCATACCATTTACAGGATGGCCTACTGACAGAGTTCTCGATGCGTTGATTTCCAGAATGGATCGTGAGGGAGGGGTTCACATCATCGTTCTTGACGAAATCGATAATCTCGTCTCAAGGTCTGGTGATGGGCTGCTGTACAATCTGACTAACATCAATACTGTTCTGAATAATTCGAGATGCTGTATCATCGGGATAAGTAATGACTTGCACTTCACTCAGCACCTCGATCCAAGAGTCAGCTCTAGGCTGAGTCAAGAGGATTTGGTTTTCCACCCATACAGTGCTTTAGAAATACAAGATATCCTGGAGGAGAGGGTGGACTTTGGGCTCAGAGAGGGGTCATTAGATGGTGGTGTCGTTCAGCTTTGTGCTGCCCTAGCTGCGCAGGAGCATGGGGATGCAAGGCGGGCTCTGGACCTTCTGAGGATCTCAATCCAGAAGGCCGAGCAGTCCGAGCACGCACTCGTGGGGACTGCTCACGTCAAGATGGCACAGAGTCAATTGGAGTACGACCAGGTGACTCCTGTTTTGAGGACCCTGCCGCTCCATCAGAAGTTGGTATTATTCTCCATCAGGCTGAATGAAGGAAATGGACTCAGGAACATTAGCACGGGAGAGGTCTACAGGACGTACTCCGAGGCATGCATGAAAGTTGGAGTTGAGCCCCTTACTCCAAGAAGAATTTCTTCCCTACTGAATGAGTTGGACACACTAGGACTAATCATGGCTAGAAACGTCAGTAAGGGAAGGGGCGGCAGGAGCAAGCAGGTTAACTCAGCCATACCCAAGGCGATAGATGCGATAGACGCCCTAAGCGAGTCAGAGCCACTCATTGCGCAGGCCGCAGAGGGCAAGTATGTGCTGCAGAGTCATCTTTGATGAGGCTGCTGACTCTGAAAATGGTTATACGAAACATCTAGGTCGCCCGCCCGTTACTATGAGTGAATCAACGTGGATGGAGTCCCTGACTCGACCTAGCAAGACCCTTTCCGCATCTGCGATCCTTCTAGGGTCATGGATAGGGCTTCTGACAGTTGTCAATCTCACGCAAGGAGCCTATTCCGAGGGAAGGAAGGTGCTTTGGATCAAATTCCTGACTGGTGTCAAGGAGGCGTCTACCACAGACATGTCGTTTGTGGCCGATGATGCGATCTTTGGGGTATTTGGCGTTGCAATTTTCGCAGCGGGAGTTATAGGATTGAATGGGTCTCACGAGGGAGGCTTCAGTTCTTGGATGTCGGGATTGCCTTCGTGTATTATGTCGCGCCTGCTTACTTTTGATGGCGGGTTTAAGAAAATGGCCTCCAGTTGGCTGGTAGCATTGGGCGTCTTGTTCTATACGATTTGGAGCGTGACAGAATCAACCTGGGTTGACCCGGGCGTCTACTCTGTGGCAATAGTGTTGGTTTCTTTTGGAGTTGGGATCGGTATCCTGTCAGAATCAGAGTCCTAATCAGCACTGATGAACGCCCCGAGTAGCTGGCGGCACCTGGCCTTTGACTCCTCTCCGCATATTCTGACCACGACCCCCTTTCCTGGCTGCCCATACAGGACTACAGCCCCAATTGGAGATAGTGGATGCAGTAGTAGTGGGGCTAAGTCTTCCTCTCCTTCGACATTTATTATTGTGGAGGAACCGTCCTCGTTCCAAGAGTTAATTGCGACCTCGCACGCCCTTAGCAAAGACGTTGTCAAAGACCCCGGGGGGCTTGAACAGTCTAGTCTGTGGTCATAGCATTCCTGATCGATGCTACTCGTCCCCTCCCATTCCTCCCTTTTGGTCATCCCATCAATTAGAGAGATGTCAGGAGTCTGTCCTAGTTGGTGCATCGTTAGAACCGTTACATCTCCAACTGCTATTGTAGGGCCCGGCTGACTTTCAATGTGTGAAAGTGCGTCACTCATTGCCTCTGAAGGATTCCCCTCGGGACCAGGGAATAGTACCCCAAAGGGGTCTTTGAGATTTCCTTGGACCTCTGGCGTCATGACGATAGTTCCAGATCTGATACTCGCTGGAATCCACGAGTTTCCATCCCTGTCGATCGTACCGTTCCTTATCCTTGAGCTGGATATTGGCTTTCCATCCCATGAGTTTTGCAGGTCCAGAATAACAATCTGCAAGGGGGATAGTTCATTCTTGATCCTCAATCCATTTATTTCTTCGCAGTTTTTCCTTGTATCTTCCGTACAGAAGACAACTTGTGCTTCTTGATGGGTCGGAGCTGGGCCATAATTATCCTCTAATTTGCCAAAGGAGACCCTTGACAACAATTCGTCATCTAAAGACCGCTTTAGATCATCTAGGCGATCGTCCCACGATAGTACCCTATGGTCCTTTTTCTTAGCTATGTTATCTGAAATTATCCAGATCTCTAATTTTTTACAATGTTCCAGGGACTCAGAGATTAGATGAAGATGGCCTTTGTGAAATCGGTCGAATGTCCCTCCAATCAGGCCGACATCGAACATATCCATTTCACCGACGAACCTCATTTTTATTTCTAGTTAGTAAAGTGTGCCCCGGGGCGTAACGGTAGCCTTCACCGCAATGCTCCAGCACCTGACCCACCCCGGGACGTCTGTCGGACTGGGTGGTAGTCCCTTGATTCATCCCCTCTCGGGTCCTCAGGGGACCTTGTCCCGGTCCGGCCATCTGTTTTGCGCCGACGGTCACTCTGCCTTGGAGGCAGTCAAGTCGGTCTTCGACAGATGGCTACCCATGCGTGGTACCATGTTTCATCCTCTACCTCCGGCGAGGGGGTTTCGTCAACACGGTGTTGCCGCTGGGCAAATTGCGGCCGGAAGTATAGGTCAAGAACCTCTCGGTTTGGAGAAACGCCGCTTTCTCTAATCTAAAGTGGGTGATTTTGAGATTCCGTCGAAGTATCCAGATTCCCTGAGTATGATTCTCTCCGCCACATTTGCGTCTCCTGAAATACATTCATTCGTGGTAAATTCAGGCCATTTCTCCAATGGTTGTGCAAGCCATCCAACTAATGGGTGGGTTCTCCCTTTTTTGGGAGACCTACCATCGAAAGCAGAGTCCAGGGAATCAAGTAGGTCGAGCAGATATGGCACTCCGGGTAAAGTGCCCTCTGCTTCGACCCTGCTCCTCATCCTTCTGGACAATAGGACTCGCAATTCGGGATCGCAGCCCGTGTGCCTCAATCCTTGGAGGGCAGGGGCCTTACACGGTTCTCCTGGCTTTCTTAGGATAGCTGCAGGCCAAGGCACTGGATTCTTCAAGAGCCAGTCGAATTTGTCATCTTCTTCGAGCATGTTGAAAAGGAGTTCCGAGGAAATTGCTGACCACCAACTCAGTGGAAGGGAGTATACGATTGGGCCTATTTGTTCAACTTCTAATTCGGCTATTCTCTGTGAACGGTCCACTAGAGTGGACCATATCAGTAGCTCGTTTCCATGCTCGAGCTCCCTTCCCTTCTCGATTACAGCGCTCAGGATACTATCAATATCAGCAGACTTAGAATCCTCGCGTGAGTATAGCCACATCACACCTTGCAATGTGGCGAGGGATTTCTCGGGCGGCTTAGAGAGCCATGCATCGACTGCCCACTTCATCAAGTCCCCATGAAGGCTATCCGGCAGCCAGGGGGAGTTAGCTAACAATTGAGCGGCTACCCATGAAGTTCCCGATGAGGCATTTCTTGAGTCCATAGTGGGCCTAGCCCTCAATGCCGAATCAGGAGATTCCCTGAGTAGCTCCCCGAATTTTTTGGAGAATGTCTCTAGGGCTTCCTCCGGGGCCACTTCGGCTGCCTCGGAGAGCCTCTCTAACGGAAGGAAGGAGAAATCCATCATGACAAGCCATCTTGGATCCAGTCTCTTGCCGAGTCTCTGCCATCTTGGCCACCTAGTTCTAGGAGGGGACGCAATCCATGCAGCCATCGGATAGCTGGCTTCCATCCTGTTGGCCCACTCTTCATTTCCTTCTGGATATTGAGACAAGGCCGATCTAATCATCGATGAATACTCGGGATCCTCCATGCCCCCTATCATAGATTGAACCTCCATGGGAAGGTCATTCTCGTAGACCCCATCTGACGGGATATTGGCAGAATCCGGAGAATGCGTCACGGGGTCGACTAGCTTTACTGGTAATGTCTTGCCGCCCCTTAGTTCGAGCATCATCCATGGGAGAGGCCTGAGTGGGTCCTGCGATAATTGATCCAAATTAGAAAAATGGGGTGATTCATCGGCCAGAATCACCATTCTCAGACTGGGATGGGAAGATAATGAAATAGCGACATCGCCAGGAATGTCACTGGGGAGGTCGACTACTATTGGCGGTCTCTCCTGTATTGAAGAAACCCATCTTACCAGGGATTCTATAGCCGCACTTCCAATGCCTCTCGTATCCAGAAATCCAGAGCTGATCGGTTCGGGGCTAAATTCTGATTGGCCCCAATCGCGTCTAAACCTCCTCCAAGTAGAGTCCTCTGTCTTCGATCTTCGATTTCCCATTATCCTATCCTTGAGAGATTGGCATCTCCTGATTCTCTCTGACTCCGGTAGTCGTGGATGGGCGACAGCTATCCAATGGTCTAGTGACTCTACAGGGTACTGAATGCCACTAACATCAATGCCTCCCAAATTTGCAATGACAATTGCAGACGATCTCGAGCTCTTAAGGAGCATCGATCGTGGGAGTCTGTCACTAGCCACGGCGGCAATTGCAGTCTTTGGCCTAATGTCCGGGGACATCTTGTGGCATGTCCCCAGAACCCATGGGCCCCTATGCATAGTGTTCTCTGGGAGAGGTGGTACGGGCCTATGAGTCGGACCTGAGAACCATCTACCAGGGGCTATGGCAATCGGTCGATCTTCGTCCAACAGCCTTGCTCTGACTATTCCGATTACTGAACGTCCTTCTGAAAATGTATCTATCCTTCCTCTATCCATCGGCAAGGGAGTACTACGTGACTCCATGCTGGAGATGTCGAGCCATCTCGGACCCCTCTCCCTGATGGCTGCCCAACTCCAAGGAACCCCCTCAGTTCCACTGGAAGATTCTTTGCTATCGAAAACTGCAGGTGGCTTATCCGGAATTAGGATCAGAGGGGACTCAGTTTGGCCCATCATGCCAATCAGAAGGTTTGGTCCATCTCTAGAGAGGATGCAGATCTGATTATCGTCGTCCGGAAGAGGTAGTGCTTCCAATGCCCTAGACCATTCGTCGGACCTTACGGCATCCCACCCCTTGTCTGTCAGATGAAGTACCGCCCCTCTGCTTCCAGGAGGCATGTCACTGTCTACCAGTGCGTCGTTTCTCATCTTCCTAACCTCTGCAGATACGTGTGGAACCCGTATTCCGGAGTCGGCTGCCATCTCGCTAACCGTAGCGCCTCCGTCGGCAAGCCTGTTCAGTAGCCTTCTTCGGTTCTTACTGCGTATCTTGCCAGAGGATAGTTGCAAATGCTCTTCTGATTGGATTTCGGAACCATCGGACACCACAATACACCTCTGTTTAAATCGACATTATGTAATAGTAATAAAATAAACTGTTTAGTTACATTTAATTACACATTTCCAATGGAGAATGAGGTAGTTTCATTTCAACACCTGATAATCTAACTAAATCTACACCTATATTCGTCATGTTTGGTAACTAAATTGCATTAAATCGTACAGAACGGTTATATCAGTGCCCGCCGTCCTGTGAATATCGGGCCGTCTGCGGTACCGTGACCAAGGAATGGCGAGTAATAATGGAGAATGATCAGATTCGTAATATGATCAGGAAATTCATCTCAGAGAGGCCAAGGAATACTGCAGAGATATCTGCCTGGATCCGAACCCAAGGCAATTCGCAGATGCCTCGTTCCGATATTGCGTCGATACTCGAGATGGACGCCAACATCGTCAGAATAGGGACGGTTAGGAGGAGCGGGATTGCAGGAAGAGAGTACCCCCTATCGGAATGGGCGACCGATGAGTGGGTAGCTTACCACGAGCGAGTGGAGCCCAACAAGGAGGAGTTAAAATGAGAACAACAAGACTGAGACAAAAAATCAAGAAATATCTGCACAGCAAGGGTGAGGCGAATACGACCGAGATACTCGAGCATGTGAACACCACTATGAGGCACGGGACTACTCCGCAGCAGTTGGGGAACGTCCTTTCGAAGGACAAGGACATCATGAAGGTAGCAACCACGAAGCGAGGTGGTGCACTTTCCGGAAGGTACGAAATATGCGTCTGGCAACTAAGGCCTGGCGTTCTAGATGGTGAGAACTGATTAGTTGCCATACCAACTGGTAGACAAAGCCAAACAGGCTAGCATTCTAACGTTTTCATGTGTGTAAAAGTTATACTTATTACAAATCAAACTTCTAACTCTGCAGACCATTCGCCGCTTCTAGCTAGGCTGTTCATTGAAGCTCTATGGGCAAAGGCGTTCTGGCTTTCCTCGCTTGATCCGCTAGCCCAAGTCTGGAGGGCATGGGCGAGGAGCGCTCTGCCGTATGAGTAGGACAATTGCCAGGGGTGTTCGACATCCATCCCATTCATCAGATTGAGATGGGCGGTAGCATCTTCATCGGACTGGCCGCCTGAAAGGAAGACGATTCCAGGAAGGTCATGCGGGACGTGTGCTGTCAGGCAGTCAACTGTCATCCGTGCCGCTTGTTCCCTATCTCCTTGATCGGGACAATCTTTGCCGGGTAGGATCATGTTTGGCTTGAGCAGCGCCCCGGGAATGTGGACCCCTTGGAGTTTGCACTCTGAAAAGGTTGCATCGAGAATCCTTGCAGTAACATCATAGCAGGCCTGGGCGTCATGGTCGCCTTCCATAATGACCTCCGGCTCGATGATTGGAACTAGTCCTTGCTCCTGGCAAATTGCAGCATATCGAGCTAGGGCATGGGCGTTCGTAGAGAGGTTTGCATCGCTTGGCATGCCCTCGCCAATTCTAATTACTGCCCTCCATTTTGCAAAGCGGGCCCCCATTGAGAAGTATTCCATGCACCTCTCCCTTAGTCCGTCCAATCCTTCAGTAATTTTCTCCCCAGAGTGGTTGGCTAACTCCTTGGCCCCGGTATCTACCTTGATTCCAGGGTGAACTCCTCGGATTGCAAGGTAATCGGGTATCGAAGTCCCATCATCCATGGATTGCCTTATGGTCTCGTCAAAAAGAATTACTCCACTAATTGCAGACTCGTAGCCAGACGTAGCGAAGATGTTTGATCTGTAGGCGCGTCGGGATTCTGATGAGGGTTCGACACCTACCGCTTGAAGCCTGCTCGACATTGTTCCATTACTCTCGTCAGCGGCAAGAATTCCCCTCCCGGGTGCCACTAACTCTCTTGCTGTTCTCTCAAGAAGCTCTCTATCCATAGCGATTACCGGTGACGACGAGAAGGGGCTGAGAAATGAAGCCATCGTATGTATTCTTTATTTTTGGGCAATTGGGTGCCCGGAACTTTCAGGGTTCTCTCTCGGATGAGACGAACTTGTGAATCTTATTGGCGACATCGATCACCTCGGAGTGGACCGCTGCCCTGCCTCCCCCTAGCATCCTTACTCCCTCCGTCCTACCTTTGCATACGCCTGTTCCAATGAAGATTGAGTCTTCGGAAGAGCATAGTTGGTCCCTATCCCATATCCTCTCTATATCTCCATCTATCATTTCCTCTGCACGATCCCTGTGCCCTTCGTTCTTGAATACTAATCTGCCTTCGAAAGGAGCATCTAGGCCTCTCAGTGCAGTAGCGGTAATCACTCCTTCGGGAGCTGCTCCGATTCCCATTAGCATGTCTATCTGGGAGTCGGGGTCGGCGGCGTCAAGCGCTGCTGAAACATCACCATCCCCGATGAGAATTACATTCACAGAATGGGCCTTTAGGTCCTTCACCAACTCGTCATGCCTTGGCCTGTCCATAGCAACGACGTTCAATTCATTGGACTGTTTTCCTAGGGCAGCGCATGCCGCTTCTACATTGTACGAAACATCCGCTTCCAGGCTTATCTCACCACTAAGTTCAGGCCCTCCGGCGATTTTGTCCATATAGCAATCGGGGGCATGGAGTAAAGTCCCCCTTGGGGCAGCAGCGAGAACCGCCATCGCATTCGGGAGGTTCTTTGCAACGTGGTTAGTGCATTCCAGGGGGTCAACTGCTATGTCTATCCTTGGAGCGTCTGGACTTCCCTGCATTGAACCCAGGGGCTCCCCTATCCACAGCATAGGAGCGTCGTCCCTCTCGCCTTCTCCTATAGCGACGCGCCCGTCGAATGGAACTTTGTCAAACACCGCCCTCATCGCTTCGACGGCGGCTCCGTCAGCAGCCTTGCCATCGCCCTTCCCCCTCCAAACGGATGCTGCTACTGCGGCAGCTTCGGTCGCATTGAGGAAGTGCCTCTCCAATTCTACGGTCGCCATGCTTGGGCGAGGGGGTGGGGGTTCTCAATCCTGCGCATCGCCCTTGTGTTTCTCTGTCACCCTAATGTCAGTAATTCTCGTTCCCGGGTATTTCCCAGAATGGTCTTTCTCCATTGGTTTTACCATGTCCCATGCACACATGAGTCCCGTGGAAACGCCACAAAGTGCCTCAATCTCCACACCAGTCTTCCAGTGGGTGCTGACAGACACAGTACACCTCAAGGAGTTTCCTTCCCAGCTCCATGAAACGTTGCACGACTCGATTGGGATCACATGGCAATGTGGAATCATCCTAGGCGTGTCCTTTACTGCTTGGATAGCTGCTACAGTACTGGCTTCCAATACGTCTCCTTTGGCAACCTGTCCATTTCGTATTGCATCGGCCGAATCTGCTGAGATTTCCAGAATGCCAGTGGCCACTGCGTATCTCTGTACAACTGGTTTGTGTCCTATGGGAACAATTGCATCAGTCAACCAATTCCCCCCTTCCAATGGACCCCGTCAGAGCGTGTCTCTTTCTTCCACAGGGGGGCTTGCCCCTTGAGTTCATCGATGACCCATGAGCAAGCCTCGAATCCCTCCCTCCTGTGCTTCGAACCGATATGGATGCAAACAATGGTCTCTCCCGGAAGTACGATTCCCGTTCTGTGGGCTATCACAACTGATGAGACGCTGAAATTTGTAATCGCTTGCTTGGCTATTGATTCAAGCACAGAAGGTAATTTCTCCCCCCATGCATCAAACTCAAGGCTATGCACCTCATTTACCCCTTCCGAACCGCGAGTAAGCCCCACGAAACTTACGATGCTTCCGCAACCATCACTAGTCAGCAAATCTCTCAATTTTTCTGGTTCGATTGAGGTGTCGTCTATCACGACATGCACGGACACAGCCCTCCCATGCATGATGAGTGCTTGAAGACGACGGAACGACCCAACTGTTCAAGCGGCCATGTGATATCGGAGCTTCGTGACTGATGGGCCCGTACACATTCTGGGAGCTGGTCTTTCAGGCCTCTCCGCGGCTACCATTTTAGCGAAATCAGGGGTAGAGGTGCATGTTCATGAAATCAGGAAAGATAGCGGAGCTCGTTTCGACGGAGACTTCCAGGGACTTGAAAACTGGACCAGCCAGAGGGATTTCTTTGACGAGATGAGGGATTGGGGCTTAGATCCAGATGAGTTCAAGTCCGATTCTTTCAGCATAGTGGACCTAGCTCATCCTGATGATGTAATTACCAATCCAATAACTGATGGAGTTGCATTCAGGGTAGTCGAGAGAGGAACCGACCACCATTGCATAGACCAGGGATTCAAGAGAATGGCCAAGGCAGCTGGGGTAGAGATTCACTACGGTAGCAAGAGGTCTCCAGAAGATTGCCATATTGTTGCTGCTGGGCCAAAGGACTCCAGTGCAATAGCCTTCGGAGAAGTATTCCATACCGACCACCCCAATCATGTCACTTTCCAACTAAATGACAAATTGGCACCAGGGGCCTACTCGTACTTGATTATCATCGACGGAGTTGGGCTAATTTGTACCTGTCTGTGGAGGAAACAGAAGAAGAGCAGCCGATACCTGAATGAAACCATAGCGTGGTATGAAGAAAAATACGAGCTGAATAGGAAGCCCATCAAGAGAGTTGGTGGGAAGGGGGATTTCTCGATCCCGGAGAAATACTTTCACGAGGGCAGATATTACGTTGGAGAGGCAGGCGGACTCCAGGACTTCATGTGGGGCTTCGGAATGCGTTATGCTATCACAAGCGGCGTATTGGCTGGGAAGGCGATTCTTGGCGAGTGTGACTACGAAGATGAGGTGAAAGAGCGCCTATTGCCTCTAATCAAGGTTAGCGCAACTAATAGATTTCTGATGAACAGGATCGGCGATAGGGGCTTCAAGATGGTGGCCAATCATTGGATGAGGGACCAGAAAAAAAGGGGGGATGGGCTGGAATTCATGCGTTGGGTGTATCGGCCGGGTTTCTTCAGGAGGATGATTTGGCCTGTCGCTCGATTCGGCATGCTAAGGA
>DAJH01000049.1:13833-13953 GCA_002498925.1 Euryarchaeota archaeon UBA173 | reverse complement strand
GAGACACTATCCGATATGACCGTAGAACAACTGAAGTCCATGGCAAGCGAAAGGGGATTTTCGGGCTACTCTAAGATGAAGAAGTCGGAAATTATCTCACTACTGGAGGCCGAGCCAGAG
>DAJH01000049.1:9444-13485 GCA_002498925.1 Euryarchaeota archaeon UBA173 | reverse complement strand
GAGCCAGAGCCAGAGAAACCAATACCCCCACCTCCAATCGACCTGCCACCCCCGAGACCACCAATTATCGTACCCGAAGTCGATGAGGATCAACCACCAATGCCGATCCCTCCTCCTCCCAATCTGTCTTTCATGTTGGAAAGCGCTCCAATTGAAGAAGAACCAGAAATTGAGAATATTTGGCCCTGGGCCCAGCAGGAAATGTGGCCCGGTAGAAAAGTCGCACAGATGGTCAAGTCTGCTATGGAGGCAGCCAGATCAAAGAATATGGCCCAAGCTACGGTAATATTAGATGAGGTCGGACCCCATCTTGGCGACCGGACTAAGTTAGTCTACCCTATCGGAGCTCTTCTACAGAGAATCGGTAGAGCACAGGCTGTAGATAGGCTTCTAGATGTGGCAATGAAGACATATCCTGACGACTCCAATGTCTCAAATGCCAAGGCAAAACTACGCCCCTGAATTTTCCCTTTATCCGGAGAACTGATTGAACAGGACTCTTTCGCATGTATGTGCTACGGCGTGCCACCTCAACAATCAGGGTCGACGAAAGCCTCGTCCTACGCCCTGCTTCCAGCCTTCTAGTTTCAGAGATAATCGAGGCGTTCGAGGAGACTTGGCCCGAAGTCAGTAGGGCCATGCCTTGGATCATCCCGGACAAGGACATCGAGAGTCAAATCAGGGATTTTCTCTCTGAGACTGAAAGGATGGGGAGGTCTGGGCTTCTCCATCATTGGGTTATGGTTAGGCCTTGGGATGACTACATATTGGGACTGATTGGCTTTGACAAGATCACGAGATCGGGAAAGGCCAACTGGAATTTGGGTTACTGGGTCAGGAGCTCAGAGCAACAACACGGAATAGCCAGCCGTTCCATAGAGGCCGCCTTGTCCTGGCTTGGGGAGTTAGGGGATGTCAACGTAGAACTGAAGGTCGATCCACTCAATCCTGCTGGAAAGAGTACTGTGATGAAGGTAGTCGGCAAGTGGTCTGGACAGCGTTGTATAGAGGGCGACTCTTCGATTACAGTTGCAGGGGTAAGGACCCTTCACGTGTGTCATGTAATCACTGTCGGCCCAGGTAGAGGAACCGACTGAGAGGACCTTACCAATATCGAACATTGAATAAACCACTAGTGGTCGCAGGCCTGCCCCATAGGGGCAGGAGTTCGACTTGTCAGGCCCAAGAACCCGTCCTAAACTCCCTGACCTAGATCCAGAGGAGACCGATGAGTGGCTAGAGTCCCTCCGCTCCGTTGTCGATTCCCATGGTGTAGAGAGGGCACGGCTACTTCTGCATGAGCTAATGATCGAGGCCAAAGACCTCTCAATCCCAATAAGGCCCCCCTCCAGGACTCCCTACCTAAACTCAATCGCAATTGACCAACAGCCCCCTTACCCGGGTGATTTGGAATTGGAGGAAAGGATTCAGAACATCATACTCTGGAACGCAGCTGTAGTAGTCTCAGACGCAAATCGCAGAATAGATGGGTTAGGGGGGCACATCTCTACCTACGCCTCTAGCTCAACGCTGTACGAGGTCGGATTCAACCACATATTCAGGGGAAAGGATAGCAATGGAATCGGAGATGCTCTCTATATTCAGGGGCATGGAAGCCCGGGAATCTACGCTCGTGCATTCATGGAGGGTAGGATCTCCCGAGAGCAACTAGTCAATTTCCGCCAGGAGGCCTTCTCTGATGGCCTGTCCTCCTACCCACATCCTCGTCTGATGCCAGAATTCTGGGAGTACACGACTGTCTCAATGGGCCTCGGACCCCTAGCAGCGGTAATGCAAGCCAGATTCTGGAAGTACCTGCACCACAGGGGGCTTGCCGATACATCGGAAAGTCGAGTTTTCGCCTTTCTAGGTGATGGCGAGATGGACGAGCCCGAGTCGATCGCCTCGATCGCCATCGCTGGGAGGGAAAATCTGGATAATCTGATAGTAGTCGTCAATTGTAACCTTCAGCGTCTAGACGGTCCTGTGAGGGGCAACGCAAAGATCATTCAGGAGCTAGAAGGCCTCTACCGTGGTGCTGGCTGGACCGTCATCAAGGTCCTATGGGGTTCAGGATGGGACCGAATAATGAATCAGGACACCATGGGCGCCGTTCTCGCAAGAATAGAGGGAATCACCGATGGCGACTGGCAGAGGATGAGCACGTTGGAACCATCCGACTTCAAAGCAGAGTTCTTCTCTGGGAACGAACAACTCTCCTCAATCGGCGACTCAATCAGCGAGGAGGAAATAGAAAACCTCCGAAGGGGGGGTCACGATCCCCGCAAGGTGTACGCAGCCTACAAGGCCGCGGAAGCGGCTGACGGACCAGCCGTCATCCTCGCTCACACCGTTAAGGGATGGGGAATCGACTCCTTCGAGGGCAGGAACTCGACTCACCAGAAGAAGAAGATGGCTCTGGACGACTTGGCCGCCTACAGGGACTCCCTAGAATTGCCCATCGAAGACGATGCATTGGAGGATACCCCCCTCCATCATCCCGGTGAAGGCTCCGAGGAGATCGATTACATCAGGAAGATGAGAACCAACCTAGGAGGATATCTCCCATCTAGGAAATCTCCTCTGACCGAGATAGAACTTCCCGATGAATCAACCTTCTCAGAATTCGACGATGGTACCAGAGAGGGCCAACTGGTCTCTACCACCATGGTTTTCGTAAGGCTACTGAGGAACCTGCTCAAATCAGATATCGGTCCCAGGGTGGTCCCAATAATCCCAGACGAAGGAAGGACCTTCGGAATGGATCCGCTATTCAGCGAGTTCGGAATATTCTCTCAACAGGGACAAAAATACACTCCTGTAGACCACAAGATGCTGATGAATTACAAGGAGTCAGAATCAGGGCAGATAATCCAGGAGGGGATTGCCGAGGCCACTTCCATGGCAACCTGGACAGCTGCAGCAACGTCATACTCGCACTCATCATCTCCCACAATGCCGTTCTACACGTTCTACTCGATGTTCGGGTTCCAGAGGATTGCAGATCAGATATGGGCCGCCGCCGATTCGAGAGCTAGGGGCTTCCTAATGGGCGCAACAGCTGGTAGGACCACCTTGAACGGAGAGGGCCTGCAGCACCAAGACGGGCACAGCCTGCTCTTCGCCTCAGCCGTTCCCGGATGTCGCGCTTGGGATCCCGCATACGCCTACGAGCTAGCAACGATAATCCGGCACGGAATCGACGAGATGTGGGGCAAGGACCTAGATGTCTTTCACTACATAATGCTGTACAACGAGAATCAGCAGCAGGTCGCGAAGCCCGAAGGGGCGGACGAGGGGATAATCAGAGGCGCCTACATGGTTCAGCAACCAGAAGGCAAAGACCCCCCATCAGTCAGGATTCTTGGCTCGGGGCCAATTCTCCAATACGCTCGTGGGGCCTCTTCCATCTTGGAATCGGAGTATGGCGTCTCTTCGGAGGTATGGTCAGTCACATCATATGGCGAGCTACGTAAGGACGGCCTTGACTCAGAGCGACACAATAGGCTCAATCCTCAGGATAAGAGGGCCCCCTATGCCTCGGAGTGCTTCGGTGATGATACTCCAACAGTAGCAGTATCGGACTACATCGCGGCCGTGCCCGAGATGATTCACAGATGGATAGGGGGCCGCTATGTGGTTCTAGGAACCGATGGATTCGGCCGCTCTGACACTAGAGAGAGCCTCAGGAGGTTCTTCGAGATAGACACCGAGAGCATAGTACTAGCAGCGCTATCCGCGCTCGAGCAGGAGGGTGAAATACCCAAGGGAACTGTCAAGAAGGCCGCCAGTAAGATGGGTATCAGCCTCTCTAGGGAAGACAAGGCGGAATGAGCATGGGCAAAGTGAAAGGTGCCTTCAAGCTGGTTTCCTGGCTGTGGAGGAACAAGATATACCTCGCCACCATAGGCTCGATGATTGCCAAGATAAGGGGTAGGAAGCAGCCCTAGAATCCCCCGCCACCGCCGCAGCCGCCACCGCCGCAGCCGCCACCGCCGCAGCCGCCACCGCCGCAGCCGCCACCGCCGCCACCACCGCTGC
>DAJH01000049.1:3046-9146 GCA_002498925.1 Euryarchaeota archaeon UBA173 | reverse complement strand
CCGCCGCAGCCGCCACCGCCGCCACCACCGCTGCTGACGGGTATGCTGGATTCGTATATCTCGTTCCCGTGCTCGTCGAAACCCGCGCTGGTGACCATGTATCCGCCTGTGACGACATCGTCGATTAGATAGGACCCAACAGCCACGGGGATGATCACATTGCTGTAATCGACCACTCGAGCTGTCGGTTGGGGCCTATA
The DNA here is from genome assembly GCA_002498925.1 of Euryarchaeota archaeon UBA173. GTDB lineage: Archaea > Thermoplasmatota > Poseidoniia > Poseidoniales > Thalassarchaeaceae > MGIIb-O5. The sequence continues at coordinate 8,946 of DAJH01000049.1, read as the reverse complement.
GAGTGGGAATAGGGGAGAGCGAACCCCTGCGTATTCCCTGACCAAATCTGAAACCGACCATATGACGAACCCATAGAGGAGATACAGGACGATAGTTGAGCCAACTACTATGCCACCGACTAATCCATTGATCAGGCCAAACACCAACCAAGGGTCGTCCAGGAGCCAGTCGCCCAGAGTGAATGGATGGTAAGCAACCATGCTCAGACCGAGGTATATCAGTGCGAAATATATGGGAACTAGGCAAATCATGAGGATCGAGTTGATCCTGTCTCGAGAGTCACCGAATTCCTGGATTGTCCTGAACTCCTCTTCTAGGTCCATATCGATCAACTGCACCTCTTCTGGGATCCCAACGTCATCGGCCCTCTTGTTGAGCTCGGCACAACTCTTGTGCAAATCCGGGTCATACTCGATCTCCCGAAGTTCGCCGGTGATGGACTTGGTCAGCCTCTCTATCTGGTCACTCACCTTCTCGAAAACCGTGCCGTCAGGCTCTCCCTTCAGGCTCTTTAGAGAAAGCATACCCCTTCTTCTCGAGTATGCGAACCCCAGCCTCTCCTCTGCCCACTCTTTCCTCTCCCAAAACTCATGGTCGAAGGTCCTCTCCTTGCGCATCCTGGAGACTAAGAACACCACGCCCAAGAGCCCGATCGAGTAGACTCCTGAGTGTACACTCCAGTGCCAAGGCTCTGGGCCAACCACATCGTCAACCCTGTGGATGTATTTCGACAGTGCTATTTCCCACAGATTCCCTTTTGTGTATTCGTTATTGATGTCCAAGAGGGTCCCGTTTGCGTTTTCGGGTCCCGCGCCATCATATTTGTGAACATGGTTCCAGTCTTCTTTGACCACCCAAGGATGGTTGTAGCAGTACCACTGCCACTCTCCTCCCCTATTCTCGCAGTAGCCCCAGACATCATTCCATGGTTCCCAATCATCAGCACGATCCCAAGTACACTCCCACGCTTCAACGCGGTCGTAGCCAACATCCAGGTACCACGTGTCCGTCGGCTCGCCCCATTCGCAATTGTCGTAGCCATAGTACATCCCGACGGTATTTTCACCCCAATCCAGATTCCCTTCATAGTGATCAGCGGCATCGCCAAGCCTCCACGCCCCATTGATGAAGACGTCTCCGGATATCCTCTGGTTCAGTGCCGGCATGTCCGGCATCACGAACTTGAACTGGCGGTCCCCAGTTGACAGGGCTATCATCATGCTGGGCTCCTCTCCCCCCTCCATTCCATAGTGCTGGAACATCTGCCTAGCGTACCCTTCATCGTCGCTGAAGAAGTCCTCGGAAGGATCCCAGGGCCCCACTCCATAGTTCCACATGTCTCCTATAGTGACAAGCCTCACCAATACCCCGTACTCCTCTTGGATTCGGACCAGCTCTACTTCGAACTCCGCCTCTGTCTCGTCGCTGATTACTCCGGCAACGTCGTAGACATACCAGTCTCCCTCCGGTGCTGGGGGGAAGTATTCGGGGCCCAGATTGTACTCATCAACACCATTTGGTAGCCCGGAAACGGAACTTGATAGCAATATGACGGCAACAACGGCTATCAAAGCTCGACCCATGTCAAATAGGCAGCAGAGAGCCCAAGATAAAGGAGACTACGGAAGCCACACCAATCGCTAGGTAAATTCTCGATTTGGGAGTTATCGAATACTCCGAGAGATTGACCCACTGTAGATGTGGGAAAGAGGAGAATCTCTCCCCAGTAGAAGGCCACAAATCACTAGGCGGAGGCCTTCCGAATACTCGTTCGTAGTAGACAAGAGTGTTCTCGTACTGCTCGACATGCTTCTCTTCCTCGTCATCCCCTCCCTCGGTAGGGCCGTGATGCAACTGGTATCCTAGTAGGTCCGGGCAGAATCTCCCCCAGTAGTCATGAGTGTAGGTCATGTGCATGTGCCAGACCTGATCGACCTCCATTGATGGCGTGCATGGGGTCGGACTGTGTGCGCAGAGGTATGCGAACCTCTTGTACTCCTGGATCGCCCTCTCTGCCATCCCAGTGTCCCATCCGTTCTCATGTGCCACCCTGTTCCTGAATGTGAGGTCGATTTCCTGCGGCCCGATTCTGTATGCGATGAGTCGTTTGTGCGCTTCGATCGGAATCCCATCGCCAGAGGGGGTGGGCAAGGGCCCTTCCAAACGATTCACCCCATCCTTTCCAGAGCTGGCGAATTTAGAGCATAGTTGTGCTGAAGGGCCTCGCCGACGCTCACCCAGTCGGGGGTGGTCCCGTCAATCCAGTCATACCGATGTCCTGGAATCAGGCGCCAATCTCTTGGAAGCTCCATTAGGATCCCCTTCGCATTACGTATGCTCATCCATTGAGCTCGGGGGTCACTACCGGGTAGGTCAACCCTCCCCATTCCGTTGGTGAATAACAGGTCACCCGCGTGATACACCCCATGTCCATGCAGCGTGACATGCCCCGGTGCGTGCCCGGGCGAATGCGTCACTCCGAGGGTGATCGCGCCCGCAGACCACTCCACAGTGGTATCCGGACCATTGGCCCAAGTTTCCGTGAAGTCGACCTTCTTGAATACGACATGTCCAAGCAAGCTGGGTACGCGCGCCTCTTCGTGACCCCAAACCTCCACATCCGGAACCAATGACATCATGGAGGAGTATCCAGCGACATGATCACGATGGGTATGGGTGTACAGCAGATGCGTAGGCGAGAGCCCCTCTTGTGCTAGTCCCTCCACCCACCTTTCCGAGTCGAAAGGGTCGACGATCGCCACAATTCCCGACCCCCTGTCGATGAATGCGGTGTTCATGTTCATGTAACCCCCCATCTGGGTGACCCAGACCTCTACTCCATCGTCCCCGACCCTCTTGTCGAACTCCCCGTCCCTCAGCATCAAGACTCGGACGCAACCATCTCCCATAGGTGTGGCGGACCCCCACTCTCGGGGCAGGCTTCAAAGCAGAACGTCCGAGTCGCGATACGTGGCACGAAAGCCCGCTTCATACACCCTGCAAGGCGGGCTACTGGCCAGCCTACTGCTTCTGCGGGGAGCCTAGTGGCTCCCTTAGAAGCCCAATGGAGTGAAAAAATGGACTACGATGCCCAAGAAATAGAGACCCGCTGGCAGAAGGCGTGGGCAGACTCGAAGTCTTTCGAGGCCGAAGTTGATCACAGCAGAGAGAAATTCTACTGCTTGGAGATGTTCCCGTATCCCTCAGGCCATATGCACATGGGCCATGTCAGAAACTACTCAATTGGAGATGCCATGGCCAGATTCCATAGGCTGATGGGAAGAAACGTACTCTACCCAATGGGATACGACTCGTTCGGAATGCCTGCAGAGAACGCCGCAAAGAAGGAGGGGGGCCATCCCCATCACGTCACACACCGAAACATATCCAGTATCCGTCAGGACCAGGAGAGGATGGGGTATTCATACGACTGGAGGAGATTCCTAGCAACCTCGGACGTCGATTACTACAGGTGGAACCAAGAGATATTCCTCGCACTGAACGAAAGCGGATTGGTCGAGAGAAGAACAGCCCCCGTCAACTGGTGCATAGATTGTGACACGGTTCTTGCGAACGAGCAGGTCAAGAATAACCGCTGTTGGAGGTGTGGACTAGAGGTAGTACAGAGGGACATGTCCCAGTGGTTCCTGAGAATGACTGACTATTCGGACGAACTTCTCGATGAGTTGGATAACATCTCATTTCCTGAAAATGTAAAGGCCATGCAGAGGAATTGGATAGGACGTTCGCACGGGGCTCATATAGACTTCAAGGTAGATGGCTCAGAATCAGTGATCGGGGCCTTCACAACTAGGCCGGATACCATTTTCGGAGTGACCTTCCTGACTCTCTCCCCAGAGCATGAACTTTGCGAGGAGCTATGCGCCGGAACAGAGTGGGAAGGTGCCTGGAGGGATCTTCTCGAGGAGTGCACTAGGATGTCTGAGTTCGAGAGAATCAACATGCTGAAGGAGAAGAAGGGTGTATTCTTGGGCAGGTATGCAATCAATCCCCTAAGCGGGGAGAAGGTTCCGATCTATGCTGGCAACTTCGTCGTCGCCTCGTATGGAACCGGCGCTGTGATGGCTGTCCCCGGTCATGACCAGAGGGACTTCGACTTCGCGAGTAGGTATGGCTTGGAGATTAGAAGGGGATTGATCGCCTCTCCGGGTGATGACCCCGAAGCCGAGCTTTCCTCCGCCTTCGATGGCTATGGGCCAATGGTCAACTCGGCCATGGATGTTTTTGACGGACTCTCTGGTGATAATGCGAAAACCGCCGTCATACAGGAACTGGAGAGAAATGGCGCGGGACACGGCTCAGTCCAATACCGGTTGAAGGACTGGCTATTGAGCCGTCAGAGGTTCTGGGGTACACCAATTCCCATGATACATTGCGAGTCTTGTGGTATAGTCCCGGTCCCATCCGAGGACCTACCAGTCGAACTTCCACTCGATGTAAAATTCACTGAAGACCAGAAGGGCAATCCTCTCGAGTCACATGATTCCTTCGTCAATACAATCTGCCCCGAATGCGGCGATCCAGCTACTAGGGAGACCGATACCATGGACACCTTCTATGACTCCTCATGGTATTTCATGAGGTTCTGCGACGCTGGAAACGATCAATCCCCGTTTGATAGAGAGGCAGTCGACTATTGGATGGAAGGGGGGGTCGATCTCTATATTGGGGGCATAGAACATGCGGTCATGCACCTTCTCTATGCCCGATTCTTTACCAAGGCAACTAGGGACCACTCGATGAACGAGGTCGGAGAGCCATTCGGCAGGCTCGTATGCCAGGGGATGCTGAACGCGCCAGCACCGTTCTGTACCGATTGCAATACTGAGTACCACGTTGACCACTTTGGGGCGGACTGTCCTTCTTGCGGGTCCCCCCTATCTTCAAGGTCGGCTAAGATGAGCAAGTCACTAGGCAATACGGTAAGTCCTGAGGAGATGATTTCCAGGTATGGGGCGGACACAGTACGCCTGTTCATCCTATTCGGGGCCAACCCGGAGGCCGGTATGGACTGGTCTGACAGTGCGCTAGAGGGCAATCATAGACAGATGTTCGCGATTATCGAGGCTTTCCAATCCGTCCAATCGATGGATGAAAGCCCCTCTGAAATCGATGAGTGGCTCATGGCCAGAATCAGATCCAATCAATCCACATGGAAGGAGGCAATGATGGATGTCTCATTGAGAGAAGGGGTCATGATCAGCCATTTCGAGATGATTTCTGACTGGAACTGGTACAGGAGAAGAGGAGGCGCCAATCGTAGCACTGCTAATGATTTCCTTCGAGCTTGGGTTCCCATGCTAGCCCCCGCTACGCCTCACATAGCAGAGGAGTTCTGGAATATCATGGGCAATGAGGGACTCCTAGCAGAGCACGTAGTTGAAGCTACAGAAACCCGATCCGGTGATACCCGTGTACTTGCCAAGGAGAGATACCTTAGGAATGTGATTTCCAGTGCTAGGAATCTTAGATCAATGGCCGAGAAACATTCTGAAGGGGGAATTAGCAGAGTAGTCATCCAGACATCGGCCCAATGGAAATCCGATCTGGCCAGAGAGTCGCTGAGATTGGATTCAGAGGGCTTCGACTTCAAGAAAGACGGACAATCTCACGTCCAGTCTCTCCCGATATTCCAGAAAGAGGCCATGAGGGGCGAGATTTTTCAAACTTGGATGGCACTCACCGTAGGCAGCAAGAAGAAGAGAGGCAGAATTCACACTTGGCCAGAAGGAGATATTTCCCTGATAGGCTCAGGACTGAACGAGGCAGAGGTCCTGTCTTCCAACTCAGATTTCCTAGCAGAGGCACTAGATGTCCAGCATGTTAGCGTGTATCCCGTCGGAGAGGGGGAAGACGTAGCAGGAAAGGCACGAGTCGC
>DAJH01000049.1:0-2656 GCA_002498925.1 Euryarchaeota archaeon UBA173 | reverse complement strand
TCTATTGTGGATTACCAGTTAGGCACACGGTGGGTTCATGGTGCTCCCGCGGCTCGAAGGCTCGTTGAGTGAAGAGAAGAGTGGCGGGAGACGCAGGAGACGTAGGAGGCCCCGTCGGAAATCCGGGGGCGGAGGCAATGCTCCCAAGGAAACCGTCGAGGACAAGAGTTCAGATTCGGTCAAGAGGGCGCTAGCCAGATTCAATGCAAACCCCCTTCCAATTGGATTCCCCACTGAGATAGATCCCCCTCCGAAGAAAATAGAAGTCAACTGGGAGTTGAATGCCGTTCCCAAGGATGTTCAGAAGAAGGCTGGTGAAATCATCATGCGCAGAGGTGAATTCGGCTTCCTTCCCCAAGAGAGAGTTGACGAGATAGCAGACCAGATTCAGGAACTTTCTATAACTCTTGAACAGGCTCTCTCCTTGAGGAATGCATTGAATCAGGAGAAGAGCGTGTATTCCCATCACAAGCTCATGCGAAGGTCCAATGAACTCAATCGTCGATATGACTCGGGGGAGGATGTCATTTCTCTATCAAAGAGATTCGACGCACCGCCTGTCAACACATTTAGGGCCATTCTTACAGGCAGGGGATGGTCAAAGAACAGGATAAAGGAATCACTAAAGGAACCCTCTCGCCTGAAAAAGAGAGATCGGGAGCAGTTTGAACTGGCAGAATCTTTGGATAGGGTGAGTTCAGTGAATCAAGACGAGACCCATAAGGCATCAATGGTCTTTGAGGACGTGCTTTACGCCTATTTCGACTCCATAGGGGTGAGATATAGGACCCAGGACGAACTAATGGTCGAGCAGAAGAAGGCCGAGGGAAGGGCTGTGATAACTCCAGACCTACTCATGATTGACGATGTCAGGATCAACGGCGTCCCTTGTGCATGGATTGATGCCAAGCACTTCTTTGGTGCGGATCTGAAATTCCCAAGGAAGAAGACACAGAAACAGGTTGACAGGTATGTCGCTGAATACGGCCATGGTGCCATAGTATACAGGCATGGATTTTGCGATGGCTTGAGGATTCAGGGGGCTGAACAACTGGATGCAAGCCCGCTTGACCTTACTATGTTGGATGAGTTCCACGAGAACTCAAAGAACTCATGAAGAATCACTAACTCTTGTGATGCATCCCGAGAGCCCACCACTTTCTATTGAGGGCAGTAGGGCACTCATTCCGACTCCCCCCTCATCCAGATTACGAGGGACTATCACGACGCTCTCCCCTAACATGCAGAGGAGAGGGACGACCGAATCGCTCATCCCACACTCCGCTATTGCTTGATTTGCCATATCCAATACAGTGGCCCTACGAGATTCTTTGAGTAGACCACTGATCTTTGAGAATCTTATCGAGCTCTCGATAAGTTCGGACCACCGCCCCTCGTCCCAACTCCCTTCTGTGAGACCGATCATTTCCATACTTCCAGCAGAAGAAATCGAATCCCTCCAGCCTGGGTCATCAATGTATGTCGAGGTATGTTTCCCAGAATCATCTCCCCAGGCCAGGACTACTTCCATGCCATTAGACCAGCCAATTGCCCTGCCTGGGCCAGTATCTAGGAGATGGCCATGAAAAGGAGAGCCCGGGGAGACCCTCAATTCGACGCCCCCTGCGGAAAGAGCAGAAACATCGCCTAAACCACTCGAACGCTTCCTATCTACCAAGTGAGCCACTAGGTACGATCTTCTCAAGCTCTCTTCGTAAGGCAGGCCCATGGCGCGTTGTAGTGCCATGGATGCAGATACGGCCCCCGATGCCGACATCCCGAAGCCCTGTCCAACTGGAACCTTTAGCTTCACAGTAATTTCCCAATCAAACCCATTTAACTCTGGAATAAATTCCCCTAGAGTCTCACCTACTTCGTGGTATAGCCCTTCGTCGCCCTCTCCCTCAGTGAATCGAATTGAGAGTTCTCCCGATCCCTCCTTGCCCCTGGCTATAGCCTCCGAGCCGTCTTCTAGACAAAGCCCGGAACCTAGGCTTCCCTGGCTCACCAAATCCTCTGAATCATCATCTATCGAGAACAGAAGAGTCACATGCGAACCGCATTCGCCGCGTCCCAGAATGTCGGGCATATATCATCGCTGCAAACCAGAAGGAAATAACTCCATCTAATTCAGAGAACTGCCTTGAGGTCTTCGTCAATGCCGCCGAATCTCCCGGAAAGCTCTTTCACAGCCATTTCGAATGCTACCCGGGGGGTCATCGAACTATCTGTTTCGAAGCTCAAGATGAATTCCCCTGCAACGTCTTCCAGAACTATTGCTTCCTTGAAGTCCCTGGACTCCTCAGTTCCGGAACCGACGTGATTGAGATCTGCTTTCAGATCCTCTACCATTTCTATATCTTCTAGCCGACCGTCCTTGAAGTCCTTCGCCTTGATTGTGAGACCAAGGTCCCACAGGACCTTGGACCTAGACTTGACATTCATTACGCCGACCTGCCTTGGATTGAATGTGACCGCGCTAACTGGGGACCACTTCACGTGATCCCTGCCACGGCCCATTACGGCCGTAGCGGAGAACTCGATCATCTGGCCCTTGAAGAGCTTGGTAATTGGTATGGGCTGGTACTTTTTCGGGATGAATCCATCTGCATCGCCCAGGAAGTTCAGATCTCCAGCAGTAACCCACGTGCCTTCT
>DAJH01000025.1 GCA_002498925.1 Euryarchaeota archaeon UBA173 | reverse complement strand
CCGGAGGCGACGGTCGGTATGTCTGCAACGTCCCCTGGAGGCATTAGTACCTTGTCGATGGCGTGGATGATTCCGTTGGATGCCATCAGATCGGACTGCGTTACAGTGGCGTCATTGACCATCACTGTCCCGCTCGAGAGCGTGAAGCCCAGTGAGTCGCCGTTGTATGCATCGACGGTCATCCCGTCGGTGATATCATCGGAGGCTACTGCACCGAGAACGACGTGGTAGGTCAGTATGTCGACCAGGGTAGCGTTCTCCTCATCAGTGTCAAACGCCGCTAAGTCGAAACCTGCGTCGGTGAAGGCCTGATCCGTAGGAGCGAAGACCGTGAATGGTCCGTCGCCCTGGAGGGCCCCAACGAGTCCTGCGTGCGAGAGCGCAGAGACGAGGGTGTCATGCACCCCTGTGCCCTGAGCGTTTGCGGGTATGTCAGAGAGAGTATCCCTCTTCATGCCGTCAGCTGCCACAATGGGCGATGCTAACAGACTGGCGATCACTAGTATGGCTAATGTAGCGTTCTTGTTGCTCATGGAGCCCCCGAACTACCTACCCTTATTGAAGGGGTGTTTGTTCTTCCCACATTCCAAATACAAGTCTTAATATGGAATTTGAATTGCTTCAATACTCTCATTTATATCCTCAACATTATCCGCACGTGCATGGACTCGAATCCATACAAGAGACGCAACAAGATAACGAAAGCAACTCTGGGCATCCTAGCAGTGACTCTACTGTTCGGTACCCAGACGGTTAGTGCCGAGGCAACTGCCCTCGCAACTAATGACTGGGTCGGGATAAGCTTCTGGATCGCAACAGCGATGATGCTAGCTTTCACCGTCTTCTTCCTAGTTGAGAGGCAGAACGTACCGGACAAGTGGAAGACATCCATGACCGTAGCCGCCCTGGTTACCGGTGTGGCATGGTACCATTACACGTACATGAGGGAAGTATGGGCAATGGGAGGCGGTTCCCCACTGGTCTACAGGTACATCGACTGGCTAGTCACAGTACCACTTCAGGTCGTTGAGTTCTACCTAATCCTCGCCGCTATCGGCGTCGGTACCTTCGTGATGTTCAGGAACCTCATGGGTGCATCCATCGTCATGCTAGTGGCTGGATTCTTCGGCGAGTCCGGAGCTATGGATGGTACGCTCGAGCTCAGCTCGACCGTTTGGTGGTTCATCGGAATGCTTGGTTGGGGATACATCCTATACGAGCTATGGTCCGGGGACGTCAAGGAGGCTGCAGCATCTGGCAGCCCGGGAGTGCAGTTCGCATTCGAATCAATGAGGATGATAGTTACCTTTGGCTGGGCAATATACCCAATCGGTTACCTAATGGGCGCTGGAACCATAGGTGGCATGGGAACAGACGACATGAACATCCTCTACAACGTCGCTGACTTGGTCAACAAGGGCGCGTTCGGAATGATGATCTGGTACGCAGCAAAGCACGATGAGTGATTTCATCGGGCAGCACTGAATTAACAGACCAGAATTACGTAATCCGGGTGGTCGGGAAACCGGCCATCCGGACCAATATTATGACCACTACTTCTTCTCTGAGATCCTTAGGAACATCCCACGAGAGTTTGGGAGTGTGGGCTTGAAGCCCCATCTCTCATAGAATCCATCGATATCGGCCATGAGATTGATGTAGGACTGGGATGAAGCTTCTCGGGTAATGTATTCCATGAGAGAATCCATTATCAACGTCCCTGCTCCCTTTCCCTGCCATTCCCGCTCAACCGCCATATCACAGATGTGGAATACGGTTCCGCCGTCTCCGACAACCCTCCCCATTCCTATGATCTCGTCGGAATCGTCATGCCTAAGTAAGACTGAGAATAGCTCAGAGCCTAGGCCCTTGGTAGCCCCGCTGACTGTTCTTGACCTCATTCCTGCCTTTTCCCGTAGTCGCAGATATGTTTCTACATCGGGAACTGCGGCCTCAATGGAAAACAGCCTATCACTTCCGTCCGAACTTCTTCTTTCTCTGTCCGCCTTTCTGCTTGAATGACTTCCGTTGGGCTCTCTTCCTGCGATCGCCCTTCGCGGGTCCGGATGAGGCGTCTTTCCTCCCCTCCTGCCTTGAATCCATCATCTCGGAGCGCATCTTTAGTCCGATATGGCGCATCACCCCTTCTTTGCTCTCTGACCCCGTGGCCTCCATCGCGTCGCTAGCGGATATGACAAGCCTACCCTCAGCGGCGTGGGGACGTGATGGATGGCTGGCCTCGGGGTGCTTCTTGTTCCTGATTCCGGACTTCTTGGCAGCCCATGCAAGCGCATCGAGTGAGGGTTGGGGAATGCTGGCATCCTTCGCCACCCTGCGACCGGATGACCTAGTCAGCTTGGAGTCGAAGTAGCCGGTCCAGAGGGTCATCTTGCTCGGGTCGCCGGCCATGCTATCACCAATGCCTCACATGCGGGGTGACTTGAGGGCTTCGTGCCTTCAGTCCTCTAGGAGCACGCCGGAGATGACTCCGTGCATACCAGGGCGACTGGTCACACGGACATTTCCGAGTTCAGTCTCCACAACAGCTCCCTTGGTGACGATGTTGCGTCGGACGAAGTTAGGGTCTGCCCCATTATCGACGACGCTCTTGATCGTGACTCTGGAGGTCTTGCCGCTCTTTGGATCGTTGACGTTGATATGGTTCGCTCCTAGGACCCTGACGGTTTGGGAGTTGCCCCTCTTGCGGTAGTTCTTCCTCTTGTCCTCGCTGGATACGTATGCGAACTGGTCCTCGCTGGAAATCTCTGTCCTGCGCTTTCCTCGATATCGATTCGGCCTCTTCAGGCGTCCGCCTGTTGGTTTGCGACGGGAGATGCCGTGCCACTTCGCCATGCGTCCCGCCGACCGACCACCCTTATTTCAATGGATTGGAGCGTATCGGGGCTGTTTCCCAGCGAGCAGCATTACGTTCTTGTCATAGTCTCTGCCACACTGGCACATGAGCGGGCCGCGGATGCGCAAGAGGAAGCCGGTCAGGCACAAGCAAGTCCGAGAGGTCGAGAGGCAGCTCGAGGAGGTGATGGGGATGGATGTTGACTTGTCAGAGGGATTCATCGAGTTGGCTCACTTCGAGGGCAGGGACATACTCCTGCTGGATCGTACGATAGTTGGTATCAGATTGGAAATAGGCGACTCCCAAAGATGGGTTCCAACAATCAGGGGCATACTCCACTGGAAACCCGATAGGTGCTGGGCAGCGGTCGACGATGGGGCTACGCCATTCCTCTTGAACGGGGCAGACTGCATGGGAGCGGGCGTCCATATCGCCGATCCATCGGTGGAAGCTGGCGGATTTGTCTGGGTCAGGGACCAGGATAGGGGCACTCCAATTTCAATAGGCATAGCCCTGGTCGATGGAGACGAGATGATGGAGATGGCCAAGGGGAAGGCAATCTCAACGATTCACTGGATAGGCGATGAATTGTGGATGATAGAGGCATGATGCCTAACTATTCATGAGGAGTGGTGTGCACGAGCATCCATGCGCGTAGTTGCATGTTTGCTTGTGTGCGCCGTTTTGATAGTTCCAATCACCAGCGCTGGAGAGAGCGGCATCAACGAGGATACCACGGTCGAAGGTACTGATATCGAAGAAATAATGTATCCCAACGAGGCCTCTGCAGGGAGTGATTTCGAATTGGCCTTGGTTCTGACTGAGGAAGCGCGTGGGAATGGGACCAATGTTAGTTGGATCACTCAAATCTGCATCAACTCTGGGGTGTGCTACGCCCCAGAGTCACATTCGATGTTTCAGACCTCAGAAGGCGCATGGGAGGCATCAATTGTTCCTGATGATACCGTCACATACGTCAATTGGAGAGTCGAATTGAACTGGGTGGACGGTAACACGACCAGCGTGCCGGAAACTGGATTCGGGTGGAAGGTATGGTCCGACTGCTGGTATGACAGTGGAGAATGGGGGGGGTCGGATCAGGATTGCATAGATGAGAGCAGTTCTGAGGAAGATTCCGGAATGCTCCCTGGATTCGGTGTCGTGGGGCCTCTTCTCGCCATTTCGATGGCAGGCTTGATGGGCAGGCGCGAGTGAGCCATGCCATGGGCGAGGACGAGGGGGACCAGGGTTTCGTAAGACTGGTTTTCGAAGAGTTGCCTCTTGAGCAGATGCATGCGAACGCCGAGGCCTTCTTCGAACTGATGGACGGGAGAAGGACGACACGTCACTTCTCTGACAGACGGGTTCCCCGAGAGCTAATCGAGACTGCGGTGAAGACTGCTAGTACCTCTCCATCTGGAGCGCACCTCCAGCCCTGGACTTTTGTAGCGATATCTAACCAGGCTCTCAAGTTGAGGATAAGGGAGGCGGCAGAGGAGGAGGAGCGAAAATTCTACGAGGAAAGAGTTCCCGAAGCATGGAAAGAGGTGCTAGATCCCCTGGGGACTGATCACGTGAAGGATCACATTACTGAAGCACCATGGGTAGTGGTTCTTTTCAGGCACTCGCAAAGAAAGCGTGCGTCTGGAGAAATGTCCCCGACTTACTACTCCCAGGAGTCCTGCGGAATTGCTGCTGGACTCTTCGTGGCTGCGATTCACAATATGGGACTAGTGACACTTACGCACACCCCCTCCCCAATGGGGTTCCTGAGGGATATACTACAACGCCCGGAGCATGAGCATGCAATGCTGCTTATGCCCGTAGGATTTCCTGCTCAGGACGCGAGAGTTCCACATATATCTCGTAAGAGTCTGGATGAAGTTTCAGAGTTCCTTGAATGAACCCCTTCCATAAACGATTAAGAGGCTCGCTTGGGGCGCCCGGCCCATGACCAAGTGGATTAACGCAATGACAGAAATAGGAATGACACGGATCAGAATGGACGCTATTTGCGCGTACCAGTCTGTAGAGGGAACGGGAGGGGATCCTCAATCTCTATTGATCTACACCTCAGACAATACGTTGTTCGAGATAATCGAGAATCCCGATGGTATCATCGGTACGCTCGACTCCTTCTTCGAGATCAAGAACTAGTGTTGGGAATCGCCAGAAGGCGCCATGAACACCAGTGCAATACCTGAGCCTACGATTAGGATTCCACCTATCCAGTCGGCCAAAGCCAGAGTCTCGCCAAATATCAGCCAGCCATAGAAGGTGGCCACTATGACCGTGAGGTATGAGAACGCACTAACCCACGCAGCATTCGCCTGATGGTACGCCATGGTGATGCCTACCTGTCCACATCCCGCACCCACGCCTATCCCAACTAGTGCAGCAGCCGCCTCTAGTGAGAGGTCGGGGATATCCGGTGCGGCTTGGAAGAAGCTGCCTGCCACAGAGAAGGCTGCGAACCAGAAAACCACGCTTGATGCCGAGTCTGTTTTCCTGAGTTCTCTGACGTAGATGTAGGCCAAGGCGGCGAACAGCCCCGACCCAAGTGCTAGGAGGGCGTCTGGCTCGATCGATCTAAGGTCAGGGGATACGATGAGGACGATGCCTACAAATGCGAATACCACAAGTCCTGCAACCGATGGTGAGACCTTCTCCCGAATGATTGTGCCAGAGAGCAGTGCAACGAATAATGGTGCGGTATATTGGAGGGTGACCGCCTGCCCTATCGGTATCCTCGAGAGTGCGGTGAAGTAGAGGATCATCGCGAAAAGTCCGACGGCGCATCTGAGGAGCATCGTCCTAGGGTCGTTGGCCCTTAGGCTCAGGCCCTTTGCCGCAGCATATCCAGCCACTGCGAAGGCGATGACTGCCGAACGTACGAGTATGATCATCCACACGTCAGCCTCAGTCGAGGTCCACTTCACCAAGGCATTCATGGTACCGAAAGAGATGCTCCCGAATATCATCCAGAGGACAGCGACCCTCGGAGAGTCATTCGGAGCGATGTGGCCTTGCCCGATCGAGGTTTGTTCGGTCATCTAACCCAGTCTCCAGCGTCTCTCTAGTACCGATGTGATATCTTGGTAGTCCTGGCCACCTGCGCTGGTTGGATTGTGGAGGTGTATGGGTATTCCATGGCTGGGGGCCTCAGCCAGGCGTATGTTCCGACGTATTGCAGGCTCGATCACCAGATCTGGGAATGACTCCCTGAGCTCTGTGGCGACCTGCTGGTTGAGTTTTGTCGGTGCGTGCATGGTCATGAGAACTCCGTCCACCCCAAGATCGGGGTTGAGGAATGCTCTGACCTCCCTGATGGTGCCCGATAGGAGGGCGAGTCCCTCTAGTGCGAAGTACTCGGTCTGAACTGGGATCACTATGCCATCGCTCGCGACAAGGGCGTTGATTGTCACAAGTCCAAGTGATGGAGGGGTGTCGATAATGATCAGGTCATAGTGAGGAAGTAGGGGGGCGATAGCCTCAGTCAACCTCCTTTCCCTGCCTAGCTGTCTGAGCATCTCCTGCTCCAAACCTACTAGCGTCCTGTCTCCCACGATCATGTGCACGTTATCTACAGCCGTAGCGTGCCTTGAGTTGACGGCGGTCTCTGGGTTGAGGATAAGGTCCCTGGTGGTGGCTCTGACCTTGCTCTTGTCCACTCCCAGACCAGTAGCGCAGTTTCCTTGGGAGTCCGCATCCACTACCAGGACCTTGTGCCCCCTGAGGCCCATTTGTGCTGCTACGTTGATCACCGACGTCGTCTTACCAACTCCTCCTTTCTGGTTGATTACGGTGACAACTCTGGCCCGTCCAGCGGGAGTGGGGAGAGAAGAGGGGAGGTGCATCGGGCCACTGGCCTGCGTTGTGCTGACCTGCTCGGCTGCATTGAGGAGGGGTGCGTCATGCGCCTCCTCCGTCTCTACGAACTCGACATCGACCACCAGGGGGGCCTTCTCGACTTCAGGAAGGGGGTTGTCCCCCTCATCTGCTTTCATACGAGCGCCTTCGGCGCTCGGAGGGGTGTTCAACGTGCCGATTGATATTACATCAATAATGCCAAAAGCTCCACTAGCCCGAAGGGCCGTTGGTATGAACCCAGCCTGCCATCCTTCCGGTCTCGGCGTCCATAGCGAGTCTGAGGGTGTGTTCCCTCCCCCCATCTTCCGGACTCCCCCAATTCCTGTCAACTAGGACAGTGACCTGTCCATCGGCAAACATATCGGGAAGGCTTGACAGTAGTCCATCATCTGGGGAAGTCAGGAGATATCCTATCTCGACATCGACTAGCCAGGTTCCCTGTGATCCTTCCAGGTATGGGTTCAGCTGTGCATACCTCAAGTCGTCTAGTAGCCTCTGCTCCAATAGGGACATTGTGTGCGTATCAGGGACCGCCTCCCTATTCCAGCTAAATGTTCCTGATGCGTGGGAGCCATAGTCAATAATGTCACACCCAGAGCCTATCTGCCTTACTACAGCCCAACCTGACCTGTCATCCTCATTGACCCATGACATATTCCACTGGGGCGATCTGGTGGGCTGTGACCAATATGCCTGCCAGATGTATCCAGTACCCTCCAGGGCGATGGCCAGCTCTGAGGTTGAGTGGTTGACAATGGTGCACTCTATGGCTTCCTCCAGATCAAAGTCCCTGCTAGTCGACTCGTCTGGCATTGAGGAGACCCATTGCCTCTGTGATGAGCTGCTTGGCTTGTCCTCACCCGGGCCAGGCCTGCTTGCGTAGGTAGAGTACCACTCGACGTCCTTAGATCCACTTCTGCTGGACTGCTCAGAGATTTTCATCTTGACCTTGATCGTACCCTCTGGGAGGGACAGCGAAGAAACGGTGCCGGCGAGGAAACCACAGTTGCTTGTCTCGAGGCTCTTGTCGATTAGGATGTCAATGGTCTGTTCGACTGGCCAAGGGCTGCTGCTCTTGACTTTGAGTTCCATTGTAGCGTGACCCAGGCAGTCGTTGACGTCCTGGTTCCACATTGTAATCGGGTACACATTTCCGTATGATGACTTGGTCTCGGGCCCCACGGTCCATCTCCAATCTGAGTTCCACTGTGGGTCATCATTCCAGCTACTTCCCTCCGTCAGGATAGTGTCACCGAATATTTCGTGCAGCTCGATGGGAGTCAGGGGGAGCATGAGTGGGGAAATTCCATTCAGGCCTGATAGCTCCTCCAGATCATAGATAATCGCCTGGAGGTTGGAGGATTCCCCATTGTTATCCGTGAAGTCCACCAGTAGGTCCGAGCGGATGGCCTCCTTCCCGGCTATCTCCACCCACCTATTCAGGGAAATATCGGCGACATTGTCCGGTGAGCTGAGCTTGCCGCCGCATTCACCACTGGAGGTCACTGTCCTGAATGTCAGATCCATATTTAGATCATAATCAATTGACTGCTCAGCAGTCAAGAAGTCTCTGCCATATGCATCTGGTGAGTTTACAGCACCTACGAAATCTAAGTCCGAGGCGTGCTGGATATCACTAAGGGTCCCTTCCCTAACCCCTATATCGCCAGTTCCGTGATCTATTATGATTGACAATTCGTCGCATATTTCGTCGAGGGCGCTCGGGGATGCTGCGTCTCTCAGAAGCGATATCATCTCGTCCCCGACTATGCTAATTTCTCCCTCGCTTACCTGGAAAGACATCTCGTCCCCGTACTTCAGCTGTCTAGCTTGAAACGATGGGTCTGCGCTAAAGAGGTAGAATGCACCGACTCCTGCCAGCATGACAGCCACCAAGACCGCTGAAATTGGCTTCCAATTCTCAAAGAAAACATCGAACGATGGCAGAACTATTGTCATCGATGCCTGATCTACAGGTCCCGTGGTTTCTGGGGCATCGTCTTCGACTAGGGTCGAGGTCCATGGATCAGGCTCATTCTCTGGCTCTGGTATCGACTCCCCCTCTTCTTCTCCCTCGTCCTCTTCGGCCGCGATTACCTCTGCCTCGATTACCTCTGCCTCGATTACTTCCTGCTCAGGCTCAGAGACAACGCCTCCCTCGAAGCGAGCCAGGAGTTTGTCCACAGCATCGCTCACATCAGCCTCTGGCTTCTCCTCCTGGGTACCCTCGGAGGACTGGTTTTCTGGTTCACCAGTTCTCTCAGAATCCAAGAGTCTGTTGATCAGATCTTGCTTCTTGCCGGAGACGGTTAATCCGAGTTCCCTGCACCTCTCACGAAGATCGTCGACCTTCATGGAGGATAGTTCCTCAGGGCTTGGCACGTCCCATTCTGGCATCTGACTCAATCACTAGCCGAATAAGGAGGCTTTCAACCCCTTCGCCTTTCTGAATGCTCTAAAGGGCTCTAGGGGCCCTGATTGAGGATTCCACAAAGCAACAGGCTCAAGAGGGGTTTGTGGTCGGCGGGAGTCATGGAGCCTCGACTAGTGATACTATCGAGGGGGCCCGAGTTGTACAGCACAAAGAGGATGTTTGAGGAAGCTGAGGCTGCTGGCTGGTCGGTACAGATACTAGATCCCCTGAAGCTGACTACAGTGGTCGACAATAACGGTGTCAAGGTTTTCAACAAAGGATGGCCGGTAGATTGTGATGCTGTGATTCCCAGAATTGGCAACTCCATCACAGGCAGGGGGGTCCCGATAGTCAAGGCCTTCGAAAGAATGGGCGTAATCGTCCTGAACGAAGGGGATGGGATCAGTAGCAGCAGAGACAAGCTAATGGCTTGCCAGATGATGAACGAGCGTGGAATTCCTGTCCCGATCACCGCAAATGTCGGTACATGGCAAGATACGAGGAGAGCTATTTCCAGAGTCGGTGGAACTCCCTGTGTTGTCAAGGTAACAGAGGGGACCCATGGATCTGGGGTCTTCCTGGCGCATACGGAGCAGCAGGCCAGGCAATTGGTTTACCAGATGCTAGAGAGGAATATGAGGCCGCTTGTTCAAGAGTACATCGAGGAGTCTCACGGGCAGGATGTCAGGGCATTCGTAGTTGGTGGAAAGGTAGTCGCTGCAATGAGGAGGAAGGCAAGGGGTGGAGAATTCCGTTCAAATTTCCATCTTGGTGCCAAGGTCGAGAAGCTTGAGATACCTGACAAGCATTCTGAAATCGCATGCAAAGCCGCAGAAACTATGGGGCTTGATATCGCGGGAGTTGATCTCCTCGAGTCTTCAAGGGGGGCCCTGGTTCTAGAGGTCAACTCGAGTCCGGGACTGGAAGGAATCGAGGCGGCCTCAGGCGTAAATGTGGCAAGCAAGATCATTCAGCATCTGAACCGGATATGGGAGCAGAAGATGGCTCCAGACGATTCTTCTGAGGTCCCGACTGAACAGGAAGTCAATGACGAAGGCACATCAGAGGCTTACTAGGTCTCTGGCGGTATGCAATCAATCGACAAACGGACCGCCTAGAACGGTCGGTGAGAGAAGCATTCAATACCTCGGTGGTTGACTTGGGCTCGTCCTTAGGGACAGGGATGCACCTCCTCTGGAGGCTGAAAGGCGGGGAACATGGTAGAAAGAGAGTTGAATGGTCAGCAGACTGAGACCTGGACCAACATGATTGGTAGATCCGAACATGTTGTTCAGGACGACTCCTACTCTGGTCGACTTCCCCCGAGACTCCAGAGGCTGTCTGGCCTACCTTGGTATGAGTGCTGGGTCCAGCAGCTTAGAACTGAGAAAAAGAGCGTTCACACTATCAGAGCCTATACGGTTGCAGCCAAGACATTCAGCACCACATGCCTGCCTGGAGAAACAGAGAGGGACTGGGAGCAGATGCAAACAGCTAGCGTAGAGGACTTTCACACTATTGCAAACCCAAGCGGGGGAAGAATGGACGCATGGATGAATAGCTTGGGGGAGTTGAGGCCGTCTTCCCTGAATGCCAGAATAGCGGCAATATCGCATCTTCTAGGTTGGTTTGGTCATACTGTTCCTGACTGGATACAGAGGCCGACTCGTAGGAAGACGCTTCCTCGGACGCTCGGACGCTCGGAGCTCATTCGTCTGAGAAAGGCGTCCGGTAACTCAGAAGACCCATTGTCCTCGCCAGTAGTGACCATACTCCTAGAAACAGGACTGAGGGTGTCAGAGCTTTGTGGCCTAGATATTGAGGATTTGGACCTGGAGGATCTCTCTGCTCTGGTGATAGGGGGCAAGGGTGAGAAGGACAGGACCGTGCTGTTCACCGAAGCCACAGTCAGAGCCGTCGAGGCTTGGATGCCAATCAGGAGGTCAAGGAATAAACTGAGCTCGGACGGCAAAGAGGAGAGGGCGCTCCTTCTTTCAAGTCGAGGAAGGAGGATGAATCCGAGATCAGTTCAGAAGCTGATAGACAAGCTTGCCGAGGCGGCCGATATTCCGAAATCAAGACTTAGCCCCCATACCCTTCGCCACACCTTCGCTACTGGCCTACTGGAACGTGGCGCTGATTTGGTGACTATCCAACGCCTCCTGGGTCACTCCAGCATAGCGACAACGAGAGTCTACCTCGAGATAGGGGACCAAACTCTGAGGGAGATATACCATCGTGCTCAAAACAGCCCCCCTCTGACCGAATTACTGGGAGAGGTGAATGGGGACTCGGTTGAACCGGAGTTACCTGTGCAGAGAGTAGAGTGACTACTTGCTTGCCGGATTCTTCTTGTTTGACCTCTTGTCTACTGATTCAGGTCCCTTCCACTCCCTATTCGCCCCGGACTCGTTGCCTGAGTGACCCGGGATGGGGCAGTGCTTCCCCGACCTGCATCTGCTGCAGTTATCCCGGGGAGGATGGTCCACCACTTTCTGGAGGCGTCCATACTTCCTGCGAGGCATGTATCCCGTTTGGCCAGGAGGGACTTAGCGGTTACGAGTACACGGAATGTTCAATCAGAGTGGCTGCAACAGTGGCACGTGGCAGAGGATGGGCCAGTTGGCATAGACCCAGTGCGAAGCGTGCTATATGCGCAGGTAATGGATGGCAATCCAAGGATGAAGATAGACGGGGAAGGTTATCTGAGGCAAGAGAATTGGCCTGGCGAGGGGAGAGAGGTGTTTCTGGGGGATGTTGCCAAGGCATCCCTTAGATCGTTGGGGCCTCATGACCCCCCTCAATTCTCAGTTCAGCCTGGGTACGACGAACAAAGGTGGGAGTTAACGTCAACTGCAGGGGAGTTGGGGATCACGATAGCTAGCGAGTCCTACTGGGGGTTCGGGCTATTTGCTAAGTGCTTCTTGAACAGGATAGAGTTCACTGGACCGCTTGAGCTCAGGGCTAGGTGCGTTCATGACATAATTTCGTCCCTGGGGAGGAACCCATGGGAGCCAACTAGGGCGAGGAGGTTCGAGAAGTCAACGGGCGGACTCATCGCAGAGCATGGCTCCTCTTGGTTGGAACTAGAGGCAAGAGCGAAGGAGGACATGAATGAGGAGATACTGGAGTTGGATGAGGCGGTTAAGTCTCTCAGGGGGAAGGAAGACGGGATTGGTCGCATCTTAGATTCTGCATCACAGGCCCTTGACGAGGCTAGGTCAGCATTATCCGACAGAAACGCTCCTGCTGTTGAACGGGCCCTGGGCAGGGCGGCAAGTGCGATAATAGAGGCTGATCCAAGTACCGAGGTTCGCTCCTCAGAGTACATCGCCTCAAGACCCGGAAAGCTGACGAAGAGCCCTGTTCCTGTAATCGATGAGGTGGAGGCTGGAGAACTCCTAGAGGATGATGTGCCTTTCGTGGACCTCTCTGAGGAAGAGTGATTGAGCGGGTTAATCGCTCTAGAACAGCGACCCTATCCAGGATATTACACCGTGGTTAGCTAGGTAGATTGTCACTGAGAAAATTATGCAAGCGGCGTAAATCGAGGTCTTGGAAATCTGTATGGCGTCCTCGGACTCTTCGTCGAAGTACCTGATGAGACCTGCGGCCTGTTGGATACCGCTGCCCTTCTTCTCCTTCGCCATCGGCCCGCGCACCTGCCATCACTATTTCAAGCCCGCTAAGGCTGACATTCAGGGTTCCAAGGTCTCAATTAGAACGCAACCACCGTCTAACTCGACTATTCGAGAGGCCGCGCTGACCGCAGTTTCAAGCCCGGCAGTCATCAGTATCTCTCTTCTGGCGCCCACTTGATTCTGGAATACCAGTCGGTGACTTAGCATCTCTAGTACGTCGTGGTCCACTATCTGCCATATCCAATCATCCCCCTCAATGGTGACTAGTGCTTCCACCGGCACGAGTGGTCCCTGCTCCCTACCATTCGCCTGTGCCCTTTCTACCAATTCTACCAATTTTCTCGTCGCTCCATTAGCATCCATACAGACAGGTTCGCCTGCGTTATCTGCTATTCTCCTCCTGAGTACCCTCACTTGCATCCCACCTGCGACAACAGCCGCAAACCGAGAGCGTCTCGTTGGAGGTTTAACCGTTTACCATCCTGATTAGTATCAGGGAGGGATAATCATAGTCTATCCGAGATACCGTTCTCCGAGTGCTTGATGCACTGTGAACGGACCGGTGAATCATGAGCGGGGTGGGTGCGACGTGGGAGGAGATGGCATCCAACAGCGCTCTATTACGTGCAGTTGGTAGTTGGAGAGGCGATCCTGATGTTTGGCTCGCCGGATCTTTCGAGAGGCTTCCAGAGACAGTTAGGGTCAATCCACTGAGGAGTGACAGGATTTGGGTCGAAGGTTGGCTGGAGGAAATCGGGGCCAAGGAAATCGATTGGTTCAATGGCCCTGGGAGTGCTTGGGAGTTGCCCTTCCACAGGGGCAAGGCAGAAGGCGGTGTCAAGAAAATGCTGACTGCCCTTCATGAGACTGGTCGTATCACCAGACAGGAGGCGGTGTCCATGATTCCAGTACTGGCTCTCGATATTGGAGAGGGGGACCTAGTACTGGACATGTGTGCCTCGCCTGGCTCCAAGACCACCCAGATATCGGAGCATCTTTTGGAAAGTGGGATGGTGGTTGCTAACGAAGTCGTTAGTTCGAGGGTGAATACCCTAGTCTCAAATGTGCAGAGACATGGTTCAAGGTCTTCTGTGGTCGTCAATCACGATGGAAGGCACATACCCAGGATGCCAGATGATGGGTTCGACGGGGTTCTGGTGGATGCTCCCTGTTCTGGTTCTGGAACCACTAGGAAAAATCCCGAGATTTGGGGAAAATGGTCTCCTTCTGGTGGGAGGTCCCTACAGAGGCTGCAAATTGACTTGCTCACAAGAGCTCTGCGAGTAGTTAGGCCTGGAGGTCGGGTCGTGTACTCGACATGCTCCCTGGATCCAATTGAGAATGAGGCCGTGGTGGCAGAGGTACTGAGGAATAACAGCGGAGTGAAGATGCTGAATGCCTTGGAGATCCTAGAGGGAGTCCCCGGTGAAGTTGGCATGTCAACGTGGCCCCAACTTGACGAAGATGGGTCAATATCGAATGACCCAGATGTGGAAGATTCGATGAAGCCCCCAGAGGAGAATTGGATTTCTGAATCTCTGACAAGCTGCATGAGGGTGTGGAACGACAGGGTGGGCGGAGGTGGGTTCTTCGTAGCGGTACTTGAAAAATCTCCAGATATTGATGATTCATGGGGCGAGCCACGATTCCATCAAAGTCCAAATGAAACCAAGGATGACCTGCCTAGCTCACCTCAGCCAATAGATGAGGAATTCTCTGAGGCTGCTAAGGAGTCATGGGGGAGGGTCCCTCCTAACCTTTGGACTCGAGGCAAGAAAATACTTTGGTCGACACCCGAAATTACCGAAGTCTGGTCTTCGGAGAGAAGGATCAGGGGCGGTCGTACGGTTGTCCCTGGTGGAAGGTGGAGGCCTCTCAAAGTAATCCATATCGGACTTAATGCCGCTAGAATGAGGAAGGGCGAGGTGGATCGGATAGTCGCTAAAGCCGCTGGGGCCCTGATCAAGGAAATCGATTTCGGATTCACCGAGGTTAGTCGGTCTGCCATAGATAGTGTACTACTCGGGGAGGAGCCCCTTCCCTCGGTAATTGAGGGTTTGGAAGAGGTTCGGGGAGGGCACATTCTGACTTGTGGGGACCTCTGCGTTCCTGTTTGGATTGGCGGAAGGGTCAGCTTGATGCTGAATGACTCAGAGAAAACTATCATTCACTCACAGAGAGGCTTTATTGACCAAATGGAAGAAGAATAAGGGTCGCTGGCTGAACAAACGTCTATCTTGCCCCGAATCAGTATTGCATATGTTCAATAGCCTGACTGCCAAACTATGTTTCCAGGTGAGTGGTTTGATTGATGATACCGACCGAAAAATAATCTCAGTATTGGAGAAGGATGCCAGAGCGTCGCTGCGAAAGATATCAGAGGAGGCAGGAGTGTCCCTAGGCACAGTCAGCAACAGAGTGAACAAGATGGAAGAAAGCGGTGTCATACTGGGCTACAAGGTGAGCCTCGATCCAGATAAGCTAGGATGGGGCCTGAATGTAGTAGTGGGACTTAGAATAGAGAAGGGGAGGCTGATTGAGATCCAAGAGAAGATTGCCCGTGATCGGAGGGTCTGCGGAGTCTACGACGTTACAGGGGACTATGACTCGATGGTAATAGCAAGGGCACAGGATAGGGAAGACTTGGACGACTTGACAAAGAACGTGATGTCAATTGATGGCATCGAGAGGTCGGTGACCCACCTAGTCCTGAATACGGTCAAGGAGTCTCCCCCGACTCCCCCTGAGAGTGGGAAGCGATCATAGGAAGAAGGGCCGGGGCGTGCGGCAGTAGGGACTCGATGGTCCTCCCTTCTGGCTTCATAACCCTCATCAGAGTCGTTCTCATCTCTTCGTCTACAGTTACATCCAATGACATTAGTCGTTCCCTCAGAAATTTCTGCAGCTGCCCTCCAGTCCGATCCCAGTCCATTGCAACAATAATCGATGGTCCCTTATCGATTATATTCCTAGTTCCATAAGTATCATGCAGATAGGCAATGAGTTTGGATCTAGTCCAACCTCTGTTCACTTTCTCGATGGTCCCCGAGAACCCTAGCGCTCTCAGCGCCCTCTCATCTTTAGGCCCCTCGACAATAACTGGACAGTGGCATCCGCCTTCTTCTGGGGGAGCGTTTCTGGAGATGGATTTCGCTATCGATTTCGCAGCCTTATGAAACCTTATTTCTCGATCCGGAGGGCCTTCTCTGTTTGGCAAAATAGACTCCTCCTTTCCTCAAGAAGTAGGATTATGATTTGTAGTTGTTCAATGCCATACCTGTATTTCCAAGTAACTGCTTTTCCGTATTGCTTATGAGGGGAATTCACACGCGTAGGTACGGGGAGCATCTTGACGATACAGAACGCTCTCTTCGATGGTTTGTGGGACTACTACATCTGGATATCACTGCTGGTGTCGATTTTTACCTTCACTTGGCTGTATCATCACTCGTTCTGGTATCTGTCTGACAAGGGTGGTGAGCATGACAATCCTGACGAAATTGAAGTAGGAGTTTTTCCTAAGCACAATGACGATATGAAGCTGGAAGTAGCTTGGACCGTTGCTCCATTTCTGTTGATCGTGTGGCTCACTTACGTCTCTTGGTTGCCTTTGGCTTCTGTCTGGGCTCCAGTAGATGACCCTGACTTCCACGGCTACGAATGCGAGGAGGGGGAGTCTTCCAATAACGCATTAGTCGGTTCTGGATATAACGCCATAGTAGAGTCGGAATGCTACCATGTCATGGAAATAACCGGCAAACAGTGGGTATGGCAGTTTGACTGTCTGGAGTTGGCGACTGAATTATGCGATACGAGTAGTCAAACAATAGAGGTCTACGGGACTGTTCCGGTCCTCCATCTGAAAGAGGGTGAGACGTACCTAGCGATAATGACCTCAGAGGACGTCACTCATGCGCCTTGGTTCTTGGGCCTGGGAACAAAGGAGGACGTTCTCTACGGACAGGACACTAGTCTCTGGCTTACTGTGGTCGAGGGGACCTCGGACCAAGTCATTCTCTGTACTGAATACTGTGGCGATGCCCACTCAGTAATGGCAGCGATGTTGAATGTTCACTCATAGGTGATTAGTCATGAACTCTAGAATCAGTAGGAGCTTGGTCGTTCTTGCTGTACTTTCCATAGCAATGGTGATCTCTCCTGCAGTCGTTTCCTACCCCACTGGCATCAGTGGCGTGAAGGACTCAGGGTGCAACTGCCACGGTGCCGTGGTGAGCCCGGATGTAGCTGGATCGATTAGCGGCCTTCCTGACCAATACAACTACTCCGAGGAATACGAGATAGTGGTCTCTTTCTCAGGGGGTCCTGCGAATGCTGCGAACTCGAATCAAGGAGGATTCAACCTCTGGGTCAGCGATGGGGAGCTCGTTCCGAGCGATGCCACTGTCCAAGCGTACGGAGTCAACGAAGTCAGTCATACAGA
Organism: Euryarchaeota archaeon UBA173; assembly: GCA_002498925.1. GTDB lineage: Archaea > Thermoplasmatota > Poseidoniia > Poseidoniales > Thalassarchaeaceae > MGIIb-O5. The sequence continues at coordinate 1,516 of DAJH01000025.1, read as the reverse complement.
GGCAGGAAATGACCAGACTTCCTGGACTCTGACTTGGACAGCCCCCTCGAGCGACAAGAACGTCGAGTTCGTCTTACACGTCAACTCAGTCAACGGAAACGCGGATGGCAATAACGGAGGCAGTTCTGGAGATATGTGGAACAGACTCAGCGCGAAGGTTTCACCTCCAATATTGGTTCTTGAGTCAGCAGATCCTTTCGTCGTACTATCTACCCTCATCCTCGTTTCCGCTATCCTTCTTGCAATAACACTGGCTTATGTCTTCTACAGAACAAACCCTGAGTCATTCACATGGGACAACTTTGCGCCTTGGATAGCCGAGTGGCTGACTACTACTGATCACAAGAAGATCGGGACTCTTTACTTCGTCGCTGGGATGTTCTTCCTTGGAGTCGGCGGGATAATGGCGATGATGATCAGGATTCAACTTTCGGTCCCTGGTAACGACTTCCTTACTCAGGATCAGTACAACCAGTTCTTCACCCTCCACGGAACGACTATGATTTTCCTTGCAGCGATGCCGCTGATTAATGGGTTTGCGAACTGGATGGTCCCCCTTCAGATTGGAGCTCCGGATCTAGCGCTTCCCCGAATCAATGCAATGTCATTCTGGCTGCAGCCAGTTGCTGCACTACTGATATTCACTGGCGTATTCTCCGGTTCGGGAGCAGATACGGGGTGGACTGGTTATGCCCCATACGTGGTCAGTGAGACTGCTCACATGGGTACGACAATGTGGGTTGCGGGTCAAATCATGCTTGTGGCCTCATCCACTCTGACCGGGATCAATTTCCTGACCACTATAGCAGTAATGCGGGCACCCGGGATGGGTTGGCTACAAATGCCACTCTTCACATGGTCCATCCTAATTGCTAACCTGATGCTTTTCCTATCCATACCAGCCTTCGGAATTGGACTGATACAGGTCTATCTCGACAGGGTCATTGGAACAGCATTCTACGATGTTTCCGCTGGTGGAGACCCGTTGCTCTGGAGTCACCTCTTCTGGTACTTTGGACACCCTGAGGTCTATGTTGTCATAGTACCAGCATTCGGTGTAATTTCAGAGGTTATTGCGACTAGCGCAAGGAGGTCTATCTTCGGTTACCGATCAATGGTCTATGCAATGGCTGGCATAGGGGTCGTCTCATTCATTGTCTATGGCCACCACATGTTTACCAGTGGAATGAGCCCGACCCTGAGGTTCGTGACCATGCTGACAACCATGCTAGTCGCAGTTCCCACAGGAATCAAGATTTTCAACTGGCTGAAGACGATGCATGGGGGATCCCTGGTATACAGGACTCACACCCTCTGGACTCTGGGCTTCCTGGTTACGTTCACGCTGGGTGGAATATCGGGGATGTTCTTCCCATCTATCGCTATGGATTTGCATCTGCATGAGTCGTACTTCGTGGTAGCGCACTTCCATTACGTACTGGTCGGAGGAACTGTATTCGGATTCTATGCGGCAATATACTACTGGTGGCCAAAGATGACTGGAAGGATGATGGAC
>DAJH01000042.1:34983-50758 GCA_002498925.1 Euryarchaeota archaeon UBA173 | reverse complement strand
CCCCGAGCATCAAGAATTCACATACTAAGCCCTGTATGGGCCTCTGTTCAATCAAGCATATCAATTCACATTCGAAAGAAAGTTGTGCACGGCCATAGCGATGGGGAAATACCCGGTCCCATTTCGAACCCGGAAGTCAAGCCCATCTGCGTCGATTCCTGTACTGTGGTGCGAGAGCCCACGGGAACGTTCGTCGCTGTGCCTCCTTCTTTCACCCCGGGGTGCCTCGCTCAGGCGAGGCGCCCTGGGCCCCGCAAAAATAACAATAAAAATACAAGTCCTAAAGTGGTCAGGAATTTGAGGGATCATCATGGGAATCTCTACAGGAGACATTCTGGGCCACAGTCAAGTTGGCGTTTATCTCTCAGTAGTGGGTGACGTTTTGTTCCACCCCCATTCCCTCAGTAACGAAGCTATTCATGAGCTAGAATCCGCCTTTGAATTGGAAATGTACCCATTCATGGTGGGCGGCTCATCATTGATTGGAAGCTTACTGAAGGGAAATAGGAAAGGGATCGCCGTTGCGGACATAGCTACTGAAGGTGAACTAGACGAACTAACCAGTTTCGGAGACGTAGTCGTCATGCAGAGCGGCGTCAACGCTGCAGGAAATTTAGTTGAATGCAATGACATCGGTGCAGTAGTCAGTCCGGTTATCCCGCCGGGTCCCAATGGTTTGGAAATGATTGGGGAGGTATTGGGCGTCAATGCAGTCAGGTGTAAGGTGGCCGGACATGACACTGTCGGCAGTATGCTAGTTGCCAATTCCAAGGGAGTCCTATCTCACCCTGACATCTCGTCCGAAGAGGCCGGCGTAATTCAGGATGCGTTGGGGGTCCCACTGATGGTGGGCACTGTAAGTTTCGGCTCGCCATTTGTAGGAGCTGGATGTACAGCCAGCGATGTTCATGCCATGGTGGGAGAAGGATCAACCGGGCCAGAATTGAACAGGATTGAAGACGCCCTCGGACTAATCTAGTCATATTGCAGTTGGGGCAACGTGATCATCGCCTTTCCCATCCGTCGATCTAACTCTATTCCACACTGACTTCATCAATTCATCATGATGCCCCGCACAGTAGTGAAACCTCTTGTAGGCCTCTCTGAATGAATATGCTTTGTTGCCCGTGGCAACAAGGAAACCTTCTGGCGACAACCGACTAATTGTCTCTCCCTCCTCCCTACAATCCGGGTAGTCACATTTCGGCACGATTCACCCTCGCCCTTCTCATTATTGAAACTCTCTGCTAACTCCCCTCGACTTCTGGGTCTATCACAATGAGAGGGGCATTAGCTTCTATCGTCTCTCCTGGAGAGCAATTCAATTCAGCAATCTTGCCGCTTATAGGGGCTTGAATCTCGTTTTGCATTTTCATTGCTTCTAGTACCATGAGCACATCCCCTTCTTTCACCACTTCCCCGACAGATTGGCTAATTGATACGATTTTTCCAGGTATGGGAGAAGAAACAACGCCCGAGACAACCCCCTTCCTACTCCCTCTCGGTTTCCTTGAGGTCTTCCCCTGTCCAGAATCCCCGTCCAAAGTAATGGAGAATTCCTTGCCCCCAACTTCGACCTTCCAGAGGCCACCCTCCCTCTCTATCTTGACTTCGAAATCCTCTCCATCCACAGTGACCTTCCTCTTCTCAGACATCATGATCACCTTGTTGTGCTTCTCCTACTTTTGGCCCGGAAGAGATTCCTTCTACCAATCAGAACTCTACGATGGTCCATCGACCAAGAATTCCCCCCTCTCCTTGATGACGAGGAAGAGATAACTTCTCCCTCATTTATTGATGATAAAATCGCCACTATTGCGATAGCAATTAGCTTCTCATCTTCTATATCCATTATTCGACCTCAAAGTGGTATATTTCCGTGCTTACGAGCGGGGCGTATCTCTTCCTTCTCTAGAAGTGCTCCAAGTGCCTTTGCCATCACCGCCCGCGTCTCCTTTGGTTGTATGACATCATCCAGGTATCCCAGAGCCGCTGCCCTGTAGGGATTGGCGAACGTATCCGTATAGTCATCAACTAGCCGCTCCCTTTCCTGCTCAGGATTTCCCGATGACGCAATCCTCCTCCTGTGGATTATCTGTACCGCGCCATCGGCTCCCATTACTGCCAATTGGGCTGTTGGCCAGCCAACGTTGTAATCGCCGCGTATGTGCTTCGATGACATGACATCATAGGCACCGCCATACGCCTTGCGCGTGATTACAGTCAGCTTGGGAACTGTAGCTTCTGCATACGCGTATAGTAGCTTAGCACCATGCCTGATTATTCCTCCCCACTCCTGACTGGCCCCTGGGAGAAAACCAGGGACATCAACAAATGTCAGTAGCGGGATATTGAAAGCATCGCAGAATCTCACAAATCGAGCAGCCTTCACCGAGGCATCGATATCCAAACAGCCAGCTAGGATTTCAGGTTGATTCGCTACGACTCCAATCGTATGCCCCCCCAGCCTCCCAAATCCAACAATTATGTTCCTTGCAAAGTCCTGCTGAACTTCCAAGAAAGCACCATCGTCGACAACCTCGGTTATTACAGACATTATGTCATACGGCTTTTTTGGATCTTCGGGGACCAGGGTCTGTAGCACATCACTCTCCCTGTCGATCGGGTCAGAAGTAGGTACCGGCACAGGTTTCTCCAGATTATTAGAGGGGAGGAAGCCGACTAGTTCCCTGACCAATTCAATGGCCTCTTGATCATCCTCAGTGGTGAAGTGCGTAACTCCGGATCTACTTGCATGAGTATTCGCACCTCCTAAATCTTCGAAGCTAACCTCCTCGTTGGTCACTGTTTTGATTACTTCCGGCCCAGTGATGAACATGTGCGACGTCTTGTCGACCATTACTACGAAGTCGGTTATTGCCGGAGAATAAACCGCACCTCCTGCACATGGCCCCATAATTACTGAAATTTGTGGAATCACACCACTAGCTCGAACATTCCTGAAGAAAATCTCTGCATATGAGCCAAGACTCGCAACACCTTCCTGGATTCTAGCCCCTCCACTATCATTCAAACCAATTACCGGAGAGCCTGTTTTGAGAGCCATATCGAGTATTTTACAGATTTTTAGCCCATGCATCTCGCCAAGAGATCCACCATAAACAGTAAAATCCTGAGCAAAACAGTAAACCGTTCTTCCGTCTATAGTGCCATGCCCACATACAACCCCATCTCCCGGAATTACGTTTCTGTCCATGTCAAAGTCCCTGCACCTATGTTCCACCAATGGATCGACCTCCATGAATGACCCATCGTCGAGTAGTTGAGCAAGTCTCTCTCTAGCAGTCATCTTCCCCTTTGAGTGCTGAGCCGCGATTCTAGCCTGTCCGCCACCAGCTTCCGCCTGGGCTTTTCTCCGCCTGAGGTCTTCGATACGAGCTTCGTCGGATGGCATTACAGAGCCTTTACGGAGAAGGACGTCAATATGCCTTCCTGATTGAAGTAGGGAGAAATATCGATACTGCGGTTGCTTGAAGACGTGTCGCCAACTCGCATATGCAGGGATAGTATGCGAATAGTCGTCGCAAAACCAGGTCTCGATGGTCATGACAGAGGTGCCAAGGTCATTGCTCGAGCTCTGAGGGACGGGGGTCATGAAGTAGTCTACACGGGCCTTCGTAGGACTCCTTCGGAGATAATCAGGATCGTTACTGACGAAGATGCCACAGCACTCGGCCTCTCTACCCTTTCTGGCGCTCATGATGTCCTAATACCGAAGATTTGTGCAGGCCTTCGCGATGAAGGATTAGATGACGTTATCGTTTTCGCTGGAGGCATAATCCCAGACAGAGATAGGGAGTCCGTTTATGAGCAGGGGGTACGAGCAATTTTTGGACCGGGAACTAGGACTGATCAGATACTAGAGTTCCTCCAAGAATGCTCTGAGAGAATCGAAAAAGAAGAACCAGTAGGGGTCGGTCAAGAATCGGGATGGCGTTGGGAGTGAAATCTTCCACGGAGCTTTTGGAATCCGCCAAATCAGGAGATCGCCGGTCGCTTGCAAGGCTGCTAACATTGATTGAAGGAGGAGAGGAACTTGTTCTTCCTAATGTCAGCCCCTGGACACTGGGGGTTACCGGACCTCCTGGAGTCGGAAAGTCTACTCTAATCGGACGTCTAGTAAGTCATTGGAAGGGCAGTGGTGAGAGAGTTGCCGTATTAGCCGTAGACCCCTCTTCGCCTAGGAGTGGAGGAGCTCTCCTTGCCGATAGGATGAGGATGGAATCTACCGACTCAGGGGAATCTGTATATTTCAGATCATTAGCAACAAGGGGGCACCCTGGGGGGGTTTCCTACCTCCTCTCGCCTATGATAGATCTACTATCATTCTGTGGTTGGTCTAGGATAGTCATCGAGACTGTCGGGTCGGGGCAGGCAGAGACCAGAGTCGTAGCCTTCGCTGACAGGGTAATGATGGTCGATGGTCCAGACAGGGGGGATATAATTCAGGCAGAGAAGGCTGGAATCATAGAGTTAGCAGATATAATTGCAATAAACAAGTCCGATAAGCCGGGTGCTTCGAGAGCGGCTGAATCAATCCGTGCGTCTTTGGACCTGAGCAGCAGTGAGAGCGTTCCAGAGGTCCACCTGGTCTCAGCACAGAATTCCATCGGAATCGAGGGACTCGTTTCTGCGATAGAAAAATGCTCTTCCCCACCTTGGAGGAATAGACTCAGGATTACCGAGAGGCTGATTTCTAAATGGGATTCAAGGCTTATTCTATCAGAGGGCCTAGATGATGTTCTGGATGAGTTAGAAACCGGAAGTATAACACTCGATGAGGCACTCGATAGATTGTAGATTTACAAGGGGTGAAGCTCTGTCTGATTCCGAAGTTCCATTTGACATAGATCATGTCGATCACTCGGTCGGTGGATTCGGCGGTCATGCATTCAGGAGGTTCACCCACATTGCGATGTCGATAATTCCACTAGTCTATTACGCAAGGGGGCAGGAATTGGGTGATTATTTCTCAGTATCTCCCAGAGAACTCGTGAGCATGATCGTTATTTCGATACTAATTATTGAGTTCTTAAGACTAAGATTCGGAATTGTCGTGGTCGGTCAGAGAGAGTATGAGGCATCGCAGATTTCCGCCTTCGCATGGGGGGGGATTGCTGTCGCACTCGCTCTCTTGATAGCACCTGAGGGCGATGGAAGTGGCCTTGAAAGAGGGCTATACGGAATACCGCTAATCTTCGGTTTGACCTTCGTTGATCCAGTGATGGGAGAGGTTAAGCGAATCAAGAAGAATCTTAACTCCGCCATTGTGGCTGGCTCAGTAGTTTCTTTTTCCATTTGGTTAGGTTGCCACTTTTGGCTTGGGACTCCACTAGTTGCCGCCCTGGTTCTAGCACCTCTTACGGTTCTCGGTGAAATCCCGTCGCTGAAGTACATCGACGATAATGCTACCATGGTTCTCATACCCCTGGCCGCACTGGTAATCCTGTCTCCTTTCTTGTGATCGCCCGGGTTAGATTTACATCCTTCATTACTCTCGAAGGTACATGGACGATGAAGGCAGAGATGAGTTGAGCCAGTCTACATACGTGATGGCATGGGTCATTGCATCTGTTGCATCTCTTGCCATTTTCATCATCTACTTCTGACTCCTTTTTGGATTCAGATTTACGCCCTCTGACTCTAGCAATTTCATCTTGCCAACGATTCCTCCAGGACCACTATAACCGCCTATTCTCCCGTCAGAACGAATAACTCTGTGACATGGTATGTCCGGTGCATATGGATTCCTAGAACACGCATTAGCAACCGCTCTCGAAGAGTTAGGCTCGCCTATGGACTCTGCTATTTCCTTGTATGACCTAGTCTCGCCAAAAGGGATTTCTAACAACTCTCCCCAAACCAATTTCTGGAATTCTGTACCGGTTGGGAAATCTCTGAATTCCTTACTCGGCATCTTCCACTTCCATCTCATCGTTCCCGCCGATTGATTCTTCCATCCCAACAATTTCATAGTTGGAAGGAAAAAGTGCGATGACAACGCCTGCAATCATTGAACCAAGTCCAAGTAGGAATTGTCCAGTGATCATTAGCTCCAGTGCGATAGCGCATAGAATCAGGCCGCCCAGATTTGAAACCCAGACCAGACTTTTGAATGTAGATAGTGACACTCCCTTCGTTCTTTCAGTCCTCTTGGGACCGAATTCTGCACCGAATCTAATTGGGTCTTTCTTGGACATGTCTTCACCTATCTATCATCAATATCGCATCCGTGGGACAAGCTAGAACGCATAGCTGGCAACCAGTACATTCGTCCCTGATGATTTTGGCCTTTCTATTCACGTCTATGTCCATTATGGGACTGGCCAGGGGCGTGTCATACAGCTCTATTGCATCATCATCACAGACTATGGTACATTGATCACAACCTATGCACTGCTCTTCCTTGACCCAGGCCACGGCGGTCTCCCCGCCCTTGAGCTTGGCTTGGTCTTCAGCCCTCATGGCATCAAGCATTATTCGGATCCTCTTCTGCTGCGAAGCCCTTCTGGCTTCTAGGTCCGGAATGCCTGTCACGCCCCTTCCTGTCGGCCATTAGTTCTCAATTCTGCGGTCAAGCATTCTGAATCCGAACTTCGTGGTAACCACAATTATTGCACCGGGCTAATTGGCCTTGCCCGACTCGACCTGCCTCGCTAGGAAGCTGACAACATCAAGTATCTCGAAGTCATGCCTAGGGTCTCCTTCGAATTTCAGGCATTCGAAGTGAGACACGCACTTGGGGCACGAAGTAAGCATTATGTCGGCCCCGGTGGCGTTAACTTCGTCGAATCTCTGAACTCTTAGGGCGCGACTGTTTTCGTTACAGCTCATCATACTAGAAACTCCACAGCATAATGCATCCTCTCCATGGTGCTCCATCTCTACTAGGTCAACCCCTTCCACACTCGATATCAAATCCCTTGGTTGGTCATAGATATTCATCTGCCTGCCCAGTCTGCATGGGTCATGGAATGTCACAGTGACGTCATCCTCAGTTTTGAGGTTCATATCGAATCCATTTTCAATCAGGAATTCAGTAGTGTGCATGACCTTCATTTCATCGAGCTCGTAGTCTAGGGCGAATGTCCTGAAGCACTCTGCACAGGAGGTTACAAGCGTATCCACGCCACTCTCTCCAAGCTTCTTCTGGTTGTAGGTCTTGAGTTTCTCGAAGACCTCTGTCATACCCTGCCACTTTTGATCGTGCCCACAGCACTTCAGGAAGTCCCTTCCAAGGTATGTCACATCCTCTCCCATTTCTTCGAATAGAGTGAAGGCCGAGGTCGTTGCATCGCCTAGATTCATTGATCCTTCGTTAACATGGCTGAAAACCATTTCCTGATCAAGATAGTCAACACATCCTGGATAGTACCCTATATTGGAATCTATTGGATAGTCCTCAACTGAAATGAAGCCCGCATCAGCGTCCTCTTCCGCCTCAGCAGCAAGAACTGCTTGGAGTACGGTATGGGGTATCTCCGAAGCAGGAGGGCCTCCCACGATCATATTTCTCCTTATGTCGACATAAGAGTCGTAGTCGACTAGCTGGGGGCACGCATTCGTGCAAGCAGAACATGTTAGGCATGAATAAAGTGGGACGCCGTCATCCTCGTTATTCCAGGTATTGTAGATAATATTCAATTTGTCTCCAGCGTTGAATAGCCTCACAGGACATGCATCGTCACATAGGTCGCAGCCGTAGCATTTGTTCATCTCGTATTCGTAGCCTCTGGCCATGCTGCGCATGAGCATGAACACAATAGCACCGACTCCGAGGCAGGGTATGAATAGTGAATAAATCAGCTTTGCATCCAAGCTCTTCGGATTTTTGTGGTATGTCGGGTTCTTCACTGACATCTCCGAGAGCTGTGTTGAATCCAAGTCACTCTGAGAGCGAACTAGGGCCGTCCCGTCATCGTCTAGCAGAAGCGGCTGGAAAGCAACAGCAGAGAAGCTGGTGATGACCTGTACACTTTCATTCATGCCCGTTGTCGAGGTAGCGAACGAGATTGTGTACGTAGATCCAGAATCAACGTACACTGTTGCAGACTCGCAAGAACCACCGTCATTCTGCCAAACAACACCACCGCTCGAATCAGTCAGCACTAGGTCCTGTGAGTGTTCTCCAACACCCCTCTCTGTGGTTCTGAATAGGCAACCGACATCCAAAGGTACCGAGGACACACCAAGGTCTTCCACTTCGAAAGTCACCGAATCATCATAGCCAACTTCGTCCATGGCGGAATTTCCAGAATATGCCGCCCCCCCTTCTCCAGAGTTCCTTCCAGTTTCGGAATCAGCATGTCCATTCGCCCCTGAGAAATCAATCAGATACAGTTTCGTAGGCTGATAGAGCCCCCAATCCACCCAATTCTCAGCTGGTATCACGCACCAGTCGTTAGGATCTTCGTCACTACTTAACCCAGACCATGCCGCCAGGTAGGAGCTTTGTCCATACAGGAGGCATTCATCCTCCCAGACCTCCCAGACGTTACCTTGGTCGATGTGGACTAGGCTATCGGACGGTTGACCTCTCATCTCATCAAGGTCCTCGACATCGTCCATCGCGCCTAGGCCGCCGTAGTCCCAGAAGCCACCCTCATATATCGGCCAAGTGACGACGGAGATCAATACCGCCGCAATCAGGGACCCTATGGCGACTTGTCTTCCTATGCGAGGAGTGACTCTCGAACCGACCGAATTTAGGAGGGATCTCCTCAATGGGAAGAAAATTATCGCGAATAAGAAAATTCCAGTAAGAATCCACGGTATCGCATTGAATACCTCTGCAGACCAGGGGGATTGCCTTCCGCAGAGGAACTCCCCATGAGTCCCAACAAAACAGAAGTCAGAACGATCCTTGGCATAGAGGTCGAGGAAGATGTTTATCGAGAACACCGAGATGAACCAAACGTGAGCTAGGTAAACTGCTCCAGCGGTAGCGAACCAAGGGTCCTCTACGCCTCTCTTCTCCCTGCCTGGAAGGAAGGGGGGTAGCGCCAGTATTCCAACGGGCAATCCGGTGATCGCTGCACCCCACCATGCTGAGTTCCAGTTAATCACGGGGGATCCGAAGAATTCCCCAATGGGTCCAGCTGGGATGACGAACTGAGGGAGGTATTCTCCCCATCTTAGATATCCGTAGGAGAAGAGAACATACCAGTCCGGGAAAACGAAACCAGCTTGTGCGAATGGATCCGCCGCACTATGGAGCGGTGGAGGTATCAGCCACGAGTAGAACGCAATAACCATGACAATAGAAGCGAGAATTATCGTATCCCTCAGGACCTCTGTAGGCCAGAATGGATGTCCAACGAAAGTCCTCGTCCTTTCCGTCTCGGCCTCGAGTAGCTTATCGCGTTCGCTGATGTACGTATCAGCAATCCTTCCAAACCTCTCTACAATTCCCATAGTAATACCTCAATGTGGTTCAGCTATCCCCTGTGCCCAAACTATGAACAGGTGAGCCAGAATAAGGGCGGTCACCACTACTGGCAAAATGAAGACGTGGAGGAAGTACATCCTTGTGACAGTCTGTCCTGAAAGCGACGTCCCAGCAAACATGGCATTTGATACCCACTCGCCGATTAGTGGGGTGCTCATAGCCATGTTAATTCCAATTGTAGCAGCTCCGAAGGCTAAACTGTCCCATGGTAAGAGATATCCAGAGTACCCGAAAAATATGGTGAAGAACATCAGTGCCACTCCAATTAGCCAATTCAACTCTCTCGGGTTTCTGTATGCACCAGTAAAGTAGACCCTGCACATGTGGAGGAAGACAGCTGCAACCATGAAATGTGTTGTCCAATGGTGAATAGAGCGGATGATGTATCCGAAAGGCAATTGTGTCATTATGAACTCCATGCTACTGTAAGCAGGAGTTGGATCTCCCTCCCCTCCGGGGACGTAATACAGGCCAAGTACTGTACCTGTGATGACTAATATCACGAAAGCTAGGAACGAAATTCCACCCAGGCAGTATAGTGGATACCAATACCAGATAATCCTGAGTTTGTATTTCTCAGCATGCGTCATGGGCATTTGCCTGTGCATCCCGTAGTATGCATCCCTGCTCATCCCCCAGTAGTCCTGAATCCTGAATCTGGTATCTAGCCAAGAAAATGCCCACAGAAATGTTTTCTCGGCAAGTCCCATGCTACCCGCACTCGTCTCAACTGCCCTCAGTATGTCCTTTCGAGGCATTTCTTCCCTTTCCTTCCTCAGGGTCAAGGCTACAATAACCACTACTATAGCGATGAACAGCCACAAGAACCAAAATTGAATCATTTTTTCACCTCAGTCACAATATGCATACCAGTCTTTGAAGTCTGGAAGGGCCTCGATCATGTCTCCATTTAGTACGAATGGAATCAAAGGCATACCAACAGGAGTCGGTCCACCGGCTCTTTTTATTCCGAAGTACTCGAATTGAGCGCCGTCCGAACGATTCGTATTACGGTTCTTCTCAATAACAGTCGGATCGAATCTCGAAGAATGACAGATGCAGAATAGCTTGTTTCCACCAGAATCAGTTCCATTGGGGAACCACTGATCTGCCGTGAACTCATTCGCTACAAGTTGCCACCCGGGGATGCAGCAAAGATGTGGACACCTTGAGAATACAATAATCAGATTGTCGTGGATACGAAGAGGCTCGAACTGAGGGTCATCGTCCATCTCAAATCCCGATCCCACATATCCTCCATCCACAGCATAGCCGTCAAGGAACTGGAATCTGGGCTTGTTTTCCACAAGAGGGGATGTCTTGTTCTCTTCGTGAGGGACATAGATCGCATTTATTGGTAGTCCCGACCATACTCCTTGTGCGGCTGCCATGCCAGTCGACGAACTCGATGCAGCATCGACGAATGATTGGTAGGTCATTGGCTCTAGATGGCTGTCCCCATACCAGACCGTATCCTCTGCACCAGTCGGTACCCAATATCTGACGGCCGAGTCACCGCCTGATGATTCCGACTGTCCCATCAAAAGAGAGGCGAAACCAACACTGCCTAGGCTAGCTACGGTGATTACCCCGGCTGCGGTGTTAAACGAATGCCTCATGAACTCCCGTCTATCGATGAAAGGCGCCTCGTCACCAGAGCCAGAGTCATTTTCTCCGACAGGCCTGAGCTTGAATTTACGAGCCATATTCACACCTTATATTCCTTCCAAGAATCAGGGTCTTTTGGAGTTATGTACTTCCCCCTACGATTCTTCACTATGAGTATGTCGGGCATGACGTACTTCATGTATACCATCCCCAGTATGATTACCGTTAGGAGAAGCATCGCCAAGAAAAAGGATAGTAGTTGCTGATCCCAGTGGTTGAAAAGGCCGTATGACAATGAGCCCGCCCAGTATAGTGACCAGACTATCCCCCAAAGTCCAATCAGGATTATTAGCCATGAGTCGCCTGAAGGTGAAACGCTAGCTCTAACAATCGCACCAGGGGAAGCCTCGTTGAAAACCCCATGGTTTACAGCCGTATCATAGGCCTCTTCGCTAAGACTCACCCCTTCGAGTGCATCACGGGCGTCTTCTACGCTGACCTCTCCAGAAGCAACCTGTCTGAGCATCTTGAGAACGACATCGTCTTTCATTACTGATCCCCCCTCCTCTGGTGCTTCAACCTCAACCTAAGCAGATTGCTTCTACCTTCGTAATGCCTGGAGAATCCATATCTCAGCATCAGTCCACAGAAGACAATCACAATTACGACAGCCGCGAAACCAAGAAGGCCCAGCCAGTGGGCCCTCAATCCCGCCCCCATGTGGTGAAGATCGATACCTTCCTCGGCAGGAGCGGGCGGCTCAATGTCTCCATTCCCAGCGAACACCGTCCTTACTCCTCCATCTTCGCCTTCGTCAATCATTGTACTGAGTCTGTTCCATCTATCTAGCTCGGAAGGAACGCCATCTCCATTGACTGAGTTACCTGACAACCACAAGGAAACGACTCCAGTGGCCGCGGACGGGGCCGTCCATGAAATGTACCATGTTCTATCTGCGGTTTGGGAACCAGGGTCTGTATGAGTTAGTGACTGTGGGTCATCTTCCCAGTTTTGTACCAAGTTCTCGAATCCCTCGGACCCACTCAGGGATCCACTCGACACCCTCATTGCAAATCCACCAGTACCTGAATTGGGGTCAATATCTGGACCTCCGACTATCTGGATCTTCATGTCATAGGTGATACCCGACTCATACCTGTAAGGGACATCAGTTAGGATTAGCGTGACAGAATTATCCGGCTCTGCAGCATGACATGTACAACCTGCTATTGCCACATCTCCGTCATCGTTTGCATCCCCTCCGACACCCGTATGAAAGGCCTGTACTCCGCCCGCCAACAGGAGACCGACAATGCCCATCACGAACAGCCTTCTGGAGCTTGTCAGAGCGGACCTCATGTTGAACCCCCAAAGGACGAGTTGTGCCACCTTTAACGAGGCTATTAAAGTTCCATACTGGAGACTTGCAAGTCACTGTTGAAACTCACGTCTCTCAGCATCTCGAATACTCGCCAAACTAATACGCAAAGATGCCTCAGGAGTGCCATGGCGAACCCCAGTTGGCGCAACCTCTACCGACTCTCAGATGCCCAGATTTCAAATCTTGACTCAGCCGAAGATAAGATGGAGATGATGGACATATCAGGCGCTGAAGAAATACTCCTTGGTATGCTTGAGGAAGATCCAGCATGCGTCCCAGTTCTCAATATTCTGGGGCACATGAACGGAAGGCATCTTTCCGACTTTGAAGCGGCTATCGGTTTCTACGACAAGGTACTAGAAATTGAGCCCGATAACGCGTGGGCTAGAGACGAACGGAGAAGATATCAGAGATACTTGTCTTATGACTAGCACACACTAAACACTAGACGTACATGGCGTGGCCATGGAAGAGGGCGCCATACTGATCGTCGGTGTCGGCGGCGTAGGTTGCATATGGGCTACGCAGGCTCACTCTCGTTGCCAGGATCTATCTGAGCTACTCCTAATTGATGCGGATGAAACCTCATTCGAAGGAGCAAGTACCGCTAATTGCCTCTTTCTAGATGCAGGGGGGGAGGGCAGGGGTTCCGCGGCACTACCCATGATGGCAACACATAGGCTGAGGGAAGGCCTCGATTCAGTAATGCCACTTATCGAGAAAGCAGAAATTATGTTGATACTAACTGGATTAGGTGGGGGGATGGGGTCCGGGGCTTCATCCGAAATTGCCTCCGTTGCAAAAAACAGGGGCTGCCTAGTTCTATCCATAGCAGGACTGCCATTCGCCGAACAACCGTTAAGGCGCTCGATTGCCAATGAGGCAATTTCTGGTTTAGACTCTAATTCCCATGTGTGTATCAGGGTTAGTATGGAAAGACTTGCTTGGCAGGCCAGGCAGCGTAAGACGGATTGGATCACAGGATCCGGATGGATCGAGGAGCTGATAGAAGGCCTGGTTACGACAATTGCGGAAGTAGGCACCATAAACCTCGATTTAATGGACATGCGTTCGATAATTGAGAAGCCGGGGAATGCAACATTAATTGTTGGCACAGGCACCACCGAAATCCCTGGATCAGTAGTTGAAATGGCACGTAACTCACCACTATCGGAGCTAGAAATTCAAGGGGCCAAGGGCTGCCTCGTGCAATTAGAGGGAGGGCCTGACATGACACTCTCGCACCTGGACCAGATCACGGACGCATTCGTTTCATCGATGGACCCAGACTGTCAGGTAATAATGGGGGCAAGAACAAGTGACGATATGGTTGGCAGACTAAGGCTCGTTGCGGTTGTTAGCGGCCTAGAGTGAATAGCAACACCCATCATTCGTTAAGTGAATGCCCTCTCCGCCGTGCGTGAGCAAGCAAGGCAAGGCCGCCAGAGGCAAACATAGGTGGATAGGTTTCCAAATCGAAACCCCCCGTTTTCGAAGGAAGTCGGTTGAATCACTCCTCAGCGAATTGCTAGGAGATACAAAATGGCGACTCTTCGACTCTCAAACATCCGAAAAAAACACTCTATGCATATTGAGGGTCAGTTTGTCAGATTGTGATGAAGCAGTAACCATTCTGAATACGGACCCCCTAATCTCAACTCTCACAAAGTCTGGAAAAATTCGCCTTGTTAGGGAAAGATTGGAGCTCGAAAAACCCCCTAGAATTCGGCGGGGAAGAACCACTCAATAGTATCCAAATCAGTAACTATCGAAACATCCCCCCCTTGCTCGAGAATCAATCCACCTCCCATATCCAGCCCTACGACTCTCATCTTTTCTCCTAGGAATGAAGGGGACACCCCTTCTGAAAGCGAGGCTGAAACTCCCCTCCAAGAGAGATCAAGAAGAGTCCCCGAACCAACACTCGGCAATCCCGGGACTACTTCCAACATCCCTGAAAGGGATGAATCGATGATGCCGAAAACAGTATCTGAGGATACAGGACCTAGAGTTTCCGACCATCCCGAAACCCGCACGTCAGAAACCGTCCGGGGCGTAGCGTTGATCCCGATGCCCACTCGCATACCCGTCTCATTGCTGGAGGACTCCACGATTATCCCCCCTAATTTCATTCCCTGCTCATCGATAAGATCGTTCGGCCACTTTGTTCTGCAACCCATGATTCTAGCTACAGCACTACCGACTGAGGTCTGGATTAGCCCAGGCGAAGTTTCTGTTTCATCCCCCATTGCTACTCTCCAGGTCGCTGTAAGGTCCCCTTCTAGTGATTCCCACTTTGAACCCCCCCTTCCGTGTCCGGAGACCTGCTTTCTCGATCTAATCCTCTGCCAACCCCGCCCTGGTAGCGACAACGATTCCGACATAGTTGAATCGCATTCATCAATAATCACAGCAGATACGCCCAAACCCGGCCTCCAGAATGCAACAGCCTCCAGTTTCTCATCGCCCATCCTTAGGGTTCTGACTACTCTGCACGACCAACCATTTCTGATCCAATCTTCCTTATTGCTGGGGCTCCTTGGGTCAGTCCTCATCAATAGTAAAATTAGCAACTCATCTTCATCACGACCAGAGACGTGCCTTATCAGTTCGGCGGACCAACCCCCATCCGAGATATCGGTCATCGAAGCCTCTTCAATCGGCTCAAGCTGCAGGTCCCCTTCATCAGGGGGATTTAGGTATGGGAGATTCCACACTACCAGTTTGGCCTCTTTGGGAATTTCCCAACCAGGCTCTCCCACTCCTCCTTCGTTAACCGTAACTCTGTTTGAATGTCCGGATTCCTCGACGTTCGATCTCGATGCCGCAACTGCGTAGGGATTCACGTCAAACGCGAATACATCCCATCCATTCTCAGCAAGCAGTATGGAGAGAACACCCGACCCACAACCCACCTCAACTGCGGTAGAGGGCTCCAAATCCAGCGACATAATGGCTTGCGCCAGCATGCTTGTGTCCTCTCTAGGCGGGTAGACGGTCGCAGGAACGACCAGGCTCCAAGGTCCAAGCCCATCCACGGAGAACTCAAGAGCTTCGTACGCAATAGTAGAATCGTCAAATGGACTTGTTTTTCCCATCTTCCTCACCTAAATTCCACACAACCTTTATGCCCGCGAGCCCCAACTAGCGTTTGCCTCCCAAGCCCCCTAGGGTGGCTCAGCCGGTCACGGGCTAGCAGTGCCTTTGCCGGTAGGTTCAAAAATACCCCTACGGTCCGCCAACAGCCCAGCATCAGCCATGGGCCTGTAGCTTAGTCAGGTAGAGCACCGGGCTTTTAACCCGGTGGCCGGGGGTTC
>DAJH01000042.1:0-34672 GCA_002498925.1 Euryarchaeota archaeon UBA173 | reverse complement strand
GTGGCCGGGGGTTCGAATCCCCCCGGGCCCTCTCCTGAACGTAGCACTGGCCCCTGATTTTGCTGGCCAGGGGGAACGCACATGGCAGTCAAAAGCTCAACAAAAAAGAGACTAATAGAATTGGGCGTCTCGGAGGAGCACGCACACAAACTCGCCGATGATGCAAACATGGATGCCATCAAGAGGATGACTGTAGAAGAGGTCGCCAAGAAGACAGACTTGGAGACTGGCTCTCCCGAGATTGACAAAATAATGGGCATTATCAGAGAGCAGGCCGCATCTAGGAGGAGGAGCAGGACTGGCAGGGTTACGATTTCTAGAAGCGCCCTACTGGATGAAGACATCCCCCTGGGGGAAGACAGATTCAACGTCCTAAATCACCATCTCGTCCCTCATCACAACTTGATCCCTGAGGAAGATGAGGAAGGAATACTATCTCCTTGGGGCATGCTTGAGAAGGACAGTCATGGGGACACCCGTCTAGCCAAGGAACTACTTCCAAAGATACTCATCACAGATCCAGCCGTCCAGGCCATAAAGGAGATCGAGGAAGAAAAGAGGCGGAACGAGATCGAAGAGGGAACGAGGGAAGACGACTATCCCGCAGGTTGGCTGAGAAACAGGGTCGTGAAGGTAGTAAGATACAGCAGGTCAGCGGGCGCTAGTACCGCTTACCGACTAATTGTGGAGAGCAACTGAGGTGGAATGGATGAAGGAGATAGTAAAGAGTTATTTCGCGCATAGAAGCATGGTGAACCACCAATTAGCGTCCTACAACGACTGTGTACCTGGTGATGGAAGGACCAGTAGGATGGAGAAAATAGTCAGGGGAATAAGGATCGGTAGTGACGACCCCTTGGCAGAGGTTCCCGGAGGAGAAGACGGAGGGGGAATGATCAAACTCGACGTACTCGATAAGGAAATTTACATCAGGATGAAGGCGATTAGACTCGGAGCACCAACGGTCCGTGAGGCCAATGGTGCGGAGCATCCAGCCACCCCTCTAGAGTGCAGACTCAGGAAACTAACATACTTCTCTCCCATATACATGGATTTCAAGATATACAGGGATGACCTCCCAACAACCGACGGTGCCGACCTAGGATTCATCGAAGAGGAAGGAGTCCACATTGGAAACCTTCCAATCATGGTTCGATCAGCTAGGTGCAATCTTCACCCCGATCACATCGCAGGAACTCAGGAGAAGTCCCGGAAACTATCACCCACAACAATACCTGAGGATGCAGATACTCTGAAGAAACTCCTGAGGAAGGCAGGCGAGGACCCCCTGGATCCAGGTGGATATTTCATAATCAATGGAACCGAGAGAGTCCTGATTTCCATGGAGGATCTGGCACCCAACCGGGTCACCGTTGAGAAGAATAAGAAGTACGCCCATGAGACCGAAGTGGCGAAGATATTCTCACAGAAG
Organism: Euryarchaeota archaeon UBA173; assembly: GCA_002498925.1. Lineage (GTDB taxonomy): Archaea > Thermoplasmatota > Poseidoniia > Poseidoniales > Thalassarchaeaceae > MGIIb-O5. The sequence continues at coordinate 33,240 of DAJH01000042.1, read as the reverse complement.
GACGGCGTAAGGAAGCCAATCAACGTCGAGAAGCGAAGAGATGGAATGTTGATGGTAAAAATTCCAAGCGCCGGTACAACCGCAATACCAGTGGTCCTACTAATGAGGGCTCTAGGAATGGAGAACGATAGGGATATTTTCTCTGCAATAGCTGGGCCGGTAGAGGCAATGAAGTATACCGTCGCCAACCTGAATGACGTCAAGGACAACCCTGAATATGGCGTTGATAACACCGAGGAGGCTATGGCTTGGTTGGAGAAGAAATTCGCGGCCGGGCAACAGAAGGAATACAGGGAGTCACGTATCCAGAACCTACTCGACAAAGAACTACTTCCTCACCTTGGATCCGATGATGAAGTAAGGACCAAGAAAGCAATATTCCTTGGTAGGATAGTCCGCCAGGTGCTTGAGATGGCAATCACCAATAGGGATCCCAACGATAAAGATCACTACGCCAACAAGAGGGTCCGTTTAGCAGGGGACTTGATGGAGGACCTCTTTAGGGTCGGAGTCCAAGGCCTAGCGAGGGACCTCAAGTACCAACTCGAAAGACATCACAACAGGAAGAGAGAGCTCAAAATAAACTCCTGCCTAAGGCCGGATGTCCTAACTTCCAAGATAATGCACGCTCTTGCCACAGGTAACTGGGTCGGAGGTAGATCTGGAGTCAGCCAGCTTCTGGACAGGACAACATATCTTGCGTCTCTTTCTCACATGCGTAGAGTAACAAGCCCCCTCGTAAGAAGTCAACCTCACTTCGAGGCAAGGGACCTCCATCCCACTCACTGGGGCAGGCTCTGTCCAAACGAAACCCCCGAGGGACAAAATTGCGGACTTGTAAAGAATGCAGCTCAGATGATAGATGTTTCAGAGGAGGTAGCCGAGGGAGATGTCAAGGAACTCTTAGTTGAGGCAGGCGTCGACCCTAGTCCAGAGGGCTGGGCCGACGGCTCCAGGATACATGTCAACGGAGATATCTTCGGCCTCCACAAGAGGCCGAACAAACTCGTCTCGCAGTTCAAGCGCCGACGTCGTTCTGGCAGGATAAGGCCCGAAGTCAGCATAAGGCACGACACGGAAAACAGGGATGTCTTCATCAATACAGACAGAGGGAGAATAATGCGCCCCCTACTGGTTCTAGAGGATGGTACATTGACACTTTCAAAGTTCCACCTAGAGGGACTTCGTTCAGGAGAGATTAACTTCTCGGATCTGGTGTCATCAGGCGTCATTGAGTGGGTCGACGCAGAAGAGGAAGAAGACCTCCTAGTAGCGCCGAGGCCATTCGATCTTCCCGAAGTTTCACCCAAGAATAAGCGCCCAATCGATCCTTCGATGGTGACGTGGATGAATCTTGGAGACGAGGAGATTTCCAAGGCCAGACTATCCGTTGACGTGAAAATGCCAGATGGCTCGACTGTAACCGAGAAGTTCTCAGTTCCACTCAATTATCATCAAGAAGACATTGACGTCCTAAGGAAGAAAGAGAAGAAAGGCCACACAGTACTAGTTTACACTCACGTGGAAATAGACCCCCAGCTAATCCTCGGGGTATGCGCAGCGCTTGTACCCTATCCGGAGCACAACTCTACGCCGAGAGTTACTGGAGGGACCGCGATGGTCAAGCAGAGCCTCGGACTTCCCAGTGCGAACTACCGCCTAAGGCCCGACACAAGAGCCCATATCATGCATTATCCGCAGAGATCCCTCGTCGGTACCCGCGCAATGGATACTACCAATTTCAACAGTAGGCCCGGGGGCCAGAATCTGGTTGTTGCAATAATGAGCCATCATGGCTACAATATGCAGGACGCTGTGGTAATGAACAAGGCCTCTATCGAGAGAGCATTGGGAAGATCGACATTTGTCCGAACATACAATGCTGAGAACCGCAGATTCCCCGGTGGGCAGGAAGAAAGGATAGAGGTGCCCGGAACCGGCCTCGATGAGATCAAGGGCATGAAGTCATTCGATAGTTACTCACACCTAGAGAGGGACGGCCTCCCTGTACCCGAAGAATACCTCACAAGCGGGGGTTCAGACTCAGCAGTACTGGTCGGCAAGACTAGTCCACCGAGATTCCTTGAGGAAGCCCATGGCGCATTCTTGCAAGCCCAGGAAAGGAGGGAGTCATCCATGATGGTTCGTCATGGTGAGCACGGATGGGTCGACAATGTGTTTGTCACCGAATCGTTGGATTCAGGACGGCTGGTAAGAATAACTCTGAGGACAAATAAGATACCAGAACTCGGAGATAAATTCGCAAGCAGGCACGGACAGAAAGGAATCATTGGCAGAATTGTTGAGGAAAACGACATGCCATTCACATCTGAAGGAATAGTTCCCGACCTAATCATAAATCCACACGCCATACCTTCTCGAATGACAGTTGCCCACGTTCTTGAGATGATAGGGGGCAAGGTTGGAGCCATGGAGGCAAGGAGGATAGACGGCACTGCGTTCACAGGTGAGAAGGAGGAGTCTCTGAGGTCCGGTCTGCTAAGGAATGGTTTCAATCACACCGGCAGAGAGAAGATGGTCAGCGGAGAGACGGGCGAGGAATATCCAGCAGAAGTTTTCGTAGGGGTCATCTACTATCAGAGGCTCCATCACTTGGTCAGCAGTAAGCTACACGCCAGAAGCAGAGGTAGAGTTCAGATTCTTACCAGGCAACCTACCGAGGGTAGGGCAAGGCAGGGTGGCCTAAGGTTCGGTGAAATGGAAAGAGATTGCCTTATCTCTCATGGAGCATCGATGGTAATCAAGGACAGACTCCTAGATGAGTCGGATGGCTGGCCACTTATGGTGTGCAATACTCCCAGATGCGGTCATATTGCCTACTATGATTGGAAGAGACGGACTACAGTCTGCCCTTCTTGCGGGGACCGAGCCGATGTACACTCTGTGCAGACTTCGTATGCATTCAAACTACTTCTGGATGAAATGAAGAGCCTGGGAGTCGCTATGAGACTTGAACTGGAGGACCGAAGATGAGTGCTAGAAATGCAGCAAAGATCCCAAAGAGGATAGAGGCAATAAAGTTCACACTGATGGACCCGAATGAAATTAGGAAGATGTCCTCAGTAGAGGTCAAGACTGCTGACACATACAAAGACGACGGTCACCCATACAAGCAGGGCCTGATGGACCCCAAGATGGGAGTCATTGATCCAGGAGTAAGATGCGAGACCTGCGGTAACAAGCACGACGAGTGCCCTAGTCACTTTGGCCATATAGCCCTGGAGCTGCCAGTAATGCACATTGGCTTCACTAATCTGATCAAGACGTGCCTTAAGTCGACATGCAACACATGCAGCAAGATACTCCTCCATGACAAACCCGACACCCACCCGGTGGATCCTGAGAAGTCTGAGCAGGACTACTATGAAGAGAAGGTAAAGGACGTCATTATCAAGCATGGAGTCGGTTCATCCGAATTCAAGAACGTAATCAAGGACATTGAGAAGGAATGCTCTAGCAAGAAGAGGACAATTTGCATGCATTGTGGAAGTGAGCAAGGCAAGATCATCTTGGACAAGCCCTCAACCTTCAAGGAGAAGAAAGAGAACAAGGGCGAGCACAAACTCAATGCCCGTGACATCAGAGAGTGGCTCGAGAGGATTCCAGATGAGCACCTTATTTTCCTTGGGATGGATAAGGACGCAGCAAGGCCTGAGTGGACAATAATGAAAGTTCTACCAGTTCCACCGATCACAGTTAGGCCTTCAATCACATTAGACAGTGGAGATAGGTCGGAGGACGACCTTACACACAAGTTAGTCGATGTTCTCAGGATTAACCAGCGCCTCAGGGAAAACCGTGACGCCGGCGCTCCTCAGTTGATAGTAGAGGACCTATGGGAGCTTTTGCAGTACCACTGCACGACATATTTCGATAATCAGACAAGTGGAATTCCGCCTGCGAGGCACCGTTCAGGAAGGCCCCTGAAGACTCTAGCACAGAGGCTCAAGGGTAAAGAAGGCAGATTCAGGAGCAATCTCTCTGGGAAGAGGGTAAACTTCTGTGCTAGGACTGTAATCAGTCCAGATCCAAATCTTGGAATTAACGAGGTCGGCATCCCAACTCAAACCGCCAAGGAACTAACGGTCCCTATTCGTGTCACTAGCAGGAACAGGGAGCAATTAAGGCAGATGATTCTACGAGGCCCTGACGTACACCCCGGTGTTAACTACATCATCAGGGGAGATAAGTTCAGAGTCAGAATAACTGATCGAACTAAATTTATCTGGTCTGGTTTCAGGTGTCTGAATCCAGAGTGCCACTCGGGAAGTGAAGATGAGCCCTACACTGGCTACAGACCTGACCTCAACGAAGTACTACCAGCCCCGAACTTCCTTCCAGGGCTGGAGCTAATGAGGCAAATGAGGAGAAACTCGATAGGAGATCTCGAAGAGGAATGGGCTGTTGACCTAGAAACAACTCTCCGTAACCTCAGAGCCGAGGATGAACGGGGACTGCTTCTTCCCGATAATGATCCAAGGGCTGCAATTCATTACAGGTGGAAGTGGGAAATGGAAAACCCAGGGCAATACTTGCCAGAACACCTTGAGTGCAAGTGCCCCCATTGCGGGAGCCCCGAAATCGAAGATGAATACGGCAATACCTACAGTACTGATGTCGAGGACAGACTAAGCACTCATGACTTGGATGGAAACCCCAAGCCTGGCGTAGTTGTAGAGCGTCACTTGATAGACGGAGATGTGGCTCTATTCAACAGGCAGCCTTCTCTACACCGCATGTCGATGATGGTTCACGAGGTCAGGGTAATGCCCGGGAAGACGTTCAGATTCAACCTCGCTGATTGTACACCTTACAACGCTGACTTCGATGGCGACGAGATGAACCTCCACGTGATTCAGAGTGAGGAAGCTAGAGCCGAGGCTAAGATACTGATGCGTGTGCAGGAGCACATAATCACTCCAAGGTACGGCGGAAGCGTCATTGGAGGTATTCACGACCACATTTCAGGAGCTTATCTCCTAACTCACGGTGATAGGGTCTTGCCGAAGAATCTGGTAATGCAGGTTCTTGGCGATACTAACTGGGACGGAGAACTACCTCCGGAAGTAGAGGAGAATGGAGTAATAGGATATCGCGGTAGCGATGTACTCAGCTTGATTGTTCCCGAAGGATTCAATTTGGATTACATAAGTAGAATCGGCGACAACGTGAAGGTGACTAAAGGGGATGTTTCAGGTACCATAGACAAGAGAGGAATTGGTGCAGAGGATGGTAGGTTACTGGACGCTGTTGTTCATACCCACGGTCCAGATGCGGGTGCAGAGTTCCTGGACAGAATGACTAGGATGACGATCTCCATATGCACATCTATGGGTTTCACCACTGGGATAGACGATGAAGACCTTCCTCCAGAGGCAAAATTAGAGATTTCTAAAATCAACAAGAAGGGGAGCGATGCTGTCGATGAAGAATTAGCAAAGTTCGGAAAGGATGGTAGAAGGTACGAGTCAAGGCCCGGCAGGACTCCGATGGAGACCTTAGAGGAGAACATATTGATGATCCTAGACGAGGCCAAGACCGAATCAGGAAACATCGCTAAGTCATACCTTGGCTCGGACAACGCTGCCGTAATGATGGCGACATCGGGTGCCAGGGGGTCCATGGACAACCTGGCAATGATGGCTGGATCAATAGGTCAGCCCAAGGTAAGGGGTAAGAGGCTAGAGCGAGGCTATCAAGATCGAGTGTTGGCACATTTCCCGCGCAATGCTAAGGGAGCAGAGGAGAAGGGATTCGTCGGATCCTCATTCAAGAGAGGCCTAGAGCCCACAGAATTCTTCATGCTCTCCGTGTCAGGCAGAGAGTCGCTAGTCGATACTGCAGTCAGAACGGCTAAGTCCGGATACATGCAGAGAAGGCTGATCAACGCTATGGATGATCTCAAGGTCGCAAACGACGGAATGGGGTCTGTAAGGAATACAGCCGACAGAATCATACAGTTCGAATACGGAGAGGACGGCGTAGATCCAGCAAGAAGTCGTGGAGGGATGCCGTTCGATGTTTCCAAGGTACTAGACGATGCCCTAGGGGGTGGTAACTGATGGTCGTCAAGAGTGCAACAAAGAAGAAACTGATGGATCTTCAGATCGATGAGGAATATGCTCACAAACTTGCAGACGATAGGAAGTGGGACGATGTGAAGATTCTGACAGCAGGTCAGATCGCACAGATTTGCGGTATCGATTCAGGGACCGCACAGAGAATCCATGACCTCATGGCATCTTCTTCGAAGTCAGCTAGGTCCGCTGCAGCTTCAACAGAGAAGACGATGGTGCGCAGGAAGTCTGCGGCCTCGCGTCGAAGGCGTAAGTCCATGATGCCACTCCAGATCTACGACTCCGAGGATAAGATGGTACAGGTGATGAGGGATGTAGACCATCACGATGAGATATATGTGCAACTCCAATCGGCTTGCGAGAAGGAAAACATCGTCCTCACACCGAGGATGATCATGGATTTGACCGAGGGAATAAGATCACGCGGCGAATCTAAGATAACCCCAGCCAAGGCCAGAAAGGTAGTACAATCGGCAAGAGATTCTCTCCTTAGGTCCACTGCCGACCCCCATGAGGCGGTTGGAATAACAACGGCCCAGTCCATTGGAGAGCCAGGGACGCAGATGACGATGAGAACCTTCCACTACGCGGGTGTGGCTACCGTCAACGTCACACAGGGTCTACCAAGAATCATTGAAATTGTCGACGCTCGGAAAGTTCCAAACACACCTACGATGAGAATATTCCTCGAGGAATTCAACAGCAAGGGTAAGCCCCTGAGGACCAATGAGAAACTGGTCAGGGGGATTGCCGCAGGACTGGAGGCTACTACGACAAGCGACATTGCGAACATCGATGTCGAGGTCGCTCAGAGATATTTGAGTCTCAAGTTGAACAACTCAAACATGAGATTGAAGAATATGAACGGTGCTGAGGTCAGGGATAAGTTGCAAAGAGCACTGAGACTTTTCATTCAGGCAGACTCCGACGAGAAACCAAAGGAACTCAAGATCATTCCTGGAATTTCGAAGGAGGAGGACCTCGAAACTCTTGCCACAGACCCAACAACATACACCGATCTCCTGCAGTTGGAGGACAAGATAAAGAAATTGCAACTTAAGGGAATCAGAGGCATTGAGCGCGCAAACGTACAAGCGGGCGAAAATGGCGAGTACTACATCTCCACAATCGGCTCTAACCTGGCCAAAGTCAGTGAGTTTGCAGGTATCGACCGTGCTAGAACATACACCAATAACATCAACGAGATCCATGCTTATCTCGGCATAGAGGCCGCCAGACAGGCAATAATCAACGAGATGAGCGATACACTGGAAGGGGCCGGGCTAGACGTGGATGTCCGACATCTTCTGATGGTTGCCGATGTCATGACTAGCGAGGGCGGAGTAAGGGCAATTGGTAGGCACGGTGTAAGCGGTACCAAGCACAGCATATTGGCTCGTTCGGCCTTCGAAGTCACGGTCACTCACCTATTGAGGGCCGGGATAATCGGAGAGAGGGACCAACTCAAGGGAGTAACAGAGAACATCGTCGTCGGACAGCCAATAGCACTCGGTACCGGCAGTGTAGATCTGTACTACATCCCCGAAGAGGCATGAGGAAAAGGTGGAATTAAAATGGACCTAGGTAGAAATCTAAAACAGGGCCTGAATACAGGAAAGATACTATTCGGCCAGAGGGAGACAATGGGTGCCTGCGCCAAGGGCGAGGCCAGATTAGTCATATTAGCTGCCAACTGTCCCGGGGAATTCATCGATAGCATGGCCGAGAGTCACCCGAACATAACGGTCCACAGGGTTAGCATGGTGAATAGGGAACTAGGAGCCGCATGTGCAAAGCCCTTCCCAGTCAGTGCTCTTTGCGTCATCGACCCCGGGCAAAGTGACCTACTTTCGCTCCAGTCAAACCTCTAGCCGTATCCATTACACCCCACATCACCCGCTCCGAAGGTGTTACAGGCCTATACCATTCAAGGGTGATACCCCTCCCTGAGCAATATGGAAGAAGCGGTTCGCGCACTCCTCTCGTCCAGAGGAGTTAGAATGGAACCACCGCCAGAGACAATTGAAATTCCCGAGTTCAGATTATTGGGCATTGCAGAGAAGGTTCCTGAGATTGGAATCTCCAGCGAATCAGCGGTTTTCGTTTGGCATGTCGAGACTGGTATTGTGCCGATTTCCGGTGCCGATTTTGAGAGATGGTGTGTCGATGCCCCCCTTGGAAGAAATTGGATACTTTGTGAACGCGACCTACCAAAGGGCTTCCAAGACAAAATCCCATCTGGGATCGAATTAGTAGTATGGCCTCCTGAGAAACTCTCTAGATGGATAGGAGATGCAGTAATTTCAGGGGAATTAGTTGTACGGACGCAGACCCCTATTGAAGTGGGCGATTCAAAGGCCACCATTGACTATCCACCAGAAGATGATGGAAAAATACCAATCATTCCAGCAATTGTGGACATTGACTCCTGGCTAGTCCAATCAGGTAGGGAAGGCTCTCTGACCTCGCCGATCCTGCTCAAAGCTAAACTTTGGAAGATTGAGGGCTCTCTGACTGGCCCAGATGGGGATAAGCTACCCTCAAGTTGGGAAGTAATTGAGGACCCATGGGCTTCATCACTGGGGCTCTCTGAAATAATATCGGAAGATGCAAAGGTCATGATTAGAATGGTCGAACCACCAATTAGTAAATGGCTAACAGAAGACTCACTATCGGATAGATTGCCATCTATACTCGACAAGAAAATACAAGGCGGCGGCGAATCTGAAGAAGGACCAGTTAGGAGCATAATGCTCGAATGGTGGAGAATCGACACCAACTCAATATCCGTATCCAACAAGATACTTGGAATCCCTGGTTGGATTGTCGACACTCAAGGGAGGGAGGGGGTAATCTTGCACGGCGGGAACGGCAGGACATTTCCAATTGCCGACTAGTTCCTCTGCAATGCCATAAGTTCGTCCGTGGAAAGAGTATCTCCAGACATCAGTCTCGACATCAAGTCAGTAACTTCGGTCTTGCTCTCACCATCAGCCAGCCCTCCTTCTCTTGCGTCCATGGCTTTCATAAGATCCTGCATGGAGTGTATACACCTCAGTGAAACGATGTACAGATTGTGGAGTGCATCAGCCTCCTTCTTTGACTTTGTAAGTCCTGAGTGTGCCGAATTAGCACGTTCCCTTAGCCTATCTACCTCGTCCGATAACTCAACCATCAAGTCATGCGCCTCTTGCGCCTCCATTACTGCCCTCTCTACTCGATTATGGGCATCTTCTTGCAACCTCTCGGCTTCCCTAACCTTCGTCTTCAAATCGCCTAGGCCTCCGCTGGCTTTGTTCCTTTCAATCGCTTCAGTCAATTCCTGCTTTAGTTTCTTCATTTCTCTGAAGAACTTCTTCTCACTTGCACCCGTGAACCCACCTCTTTCGTACTTCCTCTCCAATGCATCCATCTTCGACCTAATTTTTGATGGGGGCGGGCCAGACGGCCGCTTCTCCCTCTTTCCATTATGGTCATCTTCGGCCAGCTTGGATCTTAGCTCAGTTCTTACTACCTTCAACTCATCAGATTTGTCGGACCTGACTATCTTCAACTCCTTTACCTTTGAATTCGCCAAATCCCTAATTTCCTTCTGACTCCTAACTTCCGAAATCAGCTCCTTAACCTGCCTATTTACTTCATTTCTACTGTCCAAGTAGGTTCTTACTTTGGCGTTGAACTCGTCCCTGTCCTCCTTCCTCCCGTCCAGATCAGACTCCATGGATCGGCACACCGGTTGAAACAACTCGCGTACTTCTGAGTATTCCACAGCAATTCCTCCTTGTTTGCGAGATTGAAATTCCATATAAGGGCATAGCAGGTCGACGAATTCTAGTCTTCCCTCTTACTGGCGAGATTTCCCTTTCTCGGACCTCTCCTGGAAACTCCCAAACGCCTTCTCCGACGACCCGTGGAGGTCTCGTTCACTTTCTCCTCGGATGGTTCTGATTTGGGGGATGCAAGATCCGATAGGCTACCCGAGCCCAACAAAGCGTCTAGCTCAACAGTACTCAACTTCCCGCCCGTCTTCGCCTTATCCTTTATCTCTGAGAAGCGGACCTTCCTATTTCTGCCCCCTGTGACTCTTCGATATGCCTTTACTCTTCCAAGCTCCCTCCTCAGCACTCGCCTCTCGGACTCAATTCTCTCTAGCCTCTTATCTATCTTGGATATCCTATTGCTAGTCTTTCTGATATCCGATCTAGAAATCCCCTCGGACTCGACACCCGATTCTTCCAGTGCCTTGCTAGTCACGCCTTCGTTTTCCTTTTTGCCCTGATCTAGTTTCGAAGTAATCTCCTTCATTTTCTTAACACTGCTGACATAATCAGAGTGGGCTGTCTCAGACTCCGCCTTCATTAAAATTGCAGCTTGAATTTCGAAGAATCTACGAAAAGCATCAAGCTCTCGGGGAAGGGTCGGTACTGCCGTGAGATCATTATCAATCGTGGTCAATCTCCTGTGTGTTTCAGATAACCATTCGTTGAGGACATCAACAGGAGGGGGGATGAGGATATTCACCCGATCTCTTTTTGATCTTGATTTATCGGCTACCTTTCTGATTTCGTGGAATTTTCTCAGTAGCCCCCTCCTCTCAGAATTAGCTCCCTCGATTTGTCCGACTGCACCACGAAGAATCTTGACTTGGCCCACCAAGTCTCCCCTCTCCTCTCTCAGCTCCCTCTTCTGACTCTCGAGAGATCTAATCTGTCTCTCTAGGCCACCAAACATTTCTTGCAATTCATGGCCATCTAGCTCCTCCAAATCCTCGAAGGATGACTCTGAATTGCTCATTCCTCCTCGCCTCCCTTACGTGCGTTTCTTCTCCCTTTCTTGGAAAACGAGGATGCCCCTCCGGACATGACCCTATGCATGTCCGCCAGGAGGTCGTCATGTCCCGAACCAATGTCCCCGAATCCATCTTTGAGGCGCCTTTCCCAATGCTCAATCGCTCTGGAAGACTGAGATAGCAACTCCTTGGCCCTGTCCAACTGCCTACGTACATCTCTAATTTCGCCCTGTAGGGCAGTCTTCTTCTCGTATAGTGGCTGAGCCTTCTTCACTCCGTCCAGCATCCTTGTATGGGCCTTCTCGGACCTCCTGAAGTTGTCCACCATTTCTCTTCGCGCCCCGACATACTCGGCCATCTCGGGATTAGCGTCTTTCCTGTCTTTGAGCCACTTCTCGTTCTCCTCAATCAGCTTCTTCCTCCGGGTAATTAGCCTTCCTTCGGATTTGTGATCAAGGGCCGAAGTCTCTATTTCTGACTCAATCCCCTCCAGTTCCTCTAGCAGCTTCTCCTTTTTCCATCCCGGGTCAAGATTCACCATTCCGCCGGTTTCAGATAAATTATCCCCAGACTTCCTTACTTTGGATAATAACGATCGAGCTAAATTCTGAGACTCATTCCTCTCATCTTTCAAGCTAGAAACCTTCTCATTGGCCGATTTATGAGACTCTACGGCCCTTTCTACCTTGGGGGAAAGGGCATCTTCTTCAGCCTCGAGGTTCCTGATTACTCCAGGAAGCTGTTCGTCTAGGACCCTCCATCTGGCCAGTAGTCCCTCGGCCAACTCCTCGGGTTTGACCCTTAGTAGCTCTTCTGCGTCCATAACCATCCGGCCCACCCGGGACACTCGGTTAAAGGTCACTATGTGACCTTGATAGGGGTTTGATTGATACGGCCCCTTTTCTGAGCGAATAACATGAGCGAGGGCCCAGAGAACCACATATTGAGTTCTCTCGGACCATTACTGACCGCTATGTTAGCATTCTCGGCTTCCCTCACTCTCCCTCTTCACGACTCGATTTCCCTGAATGACGTGCCACTTAGTGATGCAACCGTATTTTATTCGGGGAGCTCAAGCAACTCTAGCAATGACTACTTCGTCCCTGCTGGCTCTAATGAGGTTGCAATAGTCGGTGAGCCTGCTCATTTGGGGGATTTCCTGACGGCATCGATTCTGGTACATAATCAGGGAAACTCTTCCGGGGAGGTATCAATGGTTCTCTTTTCCGAGAATTGGTCTTCAAATATCTCGGGCGAGGCTGTAAACATCAGCCCAGGTTCGAGTCGAGATGTCTCCACTACTTTCTCCCTGAATACAACAGGGCAGGTTGAGATTCAGTGGGGTATAGTAAGCTCTGCAAATAAGGTCAGTGATGATTTATCTGGGTTGATAGTTGTGGAATCACTTCCTACACAGTCCTTGGGATTGATTGTGGAAAGTGAGAGCTGGACCCTTTCAGACGGACTTCAGATCGGAATTTCAGTACTGCTCTCGGATGGCCATTCAAGAAACGTCGAGATTGTTGCCGACTTGTACAATATGGGCATGTTGAAAGGGACACAAGCCCATAGTGCCACATTATCGCCGGGCGTAAGGGACATGTCCTTCGACTTCGGGAATCCCGATGCCGACTCAATATCCTTCTCCATCTCGCCCATGGGGTGGATGCCATCCGAACATACTAGCTTCGTACATCAATTAACACCACCAGTCGCCTCTCCTTCTGTTTCCACTTGCTCCACAGTGCCAGAGATTGCGATTCCAGGCGATTCACTCGTGATTGAATGCGCAATTGCAAACTCTGGTATTTCAGAAACTTTACCTGGGACGATTTCCGCCATCAGGCAATCAGACGGCCTAATCCTGTCCACTTCTCAGACCCTTCCAATGTCATCAGGCGAAGAATCGAGTTATTCTCTCATTGTTCCAATTTGGCCTGATGAGGGGGATGCTATAGTCGAGATCATCTGGATTTCAGGGGATGACTCCGCCATGCAGAGTATCCAGATACAGACTCGTGACCCTCCGGCTGAGGGTTTCAAACTACCATTCGATACTTCCGCCGCACTTCTCGGCTCTGTGATCGGACTAGTTGTCGTAATGGTCGTTTTGGCGGTTTGGAGAGTAATTTCTGAGAGGACCCCCTCCACTCAAGAGGGATCATTCAAGGTTAGGAGGGAATCAAGAATTGAGAGAAGGGCCGAGGTCCAGAAAATGGAGGTCTCGTGCCCTACATGTGAGCAGAGGCTCAGTGTCCCCAAATCCCATGTTGGCGGGGTGAAATGCCCGTCATGTACCAACCAATTCCAAGTAGGGGGCCAAGAGAATGCAAATGAAGATAGAGAGGAAGAACCAAGTGACGACTTCCAAGGTCAAACCACTCAAAATTCAGAATCCCCGAGAATCCTCAGCTCTAGCTCGGCAGAAGAAATTCTGAGTTGCCCTTCGTGTGAGCAGAGGTTAAAGGTGCCAATGGTTAGAAGGCCTGTAATGTCGCGGTGTCCCGCATGCAGGGCCGAATTCATGGCATTGAATGAGGGGGTGTCGGGTTGAGCGATCTAAGCGAATACGAGGAAATGTACCTCAAGAGGATGTTTGAGTTTCAAAACTCGGAACCAGGTGCCATGCTCAAGACAACGGAATTAGCCAATATCATGAGTGTTAGCCCAGCATCGGCTACTGAGATGATCCAGAGGCTGGCCTCTAGGGATATGGTAACTCATATCCCCTACAGGGGTTGTAGGCTGACTCCTTCTGGATTTCACATTGCGGCCAGTATAAAGAGAAGAGAGGGCTTACTCGAAATACTCCTTGCCGATGTGATAGGCTACACTGGTGACGTGAGTGAGGCTGCATGCAAGATGGAGCATGACATGACTCCCGAACTAGAAGCTGCAATAGATAGAATGTTGGGCTATCCCGATAGAAACCTCGCGGGCAAGAAGATACCGGTAATCCAGAGGTCCATTGAATTAGACCACTCAAACCTACTTCTTCCAATCAGCAGCGCCCCCCTTGGGATGGAGTCAACAGTAGAGGTCATAGCTTTGGACTCCACAGACAAGATGACACTCAAAGGAATCGGGCTAAATATTGGTTCAGTCATTGTAAAGGGCGAATCAGAAATATTTTGCGATGGAAGTAGTATCGAGATATCTGAGATATTATCAAGAAAGATACTGGTGAGAGTTGGGGGGCAGTAATTTGATCGATGAAGACAGCTTGGAGGACTTAGCCGACGAAATCTCTGATTTCACACCCCCTGCTCCTAAGCTGGAGACAGCAACTTTGTCCATCAGTGGTGGAAGCGGTGATTGGAAAGAGGTCGCATTGAGGCAAAGGGAAGGCTCACTGATTACATTGGATAGAGTTCTGATAAGTGGTGGTGCTAGACTGGTGCTCTTGCTCCCGCTCTTCGCAATTGTGTTGTTTGGGGTGGCCCAGTCCTATGGGGAGACTGACAATCAGTGGTGGGACAGCCACCTCAGAGATGCCTCGGGTGGACTGAGCCTAGTGACTGCCACATACGCATTGACACTACTAATCATAATCGCAGATATCGCTCTTCTTTCTTCCCTTCTCCGGATGATGTCATATTCTCGCCAAATCTTCCATTTGGAGGCAGAGTCATTGACGTCCTCTGGAATTACTTTCCGTAGCTCCCATGGTTATGCTGAGATGAGGGCTACGATAGATGGCTCAATCAGACAGATAACTGCGACCTCGTCATTGATGATAATTTCTGCAGTACTCCTGGCGACGAGCCTCTGGCTATCAAATAACGACACTGGTATGCCGATATTGATTTCATTTTCTACAGGATCACTGCTGGCGGGACAGGGGGTTCATCTAATATCTCACCGAGCCAGATTCAATGCCTCTGAGCCATGGGGGATGCTCGAGGCATTCTCGCCTCCCATTCATCCCGCTCTTCTGAACCGTCCATTCAATGATGTCATCAAGGCACATATCGACCCACTTCTGACGATCAGGATTTCTGAGTACATCAAAACTGTTAGGGGTGGCCTCAAAGAAGGAGTGGGAATCTCCGAGCTTCAAGAATCACTACTCCACCTCCTTCACCTTAGAAGGTCCGCATTGATTTCCGAGTCTGAGTTCATAGACTCGCTGGAAATGTTTGTCGAGAGTCCCGCAATAGAGGGGCTATTCAACCACCCTGAGCTTGGCGAGGAAACATGGGATAGGCTGCTGATGCATGCTAGAAGTGAATGCAAACCATTCTTCAGACTCTATGATCGAATGAGGATGAGGAGGGGCGTGAGCAGGTCAGACGGAGGCTTTTGGTTCGATGTCGATATGGAGAATTTAGTCGTCGGTCAGGCAAACCTCTTTGCATTTGTACTCAATAGGAGTGGGGAATCCAAAGATCTCTTCCTGAAGATACAGACCCCGGATTTCAAACCCAATGAGTGTGTGTACAAACTTAGGTCACTGCCCCTTGACGCCTCCTTCGACCCAATGTCATCCACATCTCTTTCTTTGGAAATGCAGGAAATGACCAATCATACGGGGATAGTGTGGCAAAGTCTGCTCCCTTCGATCAAGGGTGAAGCCACAGTGACTGTCAGGTTAGAGGACGACTCGGGTAATCTGATATCAGGAAGGGTTCTCAACGTCCAGGTCGGAAACGACTTGACCACTAGGCTGAGAAGAACCGTTGGGGCTATGTTCATGGCCGGTGCTGCTATTGTCGTACTTTCACCAATAATGCCATTTGCCAGCTCATTATTGGGTCTTTGATACATAGTTCCATTCAATAGTGAGACCCACTTCGACGCATCATGCAAAGCGATGAGAGCAGTCCTGATGATGATCTCAGGACAAGGCTACATGCTATGGAGACACGTCTGAGGAGAATGAGGGACCAGAGGGCCGCTCACAACGAATCTGCTAGAAGGGCCGCAGATTCTAGGAACTCGGTACAGGATCAGGGGAAGGAGCTCAGAACCTCCATCGAAGAGAAGCTCAATGAGCAGAAAGAAGTCAGGGCAAGGGCCAAGTCACATCAGAATCAGAGGGACGCTATTCAGTCCCGGATTAGGGAAATAATTTCAAACAAGAGGGGCAAGAAGGGTGAGGAAGGAAAGGCAAAGACAGGAGTGGTTGCACTTTCAGAGACAATAGCAAAGATAAGCAGTATAGAGAACAGAATAATGACTGACGGGACTCTAACCCTAAAGGCCGAGAACAGAATTCTCAGAGAATTAAAATCACTAATTGCCAGGAGGGATGAGCTACTCCCTGCCGCAGCAGAGTTCGAGAACATAAAGATAGATTTGGGAGATTTAGAAAGCACAATCCAGTCCCTGAAGGCAGAGGCCGATGCCCAGCATAAGGCCATGACAGATGCCCACAAGGAGGCAGATGCGATTTGGGAGGAGGTTAAGCCCATGCTGGAGGAGAGAGACTTCCTCAGGTCCGAAGGAGATAGGCTTCACTCAATTTTTGTAGAATCACGGGAATCAGCAAATAGCATACATTCCGAAATTGAGATTCTACTGAAGGAGGTCAACGAGGCCAGAGACGAAATGAAGGCCAGAAAGGAAGAGAGGGAGAGGGTGATAAGGGATCATAACCAATCCGTGAAGGACGCATTGAAGACTCCGGATCAAGATAATGAATTAGCCGACTCCCTCGCTGAGCAGCTACTGAGCCAAGGAAGTCTAACACTGGGCGGCTCAATGTCCGGGGACGCCCAAGGCTCCCCTGCCGCTATGGGGGAAAAGCCCTCAATCCGCAAGAGGCTACGCAAGCCCAAATCATTCAGAGGACGCGGAGAATAATTACCATCCACGTTCTTCAAGCCTAACCTCAAGATCGTCGATCTCCAGTCCGGGCATCGCTTCTCCAACCATCTTGCATGCATCCCTCACGATTGATGGGTCGTCAAAGTGGTGCGTTGCCATGACGATGGCTTCTGCAGTGTTCGTTGGATCAGAACTCTTGAAAATCCCGGATCCTACGAAAATCCCATCCATCCCATGGCTCATCATCAAGGCTGCATCAGCAGGAGTGGCAATTCCTCCAGCAGAAAAAGTGACTACGGGAAGCCTGCCAAATTCTATGACCTCCCCAAGTACCGAAGTCACCTCCTTTCTCAGCTCTTTCATTGAACCAAAAGGAGTCCCCTTCGGGCTTATTGCAAACTCCGAGGAAGGCTCCATCCTTCGATAACCATTCATGATGATCTCAACCATCTCTTCTATTCCCGAATCTTCCAAGCCTATCGCATGTTCAATTTCCGTTTTTACTAACCTAGCATGCTGGACAGCACTAACAACGTTACCAGTGCCAGCTTCCCCCTTGGTCCGAATCATTGCAGCACCTTCAGCGATCCTCCTGACAGCTTCTCCAAGATTCGTGCATCCACATACGAATGGGATTGTGAAACCACTCTTGGCAATGTGGAAGAAAGGGTCTGCTGGCGTCAGAACCTCAGATTCGTCAATCATATCGACTCCCATGCTTTCTAGGACCCGCGCCTCTTCATCATGACCAATTCTGGCTTTCGCCATTACTGGGATGCTGGTCGTTTCGATTATCTCGCTAATCATGTCGGGATGACTCATTCTGGCCACCCCTCCCATAGATCGAATGTCAGCGGGAACCCTCTCTAGGGCCATTACAGAAACCGCTCCTGCATCCTCAGCAACGTGTGCTTGCTCCGGAGTGACGACGTCCATAACGACGCCACCCTGTTGCATTTTTGCAAAACCCCTCTTGAGAAGCTCAGTCCCATGCCGCATTCCACCTAGGTCCACCGTGCGTGCCATGCTAAGCGCCCCGTGTTATTTCCTCATGAACCTATGTCCCAACAAATGAAGACAAAAACCTAGGCTAGAACTGGTGAGTCGCCCTCGGCAATAGGGAGATTGAGAGATTCCTCCTCGTTCCTGTCCAACCACTCCTCAAACTCGTCCGGCAGATCAGTATCGGCAAAAATTGCTTCCACAGGACACTCTGTCACACATGCAGCACAATCTATGCACTCATCGGGATCGATAACTAAGTAGGTGTCTGCCTCCTTAAATGCCTCAACTGGGCAAACTGCAACGCAGTCTTGGTATTTGTGATCAACACAGGCACTTGTAACTACGTGAGTCATATCCTTCGTCCTTTTCCCAAGGATTGGGGCATTTGAACTCTTGCTCTCTCAAGGCCTACAATCATCTTTCACGAGACAGTTCACTCACCAGTCGTGAAGCCACATCTATTGGATCATCACCTGGATAAGCCTCAATCTTGAACGTCCCCTTGACCGTTGAACTACGACTCCCAGATTTTATCAGTTTGATCTCCCCCCTGCATAGTTCTGATAGAGAAATCCTCACATGAATCGTTTTCTCATCATCTACCCTCTTCCCTATGCCTTCTTCCGAAAGCTGACTCATTACATCCGCCCCAAGCCTGCTGAAACAACTCCTCGCTTCTCGCTTTTTCTCTGTCCTAGCTATAGCCACATGCTGGGGAGGGCCATGAAACGACTTCTCCCTTTTCCAAATTACTTCACAGCATCCACCTGTTAGCCATTGTAGTCCACTTTCGATTATTTCCAAATCATCAAGGCCGCTTGCATGGACTCTCCAAGTAGCACTGAGTAGGCCCACATTAAGCCCAGAGGACACTATATCTTGAAGGCTCGTAGGAGAAGCCACATCTTCTCTCGGGGCTTTGCTTCAAATAGTAAGGGTAGGTCGCACGGCTTGCGAGCGGGGTAGCCCCCGAAGTACGAGGTTGTTGTCATGGCAAAAGGTGCAAAGGCAAGGGCAGCGGCACGTAAGCAGAGGGACAAGTGGAAGTCAAAGCGCTGGTACTCTATCAGGGCTCCTAGGAACCCCTGGTCTTTCAGGGTAATCGGAGAGACACTGGCCGAAGAGCCAGATATGCTAATCGGCCGTAACTTTGAGATCATGCAGAATGAACTCGATGGCGACTTCTCCAAGATGCATGTCAAAATAAGATTCAGAGTTATTGACGTTCTGGGTGCCGATGCTCTAACTGAATTCATTGGGCATCAGATGATGCAGGATCACATTAGAAGGCAGATACGCCGGGACAGGGGAAAGATCGATGACACCGTCGACATAGTTACCGAAGATGGGTTCTATGTCAGATTCAAGCCACTCATACTTACTAGAGAAAGAGCGAAGTCCAGTCAGAAGAACGAGATTAGGACGATTGCTAGGAATATTATCCTGAAGACTGGCGCATCGTCGACATGGGTGGATATGCAGAAGTCGGTAATGGACGGCGAACTTGAGGCAAGAATCAAGGAAGGCGCTTCAAAGATTACCCCAATCAGAGCTGCAATGATCAGGAGAACCCAGTTGATCCAGTCAGGAGTTGTAGTGGAAGAGGGCCCCACGCTGGAGGAGATACATGCTCAGGAGAAGGAGGAAGCGGCTTCCGTTGAAGAGAGCGAAGAATCTGATGTTCTGGCTGCTGCAGAGGCTTCTGCCGATATTTCGGAATCCGTTGAGGATGACTCCGAGAATGAGGGATCAGAACAGCCCGAAGAAGCAGAACAGCCCGAAGAAGTGGATTACGATTCTATGAAGGTCCCAGAGCTCAAGGAACTACTCAAGGAAGCCGGAAAGCCAGTTTCAGGGAAGAAAGCGGATCTAATAGCTCGCCTCAAGGAGTAATCAAATGGCCCGCATCGCGGTGCTTTGCGGCACAGGAATGAGCGCTTTAGCGGATGAGATGTCTGACTCCGTAAATATCGGAATATCCAGGGTGAAGGTAGATACTGACTGGGGAAGCGTCCCCTCGTCAATCGTCTCTACTGATTCGGGGGATATCGTTTTCATTGACAGGCATCATTCAGAAGGCGACCTCAGAACCCCTCCTCATAAAATAGAACACCGAGCGAATGTGCAAGCAGTAGTGAAGTGCAGTCCTGATATCGTGATGAGCATAAATTCAGTAGGATCGATGATCGATAATTTTGAACCAGGAACAATCGGTATTTCTTCCGACGTACTGGATCTTGCAGTAAGGCCGTGGTCATTTCATGATTCTGATGCCACACACGCAGACAGGACTTCTCCATTCGATGTGGACGCCTCTCAGATTTGCAAGAATGCACTTGCCTCGACTCAGAAATACGTACCGCAGAATCTCATAGTAGCCCAGTGTGTCGGCCCACAATTCGAGAGTCCAGCTGAGATTGATGCACTGGAGAAGCTGGGGGCCCATGCCGTCGGGATGACACTGGGCCCGGAGTCAAGACTAATGTCTGAGACGGGCATACGTCATATTGCACTAGCCTGCTCTTCTAATTGGGCCGCAGGTAGGGAACCGGGAGATCCTTCCGCTAAGATTGACCATCACGCTGTAGACTCCATGGCTTCCTCTATGAGGGGTAGCATATCGTCATGCTTAATGGAGATTCTAAGGTCAATCGATTGACCATTTTAGAACCCAATCTTGAACTATATTGATGTGGCTTCTTTCATTCGGACAATTATGGATAGAAAGACCACCGTAGAAGAATGGATATCGGCAGACCCGTCATCGTCACCAGATGGATCTTGGATGACCATGATGTCAAGAGTTGCCACATTTCATCATAAGCACGCCTTTTCTTCAGAAGATAACCATGGCCATGACATGGGCTACAGAATAGCATTGACAGTGGAGGAATTGGGAGAGCTATCAGCTGCGATTACCAAAGGTAAGCCCCATTCCGAGGCAGCCGAGGAGTTAGCCGATCTGTTGATTCTCATATTGGGCCATTCGCTAGCAATGAAAGTTGACTTGGAATCAGAATTTCATAAGAAGATGGATAAGATAATGCTAAGAAAGGCCAGAAGGGGTAATTTAGGAATTAGAGTTACTGAGTATGAATCCGAAGACTAACACCCCGGCTCACCCCATGGCAAGATAAATGCCCTATCCCCAAGTCGAAGCACCATGCGCACAGGTGCTGTGGTCATGGCGCTCTTGATGGTCACCACTACTATTTCGGGATGCATCCATCTGGATGAAGGGCCCTCTGAGGTTGACGATGAAGATGTTCCCGAACCACGATTCTTCGTCACGGGTCCTAGCGGACTCCCTGTTGACGTCCCTCCCTTGCCCCTAAGTTTCGTATTCAGTGATGTGGGTGAGACTGGTAAGGAACCCAGTATTGGCATTACTTCTAGCGGTTGTATTTTCTTCATCGCCATGGAGAAAGTGATGAGGTCTTGTGATCACGGCCAATCATGGGAAGAGACGCAGGATCCCGTGCAGTGTTCACCTACTACCAGCGACCCCTACGGTTGGGTTGATCCAATCACGGACCGAATCTTCAACGTGCAGATGATTGGCCTTGAGACATCATGGATATGCTGGAGTGATGATGATGGGGACTCCTGGCTAGGAAATCCACATGATTCAGGCACTACTCCGATCAATGATCACATCAAATTAGCAAGCGGACCTTGGACCAGTGAAGGATATGGTGCGTTGGGGCAATTCACTTCGAGCTTCTACGAAACTGCGGTGTATTATTGCTACAATAAATTAGTCGGGATATTCTGCTTCACAAGTTTTGACGGGGGGGCAACCTTTGATGCTGGAGGGCAGATAATCGGGCTCGCAACCACCAACGGTGGTTTGCATGGGGCGATTTCCACAGCTCCGGATGGCACGGTATACGTCACCCCCAGAGTAGAGACTCCGACAGTCATCGTATCCAAGGACAATGGTTTCTCATGGTTTCAGAGAACGATGGGAGAAGATGTTTCTACACCCTATCCCCGTAAGAATTCAGAAGTTTCGACAGATTCTGCCTCTAATGCATATCATATTTGGACGGGCGCTGATGAGGGAGTCTACATGTCTCGCTCAACTGATTCAGGTGAAACATGGGAACAAGAGAGCATCCGAATATCCCCGGTTGAAGTCATCTCATCAGTATTCCCACAAACCGATGCTGGCGACCCAGGGAGAATTGCAATAATGTATCTTGGAAGTGAGAATTCTGAGATGCTAAATCAATCAGATATCGATGGTAACTCATGGGACGGCAATGCCCACTACGCGCCGAACAATGTTACCTACCACCTCTACATCACCTACAGCCTCAATGCTTTGGACTCCAATCCTGTCTTCCACACCATGAGGGTGACTGACGATCCGGTACAGATGGGGAGTATCTGCCTCAATAGTGGGGATTGTCGTGACATCGGTGGTTCAAACAGGAATCTTTTGGATTTCAATGACTTGCACATCGATAGAGAGGGGCGCGTTTATGTCGCCTTTGCCGATGGTTGTACTGGCTCGTGTGCAACGAATAACAATTCCACCGCCGAGGATTCCAGGGATGGTAGGGGCTCTGTCTACTACCTGGGAAGCGGTCCCAGCCTTTTCGAATCCGAGGGAACCTTATTCCCTTTCAGCCAGATTGAGTTTATTGATTGATCGATCCAACGTATTCATCAAAGAATTCGGCTATCCAGAGGCTCAGCAAAATTCCCCCAATCTGCAGAATCAGTCTGATTACATGACCTGTAGGCGAAAGTGAAGCGCCATCGCCGAGCTCCACATCGTAAATCCACATGTACAGATTAGCTGGATACAATAAGGTCAGAAGTACGGCACTGGCATATCCAGCTCTTTTCCTCGTTTTTGGAAAAATTAAGCCAATCCCAACTGCAACCTCCACCACTCCGCTGGCTAATACCCAGAATCTAGCTGAGCCTAGAATCGGTGGGACGATCGGCTCGAACCACGCAGTGTCTGTGAAGTGCATAATTCCAACATACAGGAAGAAGCCCCCTCCAGCTGTCGAAGAGATTGCACGAAGGGCAGTACGAAGATCCATTCATACCCGCTTCCATACGGTGTAAGTAGTGGCAAACTCATCACCATGGCCAATATCCTCGCTCTTCATTATGGATGCCCTCCAAACTTCTTTCTCCCAATCCGGGAAAGAAACCTCGCCGCTGCCACCGGTATGAACTGTAGTTACGTGAATTTCGTCTACTCTGTCCATGAACATCGAGTAAATCTCAGCACCGCCGATTATCCATAGCTCATCACTGCCCTCTGCGAATGCAAGCTCGATAGCTCTGCCAACGTAAAGTGCAGTCTCTGCACCTTCGCCAATCCATGACGTGTCTCGGGACATGACAATATTTACTCTCTCGGGGAGCGGACGGAATGAATCTGGGAGTGAATCCCAAGTCTTCCGGCCCATCACTACTGAATTGAATCCATCACCGACAGTCAGCTCTCTGAACCTAGCCATATCCGTGGGTAACCTCCAAGGAAGACTATTCCCCTTCCCTATGAATCCATCTTCGTCCATCGCCACGATCATTGCAATTTTCATTCAGTCACCTCATACCGATATCGGGGCGGGAATGTGTGGGTGATGCTCGTATCCCTCGATTTTGATGTGTTCATATCTAAACTCGTCAATTCCCGTTATAGAAGACTCCAGAACTAGTCTCGGAAGTCTCTTTGGCTTCCTCGTGATTTGCTCCCTAGCCTGCTCTAAGTGATTAAGGTACAAATGACAGTCCCCACCGGTCCACACAAATTCCCCTGCCTCCAAGCCACATACTTTGGCCATCATGCAGGTTAGAAGGCTGTACGAAGAAATATTGAATGGAACGCCAAGGAACGCATCCGCGCTTCTTTGATAGAGTTGGCAAGACAGCTTCCCATCATTTACATAGAATTGGAAGAATGCGTGACATGGCATCAGGGCCATCTCCCCAAGTTCCCCTACATTCCAGGCAGAGACGATAATCCTCCTGCTGTCGGGATTCTCTTTGATCATCTCTATGGCGCCCTCTATCTGGTCAATTACCCTGCCATCTGTTGCTTCCCACTTCCTCCATTGCTTTCCGTAGACAGGCCCGAGGTCACCGTCCTGATCCGCCCATTCATTCCATATCCTAACTTTATTTTCTTGGAGATAGCCGACGTTGGTATCCCCTGATAGGAACCAAAGCAGCTCATGGATGATGCTAGGCCAGTGCACCTTCTTGGTCGTTACAGCCGGGAAGCCATCAGAAAGATCGAATCTCATTTGGTGTCCGAAGATTGACTTGGTGCCGGTTCCGGTCCTGTCTTCTTTGTCAGCCCCCTCTTTCAATATCCTACTAAGGAAGTCGAGGTATTGCTGCATCTCTACCTTCGTTGGTAGGGAAGTACATCAAGGATGCGGAGGAACCTAAGGGGCACCCATAAGCTCCAGTGTCGTCATAAGTTGGTCAGTGTACTTTCTGAACAACGCCTTTTTGATTGAACGTTGCCCATGCTCATCGATTTCCAAGAGGCTTGCTACCTCTTCGTCTCCGAAAGAGCCACCTTCGTCCATTGATAGCCACTGCGAGAACTTAATCGGGCTGCCGATATGGACGTCAACCCTCTTCCAGAATTTGATTCCATTGCTCCCGGGAGGCATAACCTCCCTAGATCCGATTACACAAATCGGGAAAACTGGTACATCTGGGAACCGGGCAGATAGTCTGGCTACACCGGTCTTCCCGGGTTGCAAGAATGGCGGGCCATCTCTCCTGGATCTGGTCCCCTCTGGAAATACTCCTATGGGCAGACCAGCCGAAAGGACGTCAGATGCACGGGCGAGAGCATCCCTCCCCCCCGCTTCCCTGAATGTCTCTATCATTCCATTGCTTCTCATTATGAATCTGTTCGGCTGCTTCTGAAAGTGCTCCTCCTTCGCCAGATAGAAAACCTGCCTTCTAGCTGCTAGAATCTTGAAGATAGGATCAAGGTTTGATACATGATTTCCAGCTAGAATCATTGGGCCAGAGGGAGGAAGCCTCTCAATTCCGTATATGTGTACATTGAAGAATGTCCTAACTAATGGACATAGAAAACCAACTAGGAACCGGTACAGAAGAGGCACCCTGAATGGCTCACCGCTTCCCTGAAGTTCGACACTGCGCGAAAACGACATCACGGAGTCATTGGAGAGTTTCGGCACGTACCGACGTCGACCACGAGCGTTTGACTGTTACGAACGTATGAAAGCGTTCATTGCTTTCTTTACAGCCCACGGTGCATGCGGAGACGTGCCACCGTCGCTCTTGTTATGGCAGTCATCATCATATTCCCTGTTTCTGCACCAAGTGCCGTCGGAGAATGGGAAGACGACGGCTGGCTGAAGAACTTGATCGGTCCCGAGAGGCTCGAAAACGGAGATGAGTTCGGCTGTCATGGCTTTGAGGGAGTTTCAACAGTCGAGGACAATTGGGTAATCGGCGCATGCAAGGATTACCTTACGGGTTTGTCCGACTCATCGAGATGGGGTAGGGACCCAGTATCATTCGGTATTGACGATACGACAGTTGACCAGTCGACCTCAGAATCCCTGCTTGAGTCCGGGTTCAGAATTGTCGGGGATATGATTGTGGATGCTCCTGGTGAGTTATCCGTTGTCAACAGGAACGGTGGTAGTATCGAGAAGAACTCGGCGAATTTGGAGCTTCTGGGTTCAGCAGAGGAAGACTCGCTCGTTAGCATATGGTGGAGGGCGAGGATAGACGATCTGAAGCTGAGAGAGGACAAGGACGCAATGGCCTGGCTTGAGGAGCAGGAGGTTTGGCTAACGACATGGGGGGAATGGTATTTCCATCAGCAATCAAGCATGCGAATAGAAGCGTATCTGGAGGGCGAATCAATTGTCGTCTCACTCGCCCCCAGTGATGCACAATGGACAGTCCCAGGGTCGGCCCATGTCCAATTCGAAAGCACGATCTTGGAGGTAAAATATGACACAGGAGCGGATCTTCCAGAGATTTTGGACGGCGAACGAAAGCTGAAGGAAGGCTGGAGAGAAACCGATTCTGGTGCCATTATCACTATACTTCCAGGAACATCAGTAAGCATACTGTTG
Source organism: Euryarchaeota archaeon UBA173 (assembly GCA_002498925.1). Lineage (GTDB taxonomy): Archaea > Thermoplasmatota > Poseidoniia > Poseidoniales > Thalassarchaeaceae > MGIIb-O5. Next base: position 7,471 of record DAJH01000042.1, on the reverse strand, counting down.
GACCAAGGAAACGATTCGTTTTCACTTTCCCCTTTGGTGACATTCAATGATTTACACCATGCTGTGACCATAGTAGGCCACCATACTACCAATCTGTTCCAGTGGTCCTCGGATTTCCAAGACTCTGAGCTCACATTCACTTGGCTGATAGAAAGGCCTTCGGAGGAACCAATTAATTGGGCCCTCCCTGTAATAGCCTTGGGGGTTTTAGCAGCAGTCCCCATAGCAATTTGGAAGATTGTGGAAATGGACAACGGGGCAGACGCAAACGCCCAAGAGCCACGCGCTGTAGAAGCAGCCGATTAGTAGCAAAAGCAACAAGGGGCTATTGGCCAATTTCAGGGCCCGAAATTTCAATCCTGTTAGCCTTCATCATTTCGACAATCCCCCTCACCACGCGCGGAGAGAGGCTCTCAGGTGCGTGAACCCCCGGAGGCAACATCCCGGGATCACTGAGCCAGGCCTCTATGCATCCAACCGTGACTAGCCCAGTCGTACGTGCCATCGATGAACCATCGTCCCCCCCGTAATCACTAACCTCCCACTTCATGATATTCCCGTCATGATCGGCCGCTACGACCTCCAACCATGTAAACTCGGGTATTTTGGGGTTGAACCACCACGCATGGAGTAACTCTTCCTCATCTAGAGAGCCTGCATCCCTCTCATCTATGAATCTCTGAATATGTCCGGGCCATCTAACCGTATATTCTGACATATCTACGGCCGGAATGGAATTCAGGACAGAGCGCAACCCATCCGTCAGGAACGCCTCCATCTCCCCTCTTTCAGAGACATCTATGATGTGCCTCTCTGATAGCGCGGGAAGAGTGACTTCTTCGCCATCCCTAACAACTCTCGCCGGACGGGTGTATTCAGCGATAACGTCCCTAGGGGAAAATGGCGCCATGTAGTTCCATCCACCAGTGGGGCCGGTCGGATTCCCCCCAACTCTTACTTCTGCCCTCTTCAACGGTCCCAGCACTCTGTACGCCTCGGCCAACAGCATGTTAGAGAGGCCAGGTGCTATTCCTACGTCCCAGAGTATCCTGCCGCCCCAATCCCTCGCCTTCTCGTCATAACGGTCCGGGGTATGTTCGCTGAAGCTCAGGTCCACTGTTGGATATCTTTCTTCTGCCAAATCAGTGGTAAGGGCGTGTCCAATGTCACCAGGTAGCATATTCACAACAAGGTCGACCTGTCCGAAATCCGACAAGTCCGTTTCCAATGCATCGCCTTCGTGGATAGTGATGTTTGGATGTCCCACAATTTTCCCATTGTAGGGATCAAGATCGTGTACGTGTACCTCATGCCCCCTGTCCGCAAGAGTCCTTGCGACATACGAACCGACGAGTCCGGCACCGAAGCAGTGTATGATACTCACATTCCTCCCTAGCCGACTATCGCTATTGCCCCTTCGGTTGTCAGTTTCGACATAATTTTCAGCGATGACTTGATTGAGTGGCCCACAGGCCACGTTGCATGGCAGGCGATGGCCTCATCGACCCATGGTCCTCAGATGATGAGACGGACTACTCACGTATCGTCGACAAATTCGGCCTCGATATGGTAGATCCATCCGCCCTTCCGAATCCAGGCATGCTCCACAGGAGAGGGATAGTTTTCGCACACAGAGATCTAGATGTAGCACTCCGATGCATTCGTGACGAATCCCCTCTGGGCGTCCTTACTGGTTTGATGCCTAGTGGCAGGATGCACTTGGGGCATAGCATGGTAATTGAGCAGGTCAGATGGTTCCAGGAGAATGGGGCGGACATCACGGTCGCCGTTGCGGACCTCGAGGCATTAGCAACTAGGGGCACCTCGCTTGCCAAGGGAAGGGAGACAGCCATCAATGAGTATGTGCAAAATTATGCTGCTCTCGGTCTGGACCCAGACTCGACTAGCGTCTATTTCCAGAGCTCAAGACCCGATGTCCAGAGGCTTGGATTTACTCTGGGAAGAAGGACAAATCTCTCAGAATTCGAGTCAATTTATGGATTCTCTGGAGATACGAATCTCGCTCATGTGCAAGCACCCCTCGTCCAGGTTGGCGACATTGTCCATCCACAACTGGAGGAATACGGCGGTCTGAGGCCCGTAGTTGTCCCTGTTGGTATTGATCAGGACCCTCACCTTAGGCTAACTCGTGATATAGTAGGCAAAACTCATTGGTTCAATATCAATACTAGGAAATCAGGAGGTCTCACCATCGCTCTTTCCGTTCAAGAGGACAACTCATCTGTATTCGGAATCGGCCAGGGGGGCAGGGTCGACCGAGATACAAGGGACGCTATCTTCTCTCGTATTATTGAGGCAATTTCCCCTCTGGGTTTTGCGGATATAAAGGCCAATCCTAAGCATGGGACTTTGGAAGTCCCAGCAGCCACAGTGGAAGATAGATCCCCAATCAGGATGCACCTTCTTGCTCTTGAAAGGGAGCTTGGTGGAATGGGGCTAATGCCCCCTTGCTCAACCTATCACAGATTCGCATCCGGGATGACTGGAGGTAAAATGTCGTCATCCAAGCCCGAGACTACTATCTTCATGGATGACACAGTCGAGGAAATGTCCAGGAAAGTTAAGAGAGCAATAAGTGGGGGCCAGTCGACGGTTGAGGAACATAGGAGACTTGGCGGTGACTGCTCCAAGGATATACCGTTCCAGTACCTACAATTCTTCTTCGAGCATGATGACTCGGCAATCTTGGAGGTCAGGAAAGAGTATGAGAGTGGAAGGATGCTAGCTGGAGAAATGAAGCAGCTATGCATAGACAAGGCAGGAGAGTGGCTATCCGAAATTTCAGAGAAGAGAGACTCATGGTCAGATAGGCTAGATGAATTCCTAGCTCCCGATGCTAGATGATCATAACATTTCACTAGCATCAAAAACAGGGTATACTGGCCCAGGGTCTAGCGATTCAGCCTCGTCTTTCCCAATCTCTCTCGAAATTGCATCTTCGTGCAATATTTGACTATGCCCTACGGGGTCTAAGAGTTCCAGAGTTACCGACGCCTCTCCTTTCCTCACGGACTCGATACTAGCAAGCATCTCATCGCATCGGGCCAATATTTCAGCCCCTTCATTATCCCGTTCCGACTGCCTTCGTATCGTTCCGACTGCGTCTTCAAATCTATTCAGCACTCCTTCTATGTTCGAGACGTAGCCAGTGGAACTGCCCCCTGGGGAAACCTCTAGTCCAAGCTCCCCGATCCTAATTGTGCAGGAAGATGAACGAACAACCCTTGTGTTCATATGCCCCTCAGAGTCAACTACTAGACTCCAAGCCCCGGGCTTCTTACCGTCTGCAGGTATGAAGTCGGTAACCTTCCAACCACATCCTTCGCAAACCATTGTAATTTGGGTATGTTCGCCAAAGTAGGGAATTTCTGAGCTGTGAGCAATCATCTTTAGAGTTCCATCCGAGAAGCAAATTGGACAATCCTGCTCAAGCCTACTCTCCACCATAACACCTCAAGATGCAATACCACTGGCAAATGTTGGTGGAAGCAGGAGCAGCCTCTTTTCACCAAGTCTGACAACTTCGCCCGACATATCTCCCTCTACAAACCTCTGAATTTTGTCAACAGCCACCCCAAGCTCCAATTTCCTATTGAGGATTCCACTCATCTTCACGATGACGATATCCCCCTCTGAGACCCAGTCCATCAATGGGTTGATTCCAGTAAGATCGTCCAAATCAGCTCTGTGCACTATGGCGTCGCCTGGTGCTCTTGGAACTGGTGCATCTGGAAACCCCCTTCCCAGATCATGATAGTCTTGACCTGGTTCTATAATGCCCTCAGGGCTATCGAACTCAGGTACCTCAATCCACTTCGGTTCAGACCTCTTCCGCTTCGCCATGAACCTCGTTGTGACAGGTAATCCTTGAGTTATGCGGTTCTTTCCGACAGCAGAAGTCAATTGCTAGCACTATTGTCTCCACCCAAGTCCCCCTCCCGTCGGATTCATAAGGGGTCGTCACGAGAGGGAGCCGTCGGGGAGATCTTCCGGCGGGTGTATAATATGGATGCGACCACAGATGCGGTAAAGACCGGGACAAGCACTCTAGGCATCACTTTCGATAATGGAGTGGTGGTTGGAGCGGATCACAGGGCCACTATGGGCCACTTCATTGCAAACAAGAGCGTCCAGAAGCTATTCGGAATTTCTGATTACGTAGCTCTTACGACAGCCGGCCTTGTCGGGCACGCCCAATCTCTTTCTAGGACACTATCGGCGGAACTCAGGCTATATGAGCTAAAGCATGGCAAGCCAATGACAGTCAAGGGTGCGGCCACTTTGACGGCCAATATTCTATCAGGAAGGCCTCATTATGTCCAACTACTAATTGTGGGAGTCGATGACTCTGGCTCCAGTGTTTACAGCATCGACTCCGCTGGTGGATCGATTCCAGATGTGTACTGTGCAACGGGTTCCGGTAGCCCATACATGTATGGTGTTCTTGAAGACCAATTCAAAGATGGAATGTCCCAGGATGACGCATTGAGGGTAGCCGCTAAGGCCCTACTTGCCTCCGCCCAGAGGGATGCTGCTAGTGGTAATGGAATGGACCTCGCCGTCATCACTCTAGAGGCGGGCTTCCGCCTACTATCGGAGGAAGAGGTCGAAAACCTCCTCCAAACACTATGAGACTCTCGCAAAGTGCCACCTGCCAACATGGCAGCATCATTCTCTGCGTGAGCAAAAAAAGGAATTGAAATCATGAGGCTAACTTTCTCTGAAATCAAAAATAAGATTGGGAAGATAGTCCCCAGTGGTATCGACTATGATGTAGATATCGAAGCGGGTTCCATAGCAATCATAACTACGCAGCCAGAATCATTTGGGGGCGCAGGTGGAGAAAATCTAACGGTAAAGATTGCCAAGAGCATCAGGAGAAGGGTCGTGATAAGACCCGATCCAAGTATGCTTTCCGATGAGCAGGAGGTCAATGACGCCGTAAACAGGATTATCCCTCCCGAGGCCGAAGTCAGGAGAATCTGGCTCGATCCCGCACTTTCTGAAGTAACACTAGAAGTAGACGACCCACAAGCTGCCGTGGGCCCAAGAGGTTCTGTAGTACAGTCTCTCAGAGATGAAATAGGGTGGCTAGTCAATGTGGTCAGAGCGCCTGCCAGGGAGAGCAGGACCCAGACCGACATCAGGAGGTTCAGGAAGGAACTGGCTGAGGATAGGAAATCATTACTCAGAAAATTTGGAACTAGGATTTACAGGCCTCAGAGGCCAGGCGAGAAATGGGTCCGAGTAACTGCTCTTGGGTCTTACCGGGAAGTCGGAAGGGCGATGCACTTGGTAACCACGAATGAATCGAAGATATTGGTCGACTGCGGTGCAAAGCCAACCAACAACCGGAGCGAGGTCCAACCGTTTTTCGCAGCTCCCGAGATGCTCCCTCTGGACAACATAGACGCTGTGGTTATCACTCACGCACACGTAGATCACATAGGAATGCTCCCTGTGCTTTTCAAGTATGGATACAAGGGCCCCGTATACTGTACACCTCCTACGAGGGACCTCATGACTCTACTACAGGTGGACTACATCAAAGTCGCCAAGGCAGAGGGAAACGAGCCGCCATACTCCAAGGCAGATATCCAAGAATGCATTAAGCACGTCGTGGATATCAATTGGGGGGATAAAACGGACATAGCGCCAGATGTCAAGATGACCATGGAAAACGCCGGCCATATCCTCGGCTCGTCGAGTGTGTATATGCAGATTGGCGAGGGTCGTGACGAGCATAGATTACTCTTCTCAGGCGATATCAAATACGAGAAATCATGGTTGTTCGACGCAGCGACAGTCCGATTCAACAAGGTAGACACACTGGTAATTGAGTCTACTTATGGCGGACCTCAAAGTATTCAACCAACTAGGCAGCAGGCGACACAGGATCTACAGGATCTTATTGTCGATACCCTAGGAAGGAAGGGCAAGATTTTCTGCCCTGTATTCGCAGTAGGGCGTTCTCAGGAGGTGATGATGGCAATTGACGAACTATTCAAGTCCGGCAAGATTTCACCGGTCACGGTATGGCTCGACGGTATGATATCCGAGGCCACAGCAATCCATACTAGCCATCCCAACTATCTGAATAGGGATCTCAGGAGTAAGATGCTAAGGGGTGGAATGGAGAACCCCTTCAACTCTACTTGGTTCAAGCAGGTCGAATCAAGAGAGCAGAGGGAATCAATCATTCTCGATCCGAACCCATGCATTGTCCTAGCAACAAGTGGGATGATGACCGGCGGACCAATCATTGAGTACTTGAAGAACTGGGCACCCGAGCCTGGAAATACGTTATGCTTCGTCGGCTATCAGGCATCCGGCACCCTTGGAAGAAGACTCCAAGACGGCCATTCACAAGTCCCTCTAGTCGACAGGGGACAGACTCTAATGGTGGATGTCAGGTGTAATATGGTGATCATTGACGGATTCAGTGGCCATTCAGATAGAAACCAGCTAATGGACTATGTTTCGGCATTAAACCCGACTCCAAGGAAGATACTATGCCACCACGGAGATCCACAGACATGCAACGCATTCAGAAAGGGACTCCGAGAGAAGTTCAAGGTACAGACATATGCCCCAGATAACCTCGAGACACTCAGACTTCTTTAGTCAGAGTATTGGGCTGTCGAAGTCTGTATCGCCGACAGGAGCTATCCCCTCGTCTTCTTTGTCCCAATAGTCAATTGGTAAACTCCCTTCTTCGGATACCCTACCTTTTGCCGGTGCAAGCGCCAAGGCCAGAGTCAAAGGAGTCAATAGTAGGAAACCCCATGTCTCAGTAGTTACGTAACCCTCAGTCATGAAAGAAGCAATAGACAAAGAAACTAGCACTATCGAGGACAGCTGACCGAATGCTACCCGAGCGCCTCCCATGTTGCCGAATCGGCATTACCTACATCAGTCAACCTCTTGAACCCTGAACTACGCCTAGTTACATGGGCGATAATTGGCTGCTTCTAAGATGCCCCTGTGGGAATTTCTTCGGCTCATCACTTGGGAGTGGGACATCTTGCACTAGGTGCTCCAATAGTACTGACATCATTACCGTCTCTTCGTACCAGTCGCCAGAGAAGCTGGCGAAGGCAGTATCAAGGTCAAACCTGCCGGACGAGCTTTCAGCGGAGGTAACCGAGAAACTATCCAAGGCAGAGTCCAGGCATATGAAGGCAAGAAGAAGGGGGACACAGAATTTTGATTCGGTAATCTCGGCAATGAGGGATGCTACGGGGACTAATGGAATCATCACCCTTGGATCAGTAAGCGACTCGTTCGCAGAGAACGAACTTGCCGGGATAGACGTTTGGGAGCTAATCAACGATGCAGAGAGGGAGGGAATACTGTATCGTGCCGGTGATGAGATGTGGGGATGGGTCCAGTAACCTTCATCCCATATGCGCTGTCCCCGAGAGCAAGGGGCCCGTGGGTTAGTCTGGTC
>DAJH01000020.1 GCA_002498925.1 Euryarchaeota archaeon UBA173 | reverse complement strand
CCCATTATGGCGCTTGTTGACACCGAGTCTCGTTCTCCGGAGATTATCCACTGAAGCCTATCGTCCATGCCGTTGTTGTCCAGATCGTACCAATATTCGAACCACCATCCCGGCTCTTGCACCGGCCAATCAACATTGTACGGAGGTAAATATGGCGTCCTATCTTTGGACTCACAAACAATATCGCCACAGTATAGGGGGGGCGGAGAGTCATTGGTGACGCCAATTTCAAACTCCACTGCGTCTATTTTCTCGGAGGGCACTACCGCAGTTGCGCCCCCTGAGAAGTCAAGAAGAATGAGCATCAAGGCAGCTAGTACTGACTGCCTTCCTGACCAGTCTCCTCGCATGGCTCTCCTAGAGAGCCAAATTACGACCCTGTATAATCTCGACCTGTTGGAGTTCGAAAAAATCCCCTTATGGCCAGTTCAGGTGCTTACTCGAGATATTGCATTCTATGTGACATTCCAAGCCAGAAACTATTGCCACAATCTCGCCATCGCATAGGGGGCAAATTGTGTGCTCAGAAAGCTCCTCGAGCCAAGCCCTTCTTGTTTCAGGCTCATCTCCTTCTTCTCTGAGTCTGGACAGTACCTTCGCCGCCTGACCTTCTAGCGGCTTACCAGATTCTATCCATGGGTCCGAATCGAGTCTGCTCATCTCGAAAGAACGTGCCCCCGTGGATGGGCCAGTCCCATCTTCCCGGTCGGGAGAATGGGGGCCTCCTCTGGCTATCGGCCGAGCCAACGAGTAGGCCAAGAAGAAACCTCCAACATGAGCCATGTGGGCCACTGTCCCCTCTCCAGCAGTCCCGCTTTGAATAGAATACATCTGCCAGACTTCCAGACCTAATCTGACGAAGACAATGACCCAGATGGGCCATGCTCTGATTAGGAAGAGTAGCGGGAACTCAACCTCATCATCCGGCCAACATGCCATGTATGCCCCAAGCAAGCCAAATGCAGCTCCACTGGCCCCTATTGCAGGGATGTTGGAGTCCGGATGAGACAAGACCCAAGCTATGTTTCCCCCCATGAAGCCTATGGCGTAAACAGCAATCCAACGCTTCCTCCCCATTCTCTGCTCAAGTGGAATCCCAACCAGAGCGATTACCAGGATGTTGCTCAGGACATGAATCCAATCTGCATGAAGCCATGCCGAGCTCAGGAATCTATAGGACTCGATCGGATCATCCATTATCGCCGGCCTAATTCCAAATGTTCCAATCGGCCAGTCAAATTGCATCGGAATTCCCGTGAAGAATGAGTTGGAGAATTGCAGGAATGCAACGAGCATTAGCGACAGTACCGTTGCAAGTGCGAAACTGGTCTCATTCCTGTTAGCTGAAACGTATGGCCATATGGCCACAACGACAAAAAGAAGGGCTACAACTAACTCCTGCGATTCCAGTCCTACCAAAGAGTCCGACATATTCCCATGCCGCCCAATCAACCGTTGCCAATAGGGGCTTCTGTCGATGGAACGACTCAAACGGTCGTTATCGCTCGCATGGGCTGGAGGGGGCCCATGCTGAGGATTTCAGACCTAGAGGTGCACAGAGGCAATAGAGTGGTCCTCTCGGGTCTCGAATTATATGTCTCCTCTGGAGATATACTGGCTTTAGAGGGCAAAAACGGATCCGGCAAGACGTCGCTCATCGAGGCATGCGCGGGAATCCTGCCGCTTACCCAAGGTAAAGTTGAGTGGATGACCCCTTCCGGCGAGTGGTTGACCGTAAGGGACTCCGAGGGAAGGCGCTCAAGGCCCCCTCTGATGGGCCTCACCCTGCAGTCCGACGGGATATGCGGCGAGGAGACGGTCGAAGAGAGGCTCATGACCTCTATCGAAATTTTCGGCCTTAAACCAACTGAAGTGGCAATCACAGAAATGCTGTCTGAATGGGGCCTAGATCATCGTAGAGAGGACAGAGTATCGCAATTGTCAGGGGGGCTCACTAGGAGACTTTCCGTTCTTTCAGGACTAGCACCAGTGGCACTCAGCGAGACCCCTTCCGTGTCTCTGCTGGATGAGCCATCAGAGGGACTAGATTCTGCCGCGAGATTGACCCTATCAAATTGGATAGGGGAGCTTTCCTCACGTGGCCATGCAATAGTAATGGCGACACACGATCAAGAGCTCATTTCAGAATCCACGAGAATAATCTCTATCCAATCAGGCTCGATATCAGAAACCGCGGGAGAGGGGCGCACAGGACTAGCAGAACTCCCTTCAGCCTGCCCCAAGGTCGAACCTAGTCCGATACTCACCCTAGCCGGCTGGGCATTCAGGATGGAAAAAAGAAATCCCGTCGATACAATTGGGAGACTTACGCCCGCTATCTTGGCGCTCTTATTGTCATACACCATACTCGGGGGAATTGACATTCCTCGTACGGCTTCGATGAGCACACATATCGGCTATGATTTGGTCGCCGCCCTCGTCCTCGCTCCCGCCTTCATTTCCGCTGTTGTTTCACCGGCTCTAGTTCGCAGGCTCTCAGAGGAGGATTGTGGACGTTGGTGGGCTGCTATGCTCGGCCCGATGGCGAGACCTGCAAATTCAGTGATATCGGCATCAATACTATTGCCTATACCGCTAACCTATATTTCTTGGTTCGTATTGAGCGGCTCCATTCCCGAGGAAACTTCTGATGAGGTATTGAAGTGGCTCTGGCTACCTGCATTAGTCATCATCGATGTGTCTTGTGCAGCATCCGCCCTCCATCTTTTGGTCTCAGACTTGAGGAGGTCTAGCGCGGTCGCAGCATCTCTCCTCCTTGCCGTCCTAGTCTGGCCGTTCATCGAACTTATGGATGCACTGTCGGTGATCATGACTTCAGGAATGTCGCTTGATTTGGAAATTGGTAGCCCACTTTCCTCCTGCATCCTCGCAAGCCTCACGGCAGTTATGGTGTGGGCAGTTGCAGTGTTCCTTCCTGAGTATTAGGGAAGAGCATTCTTGGCCTTGATTCGTTTGGGAGTCTCATGCCTTCGCAGAGGGACGTCGGATTCACGCTGACATTTCTTGGCATTATCGGAGCTGTGGCCACACTCATTCTAGGATTATACTGGGCACCATTGGTCGATCCAGGTTCATGGAACGCTCCGGAGGCCTACCGCATTCTCTACTGGCATGTGCCCTTTGCATGGTCCTCTTTCCTAGCCTTTTCAATGCTATTCGTAGGTGCGATTTCTTGGTACAGGAACAGGACAGATTGGGGATGGAGATGGGTCTCAACCGGATCGGACCTAGGCCTTCTTTTCGGTTTAGGTGTGGTGACGTCTGGGCCAATATGGGGGTCCGCTGAGTGGGGGGTTCCATGGGACTGGGGCGATTTACGCCTGAACACCTTTGCTTTGTTAACCGCAGTTGCCTTCTTCCTTGTACTATCCAAGAAGTCACAGCCCGACGGACAGGACACCAGGGACACACTCGCAGCAATAGGCCTCTTCGGTTTCGCACTAGTTCCCATAACTGCAGTAGCAACAACATGGTACCAAGAGAGGCACCCCGGGGTCGTGATTGTAAACTCGGAAGAATCGGGATTAGATCCGCAGATTTTCAGTGTCCTCGTTATTGGTTTTGTGTCATTCTTGATTCTATTCGTAGGCCTTGCAATACTGACGGACTTGGTGCAGCGGATGGAGTCCAAGCTCGAGCAACGCCTCCGGGAAATTGACGAGGAGGTGGCCAATTGACAGGGCAGGTGGAGTTATTTGCAGCCTATGCGGTACTCACATTCTTGGTTGGCTATTACGTGAACCACATCAGGGTCAGGCTAACTGAACTAGACTCAAGATTGTCCGAATCATCGCTGCATGAGGAATAGTGAAAATTGCCAATGCCCAGTCTAATTGGCATTGGGAACCCTTCTAACGGGACGTCGGGGCGCCTAATCGGGGATGACATGTCAAGCGGGGCCTTCTGTATCGTTTGTGGGGATCCTCCTCCTCTGACTTCGGACAGGCTATGCGAGACCTGCCTCAGGGCCAGAGTTTCCCTTTCTACAATGCCAGAGCGTATCCAGCAGGATAGGTGCTCGAAGTGCGGCTTTTTCGAGATAAGGGGTCGTTGGACTGATATGGATGGTGATGATTTAGCTGACCTGAGGATAAGGGAGAATCTACTTGTCGAGGATCGTTCAAAGAACGTAGATGTAAGCTTCGCAGTTGAGGAGATAGACGAGAGAACATGCAGGCTCCACGTAGACGTAGTTGGGATGGTAGAGAATCATGACTTTAGCGACACACATTCCGTCCTACTCCAGACCAGCAATGCGGTCTGCCCCACATGCACTAGAAAGGCAGGTTCTTACTTCGAGGCCGTAATGCAACTCAGATCCGCGGGCAGGAGGCTCAAAGATGACGAACTAGAGTCATTGCGTTCCACGTTGGACGAGATGCTTTCTTCGATGGAGCCGGACCCCATGTTTTTCATCTCAGAAGAGGGCAAGGTAACTGGCGGGTGGGATTTGAAACTGGGCTCGAAGGCAATGGCCAGGAGATGGGCAAGAGATCTGGTTAGGAAGTTTGGTGGAACAGTAAAAGAGACCTCTACCGTCATTGGGGCCAATGACGGAATCGAGGTCTCTAGATTGACCCTAAGTTACAGAAAGCCAGCTTATGGAATCGGCGATGCGATAAATTTCCGGGGCTCACTGTGGCTGGTGGAGAGCTGGCAGAAGGAAGGCCCAATTCTCAGGAAAATGAAGATGTTTGAAAGAGCCGGATTTTCATGGAGGGACATGGAATCAAGCTCTGTGGCCTGTTCATACTCGGAACAACACGTCGTCGGCATTCTCAACAGGGACAGCTCTGCGGTAGAGGTCATGGATCCTGTGGATTTCCGAGTCGTGACAGTTGCTTTACCCTATGACGATGACGGAAATTCGGAAGATATCCGCATCGGATTCATAGAAGACGAGTGGCTGGCTATTCCTGTAGTCGGAAAGGGGGGATCCAATTGAATGCGGAAGAAATGAAGTCACTCATTGACAAACTGGACTCCGGAAATATGGCTGGCTTCACCAGGAGCTTCGTCGACGATTTCGAGACTGCTCTGAACTCAGAGATAGAGATAGGAGAGGATAATGACTGGAGCGGTGTACTTTGTATCGGCATGGGCGGATCCGGTGCTGGAGGTGATTTTCTAGGCTCTCTGGCAGACTCCGAGGGAGGGCTACCTTTCGTCACATGGAGGGGCTATGGGCTACCGAGCTGGTGGGGCCCGGATTGGCTAGTCATGGCAACTTCATACTCGGGTGAAACGGAAGAGACTCTCGACGGGGCAGTTACGGCTCTGGAGAACGGAGGGACTGTGATAGGAATCTCTTCCGGAGGCCAACTATCTGAGATTCTCGGGAACAACGAGGACTCAATTTGCATTGGAGTTCAGGGGGGCCAGACTCCAAGGTCCGCCTTTGGCCACATTTTCGGCACCCAATTGGCCGTCTGTTGGAAGCTTGGACTTCTTCCCGCACCTCCTGCCGAAGAAATAGAATCAATGATCAATAGGCTCAGATCAATATCGGCCAATTCAGATTTAATAGACGGAGACGGAATGGCAGCAAGCCTCGCATCTTCACTCTCCGGGAGGGGAATCGGCATCGTCTCCCCAGGAGAACTGGGGCCAGCAGCATACCGGTTTGCTTGTCAGCTGAACGAGAACTCGGACTCCTTCGCCAGATCCACTGAAGTTCCAGAGATGAATCACAACGAGATTGTAGCATGGATGTCGAAGAACGCAGAATCACAGGCACTCCTGGTACTTACCTGCGAGGGAATCAACCCCAGAACCGCTTCGAGAATTGATTGGATGCTGGAACAAATCTCCGGGCCAGTGGTCTGGAGGATAGAGTGTGAGGGAGAGTCCCTGTTAGAAAGGCTGCTTTACGCGAGCCACGTCACAGATTGGATATCTATCGCGCTCGCTTTGGTCAACGGCGTTGACCCTTCCCAGATGGATTCCATAGTGGGCCTGAAGGCACACCTCTCGAAGATTCAGTAGATGGGGCCTAGGACAAGTCGAGGGTCGGGGTAGTCTTTCAGGGCCTGCGTTCTGTCTTCAGGCCTAACAACGCCAGGCATGTCGTGTGTTTCTGG
>DAJH01000023.1 GCA_002498925.1 Euryarchaeota archaeon UBA173 | reverse complement strand
TCACCGCTTCCCATGACTCGATAACAGAGACAGATTGTCGAGTCATAGTTCATCCCACGGCAGGAGGGAAGATTCGGGGTTCACACAATTGTGGCAAGTGCGATACAGACGTGGTTGCAGCGATAGAGAGATACTCAGTCTCAGGCGACATAGGGGAATTCGAAGGGCTGCACTGCGATTGTAAATCATCTTGGAAGTCGGAGCTCGTCTCAGACAGTAGCCTGCCAACCCCTCTCGGCTCAGGTAGTGACAGGCGAGGAAACAGAATAGACGCTCTCAGGGCGCCATGACCACGAGGGACGTAGTCCCTCGCCCAATGCTTAAGGGTCAATCTCCGCTGGTTCAGCCCGCTCCTGCAGCTCGTAGCGAGGTGATTTCCAATGTCAGACCAAGGCTCAAGCCAAATCACAGAGTTCATACAGGGGGAAAAGGAACCCCAATCTTCCTCGGTAGTCCTAGCTCTTGGAGTGGTAGCCTCACTATCCTTCCTTCTCCTCTATGGGATCCTCTACCCCGGTAGGGAAATGCCGGTAGTATCTGAGCTTCTACCTATGTTTGAGGGAGTATTCGACTCTGGAATCTGGTTCTTCCTCCTCGGTGCGATGCTCGGGATATTTGCAATAATCGGGACGATTCTAACAGAGGCAACCAGTGAGTGAGGCAATTCCCATGAGTGAAATAATTCCAACCCTGGCTATTTTCTGGCTGTTGATGGTCGTTTCGTTCATACTAATGAAGAGGGGACTGTCAATTTTCAACGATGTTGCCAAGGGAATGGTCATGTTCATGCTTGAGAAAGCACTAGGCCCAGCAATCGACTTCGTGCAGGGTAAACCGGGTTCCGCATCCAGAACATGGATCATGCACGGTATGATTTGGGCTATGTTAGCCTCCATATTGACTTTCGCGGGCCTTTGGCTGTCCCATGATTCAACTGCACTACACAGTCTAGGTGCGTGGGGGTACTCCCCCGACTCACACGAACTGATGTACGCAGGCAGATTTGCAGCATTATTCGGGGCAGTGGGGATGATGGTAATAGGGGCCGGACTACATGTGGTCCCAACCCTCTCAGGAACAAATCTGGCTAGCGAGTCGAATGCAACTCTTGTTTCCGGACTCTGGACTCTCTCAGTTCTAATACTGGTCATTGGCGCCCATGCAAAAGAGATTCTTGGAGTAGACATAATTGTCCTTGGAACCGCATTGCAAATACTGGCGATGACGGCAATTATCCTGAATCAATTACTGACTATTTCCAATGCCACACGCCCAATAGCTATCCCAGGATGGCTAATTATCTTCGGTCTGATTGGAAATCCTCTAGCCGTTGTCTCAGTGTTCCTAAGCGGTGCATACGGGACTGGCGTGGGACAGTGGCTAGTCTACCACATGATTGGCGGGACGTTCTTCTTCTGCGGAATAGCTGGTGTATCGCTCTACGCCTCGAGCATGGGGAGCGGCAACCCACTTTGGTCTAGGACTCTGGTAGGTTTCACGCTCTTCGGCGCTTTAATCTCAATCAATCCCATGGGCTCAACTGATCCATCAATGGCCGTTGATATGCTCGGACTCGAGGCATCTGAAATCAGCTCCTCCACTCAAGACCACATATCCGGATCGTTCCTGATGGCTCTAGCTATGATACCTGTAATCGCATACAGCTCCAACTTACTGGTTACCCTAAGGGGAACGGACGCATTTGTTGAAAATGCGGACTCCCCTGGAATAGCAGAGATGAACATGGGAGCATGGATGCTGATTCCAATAGCGATAGGCTCCCTATTCGTCCAGACCGATGCACTCGGCGGCGCCGGCGAACTATCAGGGATTTCCCAGACTCTGGACCTACTCTCGTTATGGGCGGTCTTGATGCCACTGTCTTTGGGTACGGCACTCTACGTCTTCCCGCAGGTTAGCGGTAGGAAGGTACTGTCGGTAAGCCGTTCGAGAGCTGCCTTCTGGCTCATGTCAGGAGGCGCCGTCGCCGGACTTACATTCACCATCATGGCCGATCTGAACGATATGGCCCTGATTGAGTCTCTTGCCGAAAACCCATCCTCAATCACAGAGGAACTTAGGATTCTTGGATCCGTGACCTTCTACGGTACCGTCTTGGGTTCCATATTCCACTGCACCAATCTTATCAGTGGCCAATTCAGGGGGGAAAAACTGTCTGAAGAAGTAGAATCGTCCACATCACTTTCTCCTCATACCTACGAGCTGACCTCTTCTACGTCAGTTAGGAGAATCCTAGCTAGCGGGGCGACATTGGATACTGAGGTAATTCCAGTCTCTCAGAGTGAAGAGGCTGGATCAGCCACAGAACTCTGATACCGTCAACTTGAGGGAATACCACCTCTTTGAGATAAACGGGGATGACATGCGAATAGGTCTAGTGGGGAAGCCGAACGTCGGCAAATCAACCATGTTTTCCGCCTTAACTGAGTCACTAGTCGAAATTGCAAACTATCCTTTCACAACGATAGAGCCGAATGTAGGGGTCGCTTGGCTCCCACTTCCAGATAGTTGCGCTTGTAAGGAACTGAGAACTAAGAGGGAGGAGTCAGGGAGACTTGATCAAACATCCACAGAAGACCCTAGGATGGGAAGCATTTGCGTCCCTAACACAGGTAGATGTAGCAATCACAGGAGACTAGTCCCAGTCACACTGATCGATGTCGCCGGACTCGTGCCAGGGGCACACGAGGGAAGGGGGAGGGGAAACCAGTTCCTCTCAGATTTGGCCAGATGTGACGCCCTGATACAAGTCATCGATGTCTCTGGCTCCACGGATATGGAGGGAAATCCAGTAGGCTCGGGGGGCTCCGACCCAATGGAGGAGCACAGATTCCTGCTTGAAGAGATCGACCGCTGGATAATTGGAATTCTGAATACTGGTTGGCATAGGGGTGCCAGAAGGGTACAGGCAGAGGGAGACAAAGCGCTATCCATCTACATCCTAGACCAGCTCACTGGGATAGGCGCCAAGGAAAGACACGTCTCTCTAGCAATTTCTGAGGTAACTTCGCAATACCCGAATGCTGGTCCTCCATGGGATTGGAATTCCGAGCACCTCGCTACCCTCGCCTCTTCAATCAGGAATGAATTATTTCCTATATCCGTAGCAGCGAACAAAGCTGATAGAGCTATCGAGGGGTCTTTGGAAGAGCTTTCCAGAAAGGTAAACGAAAATGGAGGAACACTGGTCTTGACTAGCGCCGAAGCTGAACTTGCATTGAGAAGGGCATCGATAGCCGGACTGATTAGCAACGACCCGGGAGAAGCATCCTTCGAGATCACAGAAAGGGGAAAGGTCGACTTGACAGAGAAACAGGAGAAAGCCCTCAAATCTATATCAGAATCACTCGAAGAGTGGCAGGGAGGGGGCCTGATTGGACTACTGAGTGAGGTAGTTTTCGGCAGACTTTCGAGAAGGGTCGCATACCCCGTGCATGACGAGACACATTGGACCGATGGAGACGGAAACATTCTCCCTGACGCAATTCTGATTCCAGGTGGGACCACGGCCAAGGGATTGGCTTTCGAGGTCCACTCTGACTTGGGAGAGGGGTTCATCAGGGCGGTGGACGCGAGGAGCTCAAGGGTAATAGGAGCCGATTACGAGGTCCAAGATGGAGACGTAATCAGCATCTACGCAAAGACCTGATCAAGCTTCCATTTCTACTGCGGGTTGAATGATCAACTCATAGGTCATCGCAGTCCATGTGATCTCATATTCCTCGTCTGAGTCAACTATTGAGCCCAGTGGTGAAGGGGGCGAGCTGATATCTGCAGTAATTGTAGCAGCCCAGGTCCCTCTACCTAAGCCATCATCATTCCACTCTGCCCTTATCTCCGACTCGCTCATTCCCGAGGCGGTGTAATTTGATCCAGAATAGTTCGATGTTACATCCCACCTGAGGGTGAATCCGGAATCTCCCCCAGAGCACATCCCATCTCCGCTTTGGTCCTCAAAATCTCCTATAGCGCCACTAACGTCACTGGTCCCCTCGGCACTATCGGTAAAACCAGGCCCAGGGTCGTCGTTATCATTGCAGTCGATATCCAACTCGATGTATCCAATGTTCATCTCCGAAGCGACATCAAAGAAAGTATCGTGAGTATCTCCGTCCCCCATCACCTGAGTATCTTGCAGTACTATCGGAGTCTCCATGAAACCGACCTCCCAGTTTCCAGAGCCACCAGAGCCACCAGAAACTATTCCTTCATCAACCAATGGCATCCAGGCAAAATATGCAGGAAATAATACCAGGAAAGCAACGCTACCAGCAAACATCCCAATTTTTCGTGGGGTATCGAAGAGCTCCTGGATATCCATTTCCTTCAAGCTCCGGTTAACGCCTTCTCTTTCAAGTCCTCTATCGCCAGCTTGTCCAAGAAGCAATTAGTCTACTCGCGGCGAACTAGTCCAAGAAGAGATATCAATGCCCTCATTCCTGAAAATAATCCTAGATCTACGGAATTCAGGAATGAAGTAACCAATCATGGAACGTTCCCAGAACGTCCATTTCCATGGGCATCTCGGGAGTATTGAGCACCACTCAGAGAAAATCTCCCCCCATTCGTCAGCACTAATTGTGTCGGGGATGTCAAAGGATACCATTGACACCCTACCTGCGGAACCGGGTACGAAACTCCATGACCTCAGAGACAGGCCATCTACTTCATCCTCGTCGATTACCATCCCTAGGACCCTCGCAGATCTGGTGAGTGGCATTATTATTGCCCAGCGATTTACCACACGGGACTCTTCGACTCTGTGCATCTCCCAGCCTCGGGATTCACATACAGTTCTGAATGATCTCAAAGCATCCACGGGAGTGACCGAGACCGGAATCTCAAGGAGTCGCATTGAGCCCATATGGCTTCGCCTCTATGCTATCGCCCATAGCGCCTTCGCGACCCTGGTTCAGCTGGTACTTTACCCGAAAAGCGAGCCGAGGCCTTCGAAGCCACCACCATCGTCCTCTGGCTCTTCCTCCGCAGCTGCTTCTGCTGGTGCATCTCCCGATGCTCCTCCTGAAGCTGCCGCAGGAGCGGCCGAGGCGACTGGTGCGGCTACGGCAGTGGCCATCGCCTCTCCGATATCCACGGATCCCAACGAAGCAACCATTGCTTTTACGCGGGCGCTATCAGCGTCCACTCCAGCAGCGGTAAGCACAGCGCTTACGCCCTTTTCGTCAATCTCCTTATCGGCCGAGTGCAGTAGCATTGCAGCATACACATATTCCATCTTTTTTCACCTTCTTTTTCATCCGAAGAGGTCGCCGAGTCCATCGAACCCGCCTTCATCTTCTTCCTCCTCCTCGACTTCGGCAGGTGCTTCGCCTCCGTCTTCCGCCACTTCGGAGGCCGTGGCGGCAGCATTCGATACTGCAGCAGCGCCAAGCGCAGCTGCGAGCTCTTCATCGAGCGCTGAGGAATCTAATTGGCTGGCTATGGCCAGCACGCGCGCATTCGCGCGAGATATGAACAAAGAAGCAGTCTCGCTGTTCACGACCCCTGCTTCTATGGCAACAGAGAGAGCCTCACTGCTAGCCTTCGAAAGTAGTGTTGGCATAGTTTCTGGGGTAAACCATCTGATGTTGCACGCTAGGTTGTAAGCACCAGAATTTGCAATCACTATGTTGTCTCTCAGACCGTCGGTATCCAAATCCAGATCGGAGGCCGAGAGGACATCCCCCTCATCTAAGACTCCAATCAGTATCAGTCCGATCTCGATGGGGTTGATTCCCAATTTTGAAAGCATTAGTCCTAGCTCTCCATCGATTTGCTCTCCCTTGTTGACTACTGTCACCGTCTTCTGTATAGCGACAGCTCCCTTGTCTATCTTAGCCGGGATTCCCACAGCGTTGAACTCTCCGACAATAGGCCCTGGGCCGAATTCAGTGGGCCCTGCTTCGACAATTATGTCATTTGGAGCAACCTCTCCATCCTTGGCCGCTCTCCCCTGTCGAGTCTTCTCTAGCTCCTCGAACAATTCGTAGCAGTTTAGTGAGTCAGTGTGAACGACACATGGCTGAATAGCTCCCTCCAACATGGCCTCCAAGTCTTCTTCGGTCAAACCTGCATCCTTCCATGCGATCCTGATGAGGCTCTTCTTAGCCATGGTCATGGTCAACATTCCCCTGAGGGACTCCCTCATGTCTAGCATGTTTTTTGCAGGGACCCCAGCTACGTCCACGACTCCGACGATCCCCTCCTTTCCGACGATGTCCGTAAGTTCAGAGACACGATCGGGTTTCCAACCGGCGACCTTTGGAATCAAAGAACCACCTCGACCTTGATGGAGGGCCCCATCGACGTCTTGACGTAGCACGACCTGATGTTACCTGCTCCCCTTTCCAATTTTCCAACTACCCTGGTCCAGATCGCCATCCCATTTGCTGTAAGATCGCCAACTCCTTGTTCCCTGGAGCCCATGGCAGTGTGGAATGTTATTTTGTCCCTTGATCGGACTATTGCTGTATCCTTGAGGCCCGCTGCTATCATCCCAGGATCGACATTTGGAGGGACCGGCCTTGGCATCTTACCCCTAGGTCCGAGAACAACACCGAGGAACCTACCAACTGTTCCCATGTGTGGTATTTCCGAGAGGAAGAAGTCGTATCTATTCGCCATCTTCCTAGCCTGCTGCCTGTTTCCGCCGATATCTTCTATCTGAGAAGGATCAATCACTTCTATTCCTGCGGCCTTTGCCTTAGTGGACATCTCGCCTCCTGCGAACATAGCAATTTTGACAGGCTTCCCCCTTCCAGAAGGTAGCCTAACCTCTTCTTGAATTCGGTTAGCCGGATTCTTCAGATCGACTTCTCTCAGGGTGAAAGCCATCTCTAGCGTCTCAACGAAGTTACGCTCAGGTGACTCATCTAGAGCCTGTTGAATAGCATTCTGTATGTTTTCTTTCATTCAAACCACCTCTGCGGTCAGCGAGGTTACCCTCTCCCGCAATTCGTGAAGCATCATGCGAAATGCTCAGCGAAGTCCCCCTTGCTCATAGCATCGAGAGCTTCCTTCGGAGGCATTCCTTCGACATTAACTCTCATTGAAACACACGTTCCCATGATCTCACGGCACCTAGCGTACAGCGTAGCACCTGTTAGGCGGTCCGACTGCTCATCAGCCAGCTTCTTGACCTGGTCCATAGTGAGATTCTCAGTAGCCTCTTCCCATGAGCCGTTGCACTTCTTCTTACCCATGGATTGGATGATCTTGTGAGGGGTCTCATTACGTGCAGACATCTCTAGTACCCCCTTGGTGCGCCCCGGCGACCTACTCTCCCTATTTGAGCGTGATGCAACCTCTGAAAAATCGCCCCTTCCCTCATTCGACTCTCTGTGTTACTCTTACTTGATCTGCTCTGATGTTCAAAGCGACTGGAACAGCGGCTTCGAACAACTCCACAGTAACCTCTTCTTTGCTCTCGCTAACGCCAATGACTCTGGCTGTTGCTCCCTTGAAGGCACCGCCCCTTATTTCTACGATATTGCCCTCCTCTATTCCTGCAGTAGCCGCCTTCGGCTCTAGATAAGGTAGAATGTCACGGAGGGGGGACTCTCCATCCAGTACCTTGCGACAATTCTTCATTGGTGTCGCGGAGACCCCTACTCTCCCGATTAGCTTCTCAACATGGTGTAGTGCAGTCGCTTCTATGAAGACGAAACCCTTGAGATAGCTCGGACTGAGAACTCCGAAGATCTTGTCTTGGATATCCCTCAGTGAGCCGGTTCCCGAAAGGCGTGCTCGAATCTCCCTCGAGACATTCTGCTCTTGTCCCATACTGGTCTTCAAGATGTAAAGGAAAGAAGCGACGTCACCATACATGTTTCCTAGCTGTGGGACCATATATCTGGAAGATCTGCTATCGGAGCTGTCTTCAGGCTCAACCCAGTTGATGTATCCTGGGTCGACCCAACTGAATCCCTTGTACAGGCCTCGAGCTTCCACACTGTCGCTATCACTCAGGAATAGTAGTGGGGTGACGTCATTAAGCCTGTTCCCAAACTCCAACCCCCTGGCTTCTCCAGAGCGAACGAATGTCAGGCTCTCCGCCTCAATTCCGGTTGTCTCGGTGATTCGCGCAGCAACTGCGTCGATGTTGTCTGAATCACCTGCCCCGTAGATTCCATCCCAAGCACCG
>DAJH01000054.1:716-2887 GCA_002498925.1 Euryarchaeota archaeon UBA173 | reverse complement strand
GGTGATTGAACAGAATAGAAAGATCGGTCTCGACAACCCACCAAAAATAGACGCTCTCGAATATATGGAATACATGAGAGGGCCTGACTTTCCAACGGGCGCCACCCTGTACGGCATCGATGGCATTGTAGATATGTACAGAACTGGGCATGGACGATTCCACATTAGATCTGACGTTGAGGTGATAGACGACTCCAGCGGCAAGAGGCTGGTAGTTCACTCGATTCCATATCAAGTGAAAAAGGCGCCAATGCTGCAGGGAATAGCTGAACTTGTTCAGAAGGAATCCGTGAAAGGAATCAGGGACATCAGGGATGAGTCCAGTAAAGAGGGGATTAGGGTAGTCATCGAGATCAAGCAGAATGCCGACCCGCAGGCGGTATTGAATCAATTATACCAATCCAGCAGATTGCAGGAGTCATACTCGGCGAATATGATGGGGATACTGAGGGGGGAGCCGGTACAGCTTGACCTACGTACCATATTGCACACTCACGTCAGGCACAGAGAGTCAATAATTGAGAGGCGGACGCAATTCGATTTGGAAAAGGCGGAATCCAGGGCCCACATTCTCGACGGTTTGATCAAAGCACAGAAGAGGATGGATGAAATCATTGTAGTTGGCCGTAACTCGGACTCTAGAGACCAATTCGAAAAATACCTCAGAGGAGAGGAAAAATACCCGAAAATAAAGAAGTTTGACTTCTCAGAGAGACAGTCCAAGGCTATCGCAGAGAGGAGGCTCTACCAACTGACCAAGCTAAACGTAAAGGAGGTCGCAGAAGAGCTTGAAAAACTGAAGGAAGCGATAAAGAATTTCAAAGGGATACTGGATAGCAGGGTAAAGCGCCTGAATATCATAGTCGAAGAGCTAGAAGAGGTAGTTGAGAGGCATGGCGACGACCGCAGAACAGAGATCAATCCGACACCGCTCTCGATGGACAGAGAAGATCTAGTTGCAGAGCAGTCTATCGTTATATCATTGACTCAGGACAACTATATGAGGCACCTGCCGGTTGAGTCTTTCCGCCTTCAGAACAGAGGGGGGAAGGGGCTCAAGGGAGTCTCCACGAAGGAGGAAGACGCACCCTCCAAGATAGTGACCTGCTTCTCCAAGGACAGGTTGCTAATTTTCACTGACATGGGGAGGGTGTATGGCCTCCGAGCATGGGAAACACCGTCAGCTAGCAGGTACGGGAGAGGGACCCATGTTCGAAACTTGCTGGGAGGAATCAGGGAGGACGAGAAGGTGATATCGATTCTACCGATGAATAGGGAACTAATTGAGAATCCAGAGGGGCACTTCCTGATATTCTCAACTCAGAATGGCAGGATAAAGAGGAGTCACCTATCCGAATACGTCAAGATAAACAGAAGCGGCAAGTATGCACTAAAATTCGCTGATGGCGAGGATGATGCTCTTGTTTCAGTAAGGCCCGCTACTGAGGGCGATCATGTCGTACTTGTCTCGGCCAGAGGCAATGCTTGCAGATTCAAGCCGGCTGAAGTCCGAAGCAGGGTAGACCCATCTACTGGCGAGGAGCAGCACACGCATCTAGTAAGAGTCCAGGGGAGGGTCAGCCAGGGAGTCTCTGGAATGAAGCTGGCCAATGGGGACCGGGTCATTGGCATGATAGTGACTGATGATTTTGACACCAGTGTCCTCACCATTTCAAAGCATGGCATGGCAAAGAGGAGTAGGCTAGGCTCTGGAGGGATGATACCCGTTAGAAATCCAGAAACAGGCGAAACAACATTCGACGACGAGGGCGGTGCTATACAAGAAAGGGATGGCTACAGGAGAACCAACAGGGGGACCAAGGGTGTGAAAACCATGTCGTTGGATGGCGATGATGAGATAGTTGCAGTAAAGCAGATTCCCGACCTAGATGACCAGTTATTCATGCTCACGTCCACAGGGATGATGATAAGAATGGTTTCCGGACAGACGAAGGAAACGCTGGGCAAAGTAACCAAGGGGACCAGGATAATGGAGTTAAGAAATGCGAACCGGACTGGTTATGACGATGAGGTAATCTTTGTCGCCAGACTGCCGGCCTCCCTGGTCGATTCGTCAGTGCCTGACGATGAAACTGAAGAGGAGTAAATGCACCGCTCGCCTTAAGCGAATGGCTAGTTTCGCGGGAACACTGCGGCAGTCGCATAGCCTG
>DAJH01000054.1:0-439 GCA_002498925.1 Euryarchaeota archaeon UBA173 | reverse complement strand
GCGGCAGTCGCATAGCCTGGCCATTGCGCTGGATTGCTAATCCAGTGGTGTTTCACCTCGGGAGTTCGAATCTCCCCTGCCGCGCCACTAAATTCGGGGGAGCATTCATGCTGAGCACCTCCCCACGAATGTTGTGGTCAGCATCTATGCGGGCGTCTTGATGGGGCTCATCGCACTACTGATGATATTGATTCTCAGAAGGCATTTTGCCTTGTCCCCCTCCAATGATAGATCTTGGGTGAACGATAATCAGAGATTAACTACAGCTGATTTCCAGGGTGACATTGTCACGATACGGAATGTCA
Source organism: Euryarchaeota archaeon UBA173 (assembly GCA_002498925.1). Classification (GTDB taxonomy): domain Archaea; phylum Thermoplasmatota; class Poseidoniia; order Poseidoniales; family Thalassarchaeaceae; genus MGIIb-O5. The sequence continues at coordinate 134 of DAJH01000054.1, read as the reverse complement.
GGGACTTCAATTGGCGGACCACCCGAGACTTTGATGAAAGATGGATCGATGTAGAAGTGGATCTTGGCAAGGTTACCAAGATTTGGTTTGTCTTGGAGTATTTCGAGCCAGATAGGAGGGAGATGGCACATACC
>DAJH01000007.1 GCA_002498925.1 Euryarchaeota archaeon UBA173 | reverse complement strand
CCGCAGCTCACTGCAGTACAGAGCGTCGTCGAGGCATGCAAGTCCAGAGGCATACCCGTCATCGCGGATGGTGGGATAAAGTACAGCGGCGATATAGCCAAGGCCATAGCCTCCGGTGCTGATTGCGTGATGATAGGATCATTGCTGGCAGGTACCGATGAGTCTCCCGGAGAGACCATCCTATACCAGGGGCGCTCATACAAGGTATACCGGGGAATGGGCTCCGTGGGGGCAATGAGCAAGGGAGCGCACGACCGCTACTTCCAATCTGAGCAAGGGGACACGAGGAAGTACGTACCCGAGGGAATCGAGGGGAGAGTACCCGCAAGAGGACCAGTCGAGAATGTCATTCACCAGCTTGTCGGCGGACTCCGTTCTTCGATGGGCTACACTGGAAATGGGAGCATCCCTGAGATGAAGGGAGGATGCGACTTTGTCAGAATCACCAATGCAGGACTTTCCGAATCGCACGTGCACGATGTTGAGATAACTCGAGAGGCACCGAACTACAGGAGGTGATGCAGTGGAGTCAATCGTCCTCGGAGGGGGGTGCTTCTGGTGCGTCGAAGAGGCGGTCAAGGGCCTGAGAGGAGTCTCAACGGTCGTTCCCGGTTATTCAGGTGGCCACGTGGAAGACCCGACTTACGAGCAGGTTTGCGGAAAGAGGACTGGGCACGCAGAGGTCGTAATGGTCACTTTCGATCCATCCGTGTTGGACAGGATCGCCCTTCTGGAGGTATTCTTCACATGTCATGACCCAACTCAACTTAACAGGCAGGGTAACGACATAGGTCCTCACTACAGGAGCGTAGTGTTCTACTCAGACAACCGACAGAGGGATGACGTGCTGGCGGTAATTGATGGCCTCAGTGATGCATTTGATGATGAGATCGTGACCGAGGTATCGCCACTTGGGAATTTCTATGAGGCTGAGAAATACCACCACGATTACTTCGAGAATAACCCATCTAATCCATATTGCATGATGGTCGTGGCTCCGAAAATTGCTAAGACCAGAGCCAAGCACGCCCATCTGTATGAGTGAGGCGGAACTGGCGCCCGAGCCGTGGCCCGTCCATCTTCTAGGTCTTATCAGCCCCGCTCTCGCAATTTCCGGGAATCTGCTCGGTGGCGCCTATACCCTGATGGGGGTTGTCTTCATTTGGGGGGTTGGCCCAATCCTCGACGTGGTCATGGGCGAGTCAAAGACCCCACGACCTCCTAGGGAATCAGGCACTCCATTCGAGGCACTGCTTTGGGTGCATGGGATTCTTCACTTCGTGATGATGGGGACATTCGTCTTCTTCGCAGCCTCCGAGGGAATGACCAGATGGCTTCTCGCAGCATCCCTATCGACAGGCCTCGTGGCCGCTGCTTCAGCCATAGTGACCGCGCACGAACTCGGACACAAGAGGCCAAGGAGCCCGGGTTGGATGCTCGCTAGGGCACTTCTGTTCAGCATCAACTACCCTCACTTCACCACGGAGCACAACCACAACCACCACAAGAATGTGGCAACGGACAGTGATCCCGCAAGCGCGACGTACGAGCAGGGAATCTGGTCATTCTGGTTTTCGACCATCCCCGGCCAGTTCATTTCATCGGTAAGGGTCCACAACGGGAAGGGGAGGACTGGATTCGGAAACCCCTCATGGAGGGGGCTGGGGGCTCAGGCATTGGTGATATCATCCCTAATGGCGTCCCATTGGGTGGGCCAATCGTGGGCATTGCCGGTGCTGTCTGGTTGGCTGGTCGTATCCACAATCGCGATAATGACTCTAGAGTATGTCAACTACATCAGGCACTGGGCCCTTAGGAGGGGTGATGGCAGCAGGAAGTTCGAGGAGGACCACGCTTGGAATACCGAGGCCCGATGGTCCAGATGGAGCCTTCTCGAACTCACCAGACACTCAGACCACCATCTTAGAGCATCAGTTCCGTTCTGGAAACTCAGGCCCTATCCAGACTCCCCGACTCTGCCGTCTGGGTACTATGCATGCTGGTGGCCCTGCTTGATACCTCCAATCTGGAGGAGGCTGATGAGAGGCAGAGCACCTGGTGTCTGATGCATCACCGGACCTCCAGCAACCAAGACTTCGGCCCCCTCCATCGGAGTAACCTTCAATGGTGAATCTGATGGCAGCATCACATGGTTGTCCCAATAGGCGAGGATGGTGAAGAAACACCAGCCGATAAGGCATGGGCGATTCATGCTGCCATCATCGGTCTGAATACGGGTAACCTACTGTTTCGCGGACTCGAGCTAGATCCCGATAATCCTGAGATGGTAACGGTAGCATGCCTAGCAATACTCGCAGCAGCCCTCCCTTTCCAAGCCATATTCTTCCTGATCAACTCGTACATACAGGAGGCCTCCAACGTCCATGAGATGGAGTACGTCATGCTGCAGAGGCTCTCACTGATATGCCAGACTATTTCCTACCTGTCCCTGACTGCCATCGGCATACTGATGTTCGAGACTCACGTATATGTCGGAGGGAGCTTCTTCGCAGGCTGCATTATCGCATTCTTCCTCCTTAGGACCGCGATGACCCAGGCCGAGACGCTATCTAGCTTCAGAAGGTGAATTACGCGTAATTCGTAGAGAGGTTGATTGCTGAGCCTCTCTTGAGTGCTCATATGGCGGATGCGTTTTCTATACCCAGTATGCCCCCCGCATCGCCATGGGACGCATATCTGCTGATGTTGGCAATACCGTTTATTTTGAGACTAGTTTTCATCTCTCCTCCGTTGGTAGATTTGATCAACACATATGCGCCTCCCGGAGAGAGGACAAAACACGTAAAGTGGTTCCTTGGAAAGATTAAGTCACTACCGGTAAAGGGTTTCTGGCTAATAGTGGCTAACGAAGTGATGGCATTCATTCTACCTGCTTTGATTGCCATAGGTGCTAGATATTGGCTTGGTCCCATCGGTTGGCCTACGTGGGAACAAACCCCTCAGATGGGAGTGTTCCTTCTAATTCTCGCAGGTATGGGATGGCTCTTGTCAGACTTCTCCAAGGTCATGCGCTCCCGTAGGGACATCCAGATGATATCGAAATACAACCTCAGTACCGCTAAGATGGTAGTTCAGGGGGCAGTCGCCGGACGTCAGATACTTCAGAATGTCACTGAGACCGGAATACCGAGGCCTTGGAGAGATGTGATAGACGTTGAACACGAGGTAGATGGAGTCACAACAACAGTCCCTGTGGACAACCCCTTGAAGGAAGTCGTTTATGGGTTGTTGGATATGGGTGCGGACGCTCTCGAAGAGATTCTGGGTAAAGTGAAGGAGCCTGCATCGGTAGCCATGGAGAAGCTCGACAGGGAGATCCAAGATCGCGTCACTAAGAGGGCACAGGCTTCTGCAAGGTCCCTGGTCCAGAACATCTTGTTCTCAATAGCACCGATCATTGTACTAGTGGGGCTAGATCGCCTGATCTAGCATCTTCTTTTCTTCAGGCGTAGCTAGTAATATCCACAGTATTCCAGCCATGATTTGCAAGGCCCCAGTGGCAATTATTGTCTCTCTTAGAGTGAGTAAGTCATTTTCCAGAATCAGTCCGGCGGCAACCGTGGAAAGCCCCATTGTCATCGTGATTCCGAGGGAGTCAGTGCCGAATACCCTCCCTAGCCACTCATCCTCGGACCTCTTCTGAAGCATAGTGGTCGAAAGGACCCAGTTCACCCCGCTAGCGGCATGCGAAATGAACACATATGCGAGGATCACCATCGTCCAATCAGAAGCTGCCACAGCCATGTAAAACGCTCCACTGACAATCAGAACTCCTCCTAGGAGGTAGGGAATCAAACGCTCATTCGCCATTAACCGTCGGCTGATAATAGGGCCGAAGCCAGAGCCGAAGCCCCTGGCCATGTATAGGATCCCTATCCCTGCCGCCACATCTCCGAAGCCAGCCTCATTCCCTATCAGAATCAGAAGAAACACCTGGGCCCCGCCACCAGATGCCCACATCGCCTTCGCCAGAACGACCCTCCTGATGGGGGGCTTCGATAGGATGTACTTCCATCCCGACCATATCTCATCAAGCATAGAACTTGGATCCTCTGAATCCCTTCCGGATCTTTTAGGACCCCCGTGGGGAAGTGTCAGAATTAGTAAAATCGCGATTAGGAATGTAAGGGAATCAATCCACAGCGCCGTCTCTATGCCGTACTTCGATATTGTCAATCCACCTATGCCGGCCCCGATTCCCATTGCTGCAGACCACCCCCCAGAAGAAAGCGCATTAGCGGAAAGCAACTCGTCCCGGGTGCAAATGTTGGGAACGTAGGCGGACTCGGCGTTGGAGGAAATCGCCCTTCCGACGACCATAGCCATGCCTAGCAGGTATACGGATAGCAGACTGTCAAGAAGTCCTAAGTACAGTGCGAGAACTAGAATTGCGAATGACCAAACGTTCCCTATCACCATTAGCCACTTCCTAGGATAACGATCTGCTAGCATGCCGGTAAGGGGCTCCAATGGGGCGAAAGTGAAACTCCTAGTTGCGAGAACCCCTGCAATGGCCAACGGGGAATTATCCGATGCCTCACCTGCCAGCAAGAAGAGGGCAATCATGGAGAACCAATCGCCGATGTATGAGATCTCATTGGCAGTGAACAGCCTTCTGTAGGCCTTGTTAGACCTAAGAAGACCGATGTAACTCACTTCTGCCATGGGCATGCCCGAGCAGTCAACTCTATGATTCTGGCCCCCCAACACTCAAGACAGCATCTCTGTCGTCTTGCATCCATGGAGGACAGACTGGTCTGGATGGACCTCGAGATGACGGGACTCTACCCTGATGAGAATACGATTATCGAGATTGCCACAATTGTAACTGAGGCGGACCTGACAGTAGTTTCCGAGGGGCCTGCTTTGGCCATATCTCAACCCGAGTCAGAGTTAGCCAAGATGGATGACTGGAACCTGACTCATCATACCAAGAACGGCCTCCTCAAGAGAGTCAGGTCAGACGGGGTTCCAATGGCCGAGGCAGAGAGGGTCACCCTGGAGTTCCTCATGGAGCATTGTCTGGCGGGGGTTTCACCACTCTGTGGAAACACAATAGGTCAGGACAGGCGTTTCCTGAGGAGGTATATGCCAGAGCTGCACGAGTTTTTCCACTATCGAAGCGTCGACGTCACATCCGTGAAGGAGATTGCGAAGCGTTGGTACCCCAAGGCACCTAGGTTTTCCAAGCCATCTGGACACAGGGCTTTGGATGATATCAGGGGGAGCATCCAGGAATTATCGCACTTCAGGGAGCACATCTTCAGGGATCAGTGAGTATAGGTCTCCCTTCCCGATCTGTAAGGATCAGGTTGACGCCCAGGCCAGTCCTGTGGAATGCAATAATCTCCAATCCATGGATTCTATGGCCTGTGACGGACCTTCCGAGATATGGCGAGTCAGAATCCCCCTGTTCGACCACTTCCTCGGGAGTAAGCCTCCTCCTGGCCCCCTCCACGTCGTCGAACCAGGGCAGCACCCCTTCCGGAGAATATCTCACTCCGAGTATCATGTCGCACCCCTCTGTCCATTGAGCCGCCTCGGCATCGGCCCCACTCGGGATCGCAACAGCATTCGGATGAGTGTGTATCCAGTGGGTGAATCTTCCCCCTCTGACCCCTCTGTCCTCGGAAAGGACCCCATCGACCCACTCTTCAGGGACATGGTGAACCGAGTAAGAGTCCCCTCTATTCACCAGGTGCGGCGGCCCGAGGACGAACCCTTGTCCCGCGAAAAGACCCTCCGAGTGGTCGCTTCCACAGAACATGTCATCCACACCACTTGGATGTGGAGTATTGTAATCGGGATCCATGCCGACTAGGATTTCGTCAGGAAGGGACTGGAAGGTCCACTCGAGAATCGTCGAGAGGGTGTCAATTGGCATCATCAGTATGGCGGGATAGTCATCCCGACAATCGAGTGAGTGCTGGTTATACTTAGCCGCAGCACCCCTGAGCCAGTCTTCAGCCACGACACTGGGTCCCGGTCAAACGACTTGAGTTCGACGGATACTAATTGACTCGTATGTCCACAACTAAGTGATCCCATTTTGGCGCGTAACTCTTTACTCGAATGATATCAGAAATTTCGAAATCATAACCCGTATCCAGTCTACGAAACTTCCTCACAACTTCTTCCGACCATTCATTATGGGAATCTGCCTTGGAAAGTCCGTGAACGTGAATAGTTCCGCCAGACCCTCGCAGAATCTCTATGGATGACCCGAAACTTCCCTCTGATGTGGGTAGGAGCCCCAGGATTACCCTATCTGCAATCCCCTTTAGTATGCCAGATGACAGTCGATTGTCACCCTCGTGAATAGTACAATTCTCCCTGACCCCATTTCTGTCCAGATTCCACTTCAGTGCGTCTATTGCCTCAGGATTCCATTCGCAGCAGTGTACGTGAGCAGCCTCTGAGTGGATGAGTACTGGGAGTGAGTAATACCCGATGCCCGAGAACATGTCCACAACTACTTCGTTGGGACTGACTACCTCCCCCATCCTCCTGCGCTCGTTCACATTACCAGCCGAGAACATGCATTTCGTCATACTGTAACCGTAGTCAACCCCGCTCTCCCTCCTTACCACCCAGTCGTTATCTCCCAGTAGCATCCTAACCCCGCTCTCCCTGTAATCGCCAGTTATCTCGCCAATCTGACCGACCCTCGCCGCACCTAGCCCATCCGCTACAGCCTGCCATAGCCCCTGGCCCCTGAATTCTGCCCAATCTCTGCTGGTGAAGGCATCTGAAGGAAGAAGCACGACATCGGAGAACTTCTCCCACTTCCTAGGCAATGAATCTGGCAGGTTTATCCCAAGGTATTCCGAAACTGACTCCGCAAGCCTCCCGTGCGGCCCTCCATCAGACATACGATACGATGGGAGAACATCACTGATTCAGACTTATGGTACAGCGCGCCCCCCCAAGGGCGTGCGTCGCCACGCCCTCGCTCTGGTAATCCTCCTCCTCGCACCCATCGTTGCAGGCGCGCCGCCCCCGGGTCAGCCCGAGGTTTCCAACGATACCTGCTCCACATGGAACAGCAGCGAGGGTATCTGTGACGATTACCAGTCGATATTGGATCCATCTCCCGGACAGGAATGGATGAGGGCCACGGTAGAGGTCGAGTCAGAGGACGCTGAGATGGTTATCATGACGGTAAAATTGGCCGTTCATGAGATGTCTAGGCAGGACTTGGGTCTGGAGGATCTTGAGCTGGGTGGCGACAGTACCCCCCTAGATGGCATTCCTGCCGATTACATTCGAAATTACCAATCCCTTCTTCGAAGCGGCTCAACCGTTTCCGACAGGATGATAGAAAGGGTGGAGGAGGTAATCGAGCAGTACGTGGATGTCAATTTCCCAACTGCGAACACATCATCCATTTCCACTATCTCTGAGATAGACTTCAGGAACCAGATGGACACACAATGTGTCTATGACTCAGATCAGGATTCCATAGATGAGGTGAATGGTATGCCGAATGATCCATTCTATCCACCACTATGCTTCGCATCCACGCTCCTCCTGCAGGTAGACTCTGAACGGATGGGAATGGAGGAAGCAACCTCCGATTTGAATCGAATGATGGAGGGAATCCTCGTTATGGGGGCGGAGATTGAGTCGCATTTCACCGCATCAGCAGCTCCTGGGCACGCTATTGACCTCTCCATCTTCCCCCCGGACTACGCAATGGCGAAGGAAGTCGAGCCACCGGGTCAGATTTGGTCTAGGAGCATCAATGGGAACGTACAGAAATTCTCCGTCCTTTCTCTTGACAATACGGAGTCATCAATAGACTCAGGCGTTTCTACCCAAGACCTCATTACAACTCTGAAACATAGGCCAATATCCACCCAAACAGTATCCATCGACTCGCAACGACAGGCACCCCTGGACATCAATCTCGTAATCGATGCCAGGGACTCTTCAAGCACTAGGTTCGACTTGGAGATAGGCATTCATCACCTCAGTGATGATACTCTTTCGCAGTGGGGGATGGAATTCTACGACGGCAGGCTTTCACTTCCATGGGTCACCTCTGACGGAATCAGGATGTTTGACCAGGAGTTCGAGCAAGACCTCTCATCAATCCTGGATGGTCTGCCCGTTAGTGAGATGTCCCAGTCCTTCTCTGAGGCTATCGGCACCACTGTCGATTTCAGCTCACCCTTCTTCGTGGATTCCACGTCAAATGAGGGACTCATGTTCAGGCACATCCCCGGGGAAACCTGTGATGAGGCACTCCAGGTTAGGTACTGCATTGATGGGGCCGATGCAATGGGGGATGAGTGGCCGGTATTGGTCCGTAGTACAACTCCGCCTTCGCAGGTGAGATTGGCAGGGATAATCGGGAACTTATTGTCGAATAGCGATGGAGACGCCTCGACCCTGGACCTCTCAAAAACAAACGACGAGGATTTGGCTAGCCTACTCAGCCTCTTGGAACTCAACATCGAGATGGATGTCCAGTGGTTGAGGGATATTATGCCTGAAAACATCCCAGAGGCGGATCTGACAATCTCAGTTTTCCTACCTGAATGGCTCGATTCAACAATCGGCGAACCCGATGTGATCGTGATTGAGATACCCAACAATGACGAGAGGGAAAACCAACTAGGACCAACTAGGCAACTAGGATTCGTGGGATCGAGTCCATTCGAGTGGGAGCATCCAATATGCCTGGAATCAGATCCGTGCGAGGATGACAGTCCAGATCTTATCTGTGCAGCGAATCAGAAGACATGCGTCTCTTTTGATGTGACAATCGACATCGAGAAGGTCGCAATACACGAGCTTTCCTCCTCCGTCTCAGTGGACTTCGATTCTGAAGTGGTATTGGAGATATACCGTTTGGGAATAGATCCGGGAGAGGAAGAAATCAACCTCCTACCAGTTCCCTCTGACGCATTAAGGAGAATTATCGTGATGGGCGACCGCCTGGATGGGGGACTTCTCGCAGGTTCGGAGCTTGAATCCACAATAGACATCGGACTGGATGAGCCAATCGACTTCGAGATATCCAATGATGGTATCCAGGAACTCGCTAGAATCCTTACAGAGTCGTCATCTGAGATCATAGAAGATCTAGGCGAAATAAGTCTGAAAAACCAAGATTTAGGGATTGGATATTACACCTTTAATGCTGATTTTTCACAGACCCCATTCGCCGCTGACTTCTCCAACATAGAGATGAGGAACGACCCTCAGATGAGTGATAGGGTACCACTCAGGCTTTCGAGTACAATCAGTAATGCAGAGATTACGATGTCCCTGAGGCAGCAAGATCTGGATATCTCGATCCAACCAGCCTCCATAGCTCTGAGGGCATCCAGCGTACTAGCCTCATCATATGGGATGCCATTCTTTACAGAAACGGGGATGCAATTCGAGGGCGCATCTGTGACTCAGAGGATCACTCCCCTGATGGAGCACACGTCCTTTGGGACAATCAGGTCCTCGGCGAGATTCCACATTCTGATGCCCGACTCAGTCAGGATCGTGTCGTTCGAAAGCGAGATGGGACTAGGCGAAATCGGGACCGTGAATGGTAGGCAAGTCCTGAATTACTCCCTTCCAATTTGTCCCGAGGCGGAATCGTGGGCACAATGCAGCAGGGATGCCAATACCGACAAGGTGACTTACTCAGTCGAGGTAACCTGGATTTTCCTTGTAGGGGAATTGGCCCCCTATGCGTTAGTACTGTTGGTATTCATCTCCCTCTCAATCAGCAGAATTAGGAGAAAGAGGAAGGAGAGGAAGGAGAGGAGGACGAAGAACATCGCTGAGAAGGAGGCGAGGGTCATGGAAGTCACGATGGAGCGCGAGTTCGGGAAACTTGAGGAGAAACTCGTCGTAGTCGACGAGCAGTTCTTTGACGAAGCAGACTCTAGTGATGAAAATGGTCCCTGATTCTCTTGGCCATTGCTCCACCGATTCCAGGGGTCCTCCTCAGCTCTTCCACACTTGCATGCTCAATCCCGCTCCTACCTCCAAAATGCCGTAGTAGTGACTGAATCTTCTTCGCCCCCAGTCCCTCGATATCTTCGAGTGGATCTTTGAGCGCACCTTTGGACCTCCTTTTCCTATGGTATTGGTTGACAAATCTGTGAGCCTCGTCCCTTGAGTGGATTAGCACGCGCCCACTCCTATCGAGGACCATCGGGCTCATCCCCTCGATATGGAGGGTTTCCTCCCTCTTTGCTAATGAAGCGAGAAGGAAACTCCCTCGGGGAATCCTGCTTTCGAGCATTTTACCTATTGTGGACAGGTGAGTCTCCCCTCCGTCCAAGAGTAGCACATCCGGCCACTCGTCCTGATGCTTCAACCACCTCTCTACAACCTCCGACATCATCCTGAGGTCGTCGTTAGCATCGGTTTTCACCCGGTACGTCCTGTATTCCTTCTTCGAAGGACGTCCATTTCTGAAAACTACCGAGGCCCCGACCCGCTCCACTCCCTGAAGCTGGGCCATATCGAAGCAAACTAGGTGGTTCAGTGAATCCAGTCCAAGCAGCTTTGCCGCGTCATCCGCCGCCTTCTGCTCAAGGCTCCCTGAACTGCTCCTCCGTGAACGCCTTACGAGGACTTCCGCGTTTCTGTCAGCCATACTGCGGAGCTTTGCCAAATCCCCTCTCTTCGGTATCTTAACTACAACTCTGGAGCCTCTGAGGTCCGATAGCCAGGCCTCTACCGATTCACCGACCTGTGATGGTACTAGGATGCTCTTCGGAGGCCGCCTGTTCGAGTAATGTTCGACGAGGACGCAGGAGACAGACTCCGATATATCGCCTCTGTGTATCAGTGGATATTCGGTCTGCCCCTCTATCACGCCTTCCTTTGCGTGCAGTATTGTGACCATTCCAGAGTCACCCGTCGAAGCGAAGCCTATCGCATCGCAGTCTTGGTAGAACCTACTGTGAATCGCCTGCTCCGAGATTGTACCATTCACTGAAGCGATCATGTTCCTCGACCTAGCCGCGGCCTCATACCTCAGATTCTTACTATGCTCATCCATCTCGTCCTGTAGCCCTTTGATTAGGATCCCCGCATCACCATCTAGGATACTAACAATCGCACGGACTCTTCGTTGGTAATCACCTGGGTCATCTGATTCGATGTAGCCGAATGGTAGATTGTTTCGATTGTCCCTGATCCCGAAGAACCTTCTGAGGAGCTCTACGACTTTCTTTGCTGCACCAGCATCAGTGAATGGTCCCCAACGCTTCGAACCTTCAGGAGGATGTCTCGAGTACAGGATACGGGGCAAATCATGCGAGGTTATCGCAATGTATGGGAAGGACTTGTCGTCCTTCATTCGAGAGTTGTACCTTGGCTTGTGCTTACGGATTAGTTGCCTTTCCAGAATTAGGGCCTCGGATGGGCTCTTTGTCACAATGAAGTCCACCCTGTCCGCCTCCGCAACGAGTCTAGGAATCATCTCCCGATCAGGATTTTTGGAGAAATAAGAAGAAACTCTGGATTTGATATCAGTGGCCTTTCCCACGTACATTACCCTTTCATCCTCCCTAGTGAAGAGATAGACCCCTGGCTTACGGGGAAGGTCAAGAGATGGCTTGTCGACTGGCATTTCCATTGATGCGCCCGAGGTCAATACCAATGAACCCGTGCCTCGCCACAGGTGCGTGCTTACCGAGGCGCAGACGAGAATCCTTGCCCGTCTGAGTGAGTTCTCAGAGTCCTTGGAAACAGCTTGGGACGTCCCTAGGAGCCTCTCCCTCCCTGGATTAGCAGAGTCTCTAGGAGTTGTTCGATCCGCCCTCCACTCCCCTCTCTCTTCATTGGAGAAGGGAGATCTGGTAGTGACCCGAAGTGCCCATGTCATCGGCGGAGGAAGCCGCCGTAGGACCGTAGTTCACATCACCCTGAAAGGACGTCATGAGTTGGAGGAATCGGGATACGTCAGTACTGCCACCTCGGGAATGAGTTTTGGCCCCGTTCCTGAGCCGGTATCGGTAAGTGGGCGCGTCGAAGAGATAGACCACATCACATCCTCACTTTCAGATGGAAAATCCATCATCCTCAGCGGCCTTCCAGGGATAGGCAAGTCCACTCTAGCTAGCGCGGTAGCCGAATCTTTCAGTGACAAAGGATGGACTATCCGTTGGGCATCATGCAACATTGACAGTGACGTGTCCTCGATAGGAAGCATGTGGCTGGGTGGTAATGCACCCTCGGACCCTTCTGCAATATTATCAGCGTCTAGCTCGGCAAGGACACTGCTAATTTTAGATGAGTCGCAGGAATTACATCCTAGGCACGTAGGCTCCGTATCTGATCTGCTCAAAGAGGCCTCATCGGGACCATCACCAATCTTGGTGATCGTCAGGGCTCCAAGCCCGTTTGGTACATTGGGCGGTTTTGATGACTACAGGATTGGCGGATTGAACAATGAGGCTGCTACCTCCTTGCTACCCGGGGTAGATGCCGACTCAGCAAGCGAGATCATCGAGGCTCTCGGGGGGCATCCTCTGGCAATCCGCCTATGGTCTCCCGAGGAGGGAATACCGGAGAGGGCCGAGGCAATCCAGGAATATGTTCAGTCCACTGTCATAAGAAGGCTCAGCGCCGAGGGACTGAGCTCGTTAGACGAACTATCACTTTCGCCGATCCCCCTCGAGATTTCAGAGATGGAAGGCGAGGAAGGCACATTGGAGCTTGATGACTCCGCGGTTCTGAGGTGGAAGGGGGAGTCAGTAGAGCCTCATCACCTGGTCCGGAACGTCAGAAGAGCCTCTTGGACAGGCGAAAAGGCAGCAGCCATGCACTCCGAAGCCGCGGAAAGATGGTCCGTCATAGAAGGAACCCGGGCTAGGAGGCTCGAGGCACATCACAGGATGGAGCGTGGGGACGAAAACGACATCTCCTGGATCTCAGAGAACATTAAGGAAATTGCCGAGAATGACAGTTCAGCAGCGGCCATCCTGCTTGAAAGCGCTGTAAATATCTCCGAAGACGCTTCTATTAGGGAGTCGGCTGTCAATCTGGCACTGGAGAGAGGTGAAGTGGAAATTGCGGATTCACACATTACGGAACTCCCGGACGGCCCATCTAGGAAACTTCTGTCAGCACGATCGGCCAGAATGAGAGGCAGGTCCTCTGAAGCAGACAGGCTCGAGCAGGACGCCATCTCCGCACTAGAGCCATCAGAGAGGGCAAGGGCATCGATATCCTCCCTGGTCAGACTCTATGATGACAGGCTCCCTGGCACAATTTCCAAGGGCCTCTCGGAAACCCTATCTTCCAGGATATCAGAAATCGACCTATCCGGACTCTCCCAATCAGATACCGAAGCAGCAAAACTTGCAATAGACCTAGTTCGGCATGGGATCGCACTCAGCTCCTATGACCTCTCTACGGCGTCTGAGACTCGCAAATCAATAGAGAGGAGGTTGGGGCAAGACAATCCAAGACTAGTGATGTTGGATATCAGATCGAGGCTTGCGGCGAGAGACCAGGGAATGGCTTCCCAAGAAGCCATAGAGGCTTCACGCAAGGTGATCGAAGAGTGCGACTCTCCGTTAGACAGAATTAGAATCATCCATGCTGCTTTGGAATCATGTGGTGAATCCCCTCCGGATTGGCTGGTTTCGGCACATTCAGAGGCATCAGACATGCCACTAAGGGAAGATATAGCAGCATTCAGGAGACTCTCAGCACAGAGGTGGTACTGGAGGGGAATCCTAGAGCCGAACCTCCGACTGTCGCATTGGAACGAGGCCATCAGTAGGTTCAGGAAGGCAGAGTGCAATAATGCCGCAAATGAACTAGCAACAAGGCTCGCAAAGGGGCTGTGAGCTATCCAGAGGGATGGCCCGACTCATCTTCTATCGACATGGATTCAGCAACATCCTCCATATCGTCGTAGAACTCATCACCATCGAAATATCCCCTTTCCCTGAGCTGTATCGCGGCGAAGACCAGGGTAACCAACAATAGCAGTATGATCAGAGTCAATGTCGCGACTAAGACTCCTGAAATCGAACCGCCCTCCTCGTCTTCCTCAATCTTCTCTTCACCGGAGATGTCAATATTCACAGCTAGGTTAGTCGAAGCCTCATCCCCGGAAATCGCCCTCACTAGAATTACTTGTTCTCCTTCAATCGTGTTGTTTGGGAGATACTTCAGCCTATCAACGAGAAGGCCATGGGTGACTTCAAACTGGGTGTCACCAATATCAAAATCTGCTAGATCCATCCAATTGTCCCGCATGTCCCAGGTTCTCCACTGAACCCGTTGAATAGCTCCGTCCAGGTTGTAGACTACGGAGTCCCCGGGTCCCACCTGAACCCTGTTGTCCATCCCATACTGACTGTCTAGAGTTACGTTGAGTGACAAGCTCAACTCATAGTGATAGTTCGCTGCCTCCTCCACTGACGGGAGGGCATTGACGTGTCCATGCCCATACACATTGTTCTGGCGATTCTTAGGTATAGCATCCTCAGCACATGGCTCATTCGCAGCCATGTAATGGCACTGCCTGTAAGTAGAGGTTTCCTGCATCATGTTCCTGATGTCGAAAGGAGAAAGATCAGGATTCGCTTGGAACATCAGTACCGCAACGCCTGCAGCTCCAGGAGTAGCCATGCTGGTCCCGGACAGTGCGACATAACCAGTTCCTGTATTGGCATCAGGGGCCATCACATCGCTTCCCACGAATGCAATATTGGGTTTGATGCGCCCTTCCTCGGTAGGTCCCTGGCTAGAGTAGATGGCTATCGCAGTGTTCTTGTCAAGGGCCCCTACAGTAATGACGTCCTCTGCACTTCCAGGGGTTCCGATAGTTGCTGGCCCAGCACTATTTCCTGCTGCTATGAATAGGGCTACTCCTGCCCTCATCATCTCATTGCCCATTCTATTCACTGACTCCTCCTCCGAGGAAGTCCATTCAATCGCACCTGGGCCGCCAAGGCTCATGCTAGCAGCCCTTATGTTGAATTCATGTCTTTTCTCAACCGTCCACTCCATGCCTGCCATGACTTGCGCAAAAGACCCACTACCTTCATCGCTCAGCACCTTAACCCCCACTAAGTTTGCTTTGGGAGCGACTCCGACGTATTCGAACGTAGGGGCACCCGTACCTGTGGTGATTCCAGCGCAATGGGTCCCATGTCCGTTTCCGTCGTAAGGCTCGACTTCAGTGCCATTCCTTAGGTCAGGATTATTCACAGAGTCATAGAATGCGAGAATCTTCGGGTCGTTAGTGGAGTTGTCATCATCCAAGTCGTCCAGCCCGGAGTGATTGCCGTCAATTCCTGTGTCGATGATTGCCATCGTCACTCCCTCTCCAGTATAACCTGTATCCTGCCATACCATGTCGACACCATGGACGCCGTTGACATCATTCATCTGGACTTCTAATCGACCATCTAATTCGACAAAGACAACCCCTGGTAATCGAACGACTTCATGGATTAAATCCAGAGACACGGTTCCTGCTATGGAATCAATCAACCAATACCTAAACTGGGTTTCAAAGCCCACAGACTCCTCTAACATCTTCTGATCTTCCGCAGTAGGCGTGTGGTCAAAATCGACGATTACTGACATCCTGCCATGCTCATCCACATAGTCGTAATGATCAGATTTTACGGCCTTCCAAATTGCATCATGGATGTAGTCTCCATCATGATCCATATTGGTGTGTTCCCACCATTCAGACTCCGATGGGACATCAATTGAGCCATGGGATGAAGGAACGGCTGCAGCGAGGGCTGGTAATACCATCAAACCGAGAACTGTAATCGCAACTAGCCTACCCCTAAGTTCAGAAGCTCGTGTCATAGTAATCAAATCTCGGCACCAATTAGCGTCCGAGTCTCCGCAATTCCATCAATCGATCTAATTTCCTGAACTATACAACGGGTTAGTTCTGACTCATCCTCAGCTTCTACCTTGACGAAGAGGTCATGCATTCCGAAAACTATCCATTGCCCGGACACAGAAGTAAGCCTGGAAACGGCCTCCCTGACAGAAACCTCGGCACCCGGTTCCGTGGTGATTAAGACGAAACCGACAGCCATGATCAGACCTCCACCGCAATGAGTGTCTCTGTTCGAATAACTCCGTCTATGGAACGCATTTGGCCTATTAGGGTCCTAGCCATCTCCTTCTCATCTTGGAAGTCGATTCTGGCCACTAGGTCGTATTCTCCGTAGGATACGTGAGTCTCAGTCACAGATTCCAGATTTAGCAAGGTCAGATACACGTCAAGCTCCCTCTGAGGGGCGGTCTTGATGAGAACGAACGCAGTGCTCATTTTCCTCTCTCATCCGCCCCCCAATACTATCCGTTTATGACCTCTCCGATTCGTAAATCACCTATTGCCCAAGTGTACGAAGGAATAACATGGAACTAGTCGGCCCAAGTTCCATGGAAGGACGTTCGCAACGGTCTTTAGGTCCCTTCCTTATTGTAACCCTCCTCATATTGTCCATCACCCCTCTAGAGCCCGTTACTGCAGACTCTAGGACGACAACCGTGTGGTCTGGAACCGTCCTTCTGCCCGAGGGGCACACGGTAGAGTCTGGCGATGTGCTAACCGTATCTCCGGGTACCACGATAAAATTGGGCGCAGGATACACCATCGATGTCGATGGAAGGATTTCGGTGGAGGGAACCGCCACCTCGCCCGTAATCCTGGATTCAGTAGCAGGTAACCACGAGGGAATTGTGTTCAACTATTCGAGTAATGGGCTGGGCTCCGAGATTGATAATCTAACAATTACAAATTCCAAGTTCGGAGTTACCGTTTATGGAAGTGACCCAGTACTATCCAATCTCACAATCATCAATGCTGACAATGTAGCGGTTGATCTATTCAGCAGCGCATCTCCCACTATCAGGAATCTCGTCATAGACGGGGGTGGCCAAGATGTACACGGAACCTCGACAACATGGAGGTATGGAATCGGCCTTTCCATCGGCGCATACTCAGCACCAGTAGTTGAGGGAGCCAGTATCGAGGGGGTTATCACTAGAGGTCTAAATCAATGGGGTAGCTCGGGTGGCCTCCTCTCCGATTTGCAAATTTCTAACGTCAGTGGCGCCACTCTCGCTATCGGTGCCGGAATGTGGATCGAGGACTCATTCCCCCTCATCTCAGACTCTTCGGTAAACAGATGTGACAATGGAATCTACGTCAGGCACATAACACAAGGTTGGACCACAAGGCCGACGATAGATAGCACGGTGGTCGAAAACAGCATGTACAGAGGGGTAATGGTAGAGCAGTACAATCACAGCCAATACTCGAACCTCCCACTTAACGCGGTATTCAACGACCTAGAAGTCAGGGGCACTGGGGGACCGGGGGCCAAGGCCCAGGGACTCGCAATAGCGGCCTTCGACATCAACACTAGCGGAGTCCACATTGATGGAGCCCTAATCGAGGACAATGCCGCTGTGGGAATCAGAGGCTACATGATAGATTCCTCTACAATTATGAATCACGTCACACTACTGCGAAACGGGAAGACGACTGCCGTTTCCCCCTTTAACGATCGAGCAGGACTATTCCTCAGGAGCGCAAACTGGGCCCCTACCATAAACGACTTAGTCGTCAAGAATTCCACAGGCCCGGGGGTGCTGTTGTGGAAGGGTGGTGTCCAGGGGAGCTACTGGGAAATAGATGGAAACGGGGCCAATGGCTTAGACATCAGAGAATTTCATCCCGAGCTTTTCTTGGTCCTGAGTAAGAACAATACTGGGCACGGGGTGTCAATCAGAGACTCTAGCAATGTCGAACTCGAGCAAGTGCACACATACAGGAACGGACTCGGCACAATTTCGGAGTCCCTGGGATCTGGAATTTACTTCTATGAGTCAAACGACGTCAGCAGCTCGGGAAAGAACGTCAGCTGTGTTACATGTTCATCCACGGAAGACCAATTTGGCCTAGTGGTAAGGGACAGTATAGACCTACAACTTTCGGCGATTGAGATTAGGGATCCAGTTAACGGCCCTGCATTGGACATAGACAATAGCGGCCTAACTCACGAAGGAAACGTCCTCATCAATGACATTGCAATTAACTCCAACTCCTCTACATACGCAGTCGATATAGAAAGCGCCGACGCAGTGATAGAGCTAATGGATTTGAACGGTGATAACGAGGGGATGTCTTGGAGTGCAGCCGGTGACCACCCCTCGTCCCTCAGTTTCAGTGTAATCAGAGGGGGTCAGAACCATTGTTTGGATATCTCGGACCATACTGAACTACTTGTCGACAATCTCTCTCTCGCCTGTCCGGGCCCAGCCCCCACCTTTACTGAAGCCATTGTCAATTTCACCGACTCCCTTTTCCTGCCGGGTACTACTGATTATTTCCACACAGTCGAGAATAGCCACGTTCGTTGGATCTCATCATCACAGATGGGAACCCCGACATCCTCGCAGTCGAGTAATATCGTGGATGTAATGTGGAGGGCTCACGTAGGAGTGGTGAACCAGAACCACAGAAACATACCGTTCGCCGATATCAATATCACATTTGATAGCTATAATCAGGAGTATCTCGACACTTTACCTTATTCCGGCCATGAGGTACTTGGCCCGTTCGTCGGTCAGCGATGGACTCCTTTGCAGGGGTGGTCCGCGAATAACACCGCATATGTCGGATGCGACTATGATGGTGTTCACAACGACTCGACCCCGGTCGTCATGGTCTCGGACTTCAACGTTCAATGCCTGTTGGAAATACCTAATCAGCCACCATTCATAATATGGGAATCTCCACAGGAAGGAGGAGTTTATGCGAGTGGATCAGCGGTAATTCTCAACGCCACAAGGTCATGGGATCTGGATGACGACCAACTTTCGTTCACCTGGACCAGCAGCATCGACGGAGACATAGTAGCCTCATGTGTCAGCGGCAGCAGTCAAACAAACAACTCATGGATTTCAGTCAATGACCCAATTTACTCCAATGAGGGGTGCCTCTCTGACGGCTCTCACCAGATCACCCTGCAAGTCTGTGATTCAGAGGGTCACTGCACTACGGAGTCTCGACAGATCGAGCTAACCAACCTGCCCCCAGTAATGTCCGTTGGAACGTCTCCAGGAATATCCTCGTGGGGTACGCTATACCTCGGAAAGACTGCCAATGTCACAATCTTCCTAGGGGGTACCTATGATCCTGAAGGAGACGAACTGACTTGCTGGATCGAGGCCTCCTACGAGGGAGGGGACGGAACTCCCCCCGAACCTTCGCCTGGGTGCCCTGATCAGATTATTCGTTCTTTCCCGGGCGCTCCAAACCAGTTCTCAGTCACCGTCTTCGCATCCGACTCGATCAACCCAACCGTATCATGGGTATTCGACGTCGAACTATTCAATGAGATTCCAATTGCAAACATGGTGGTGTCTAGGTCTGGCAACAGGTCATCTGACACTGTTCTTCTAGACGGCTCTATGACTTTCGATCCAGAGGGGGACGACGTCAAGTTTGAGTTCTGGAGCGATAGAGACGGCTTGCTTCACTCGGGAGTATCGCCAGCATCCGCTATTGAGTGGTCAGGAACACTGTCCAAAGGGCAGCACACGATCACCATGTACGCCAGTGACGTTCTGCCAGGACACTCGGGACAGTGGACCAACGCGGAAGAGAGCCTCCAAGTCAGCAATTCTCCACCTGTCGCGATAATAGCGTCCCCCCAAGACGGAGTTCTGACAGATTCAGGTACGATCGTCAACTTCGAGGCGATAGGCTCGGGAGACTGGGACGTATCCTGCGAAAGCCTCCCTGCGAATGGCAGCGGACTCGTCTGCAACCCTCTCACGTCGATGAGCACGGACCTTGTGAGCGTCCTGTGGGAGAGCGACCTAATGACTGAGCCACTCGGAAGTGGCTGGTCGATAGAGGCAAGACTTCCAGAGGGGGTGCACCAAGTCACGCTGACAGTCGACGACGGCTCCGGGCCACCTGTTTCAGACGAGATCATGATACGGGTCGATGAGGCCGCTCCAATACTGATTCTGGACTCCCCGGTTCCCGATGCCGTGGTCCTTTCCAACCTCCCGATATTGTTCGACTTTAGACAGTCTTTCGACCCCGATGGTGATGAGTTCACCGTCTCAGTCTTCTCCGATCTAGTCTCCGAACCAATATTGGATTCGAAGAACACCGACTTCTGGTACAATGACTACCTTCCGGCAGGTTTGCACAATCTGACCTTCCAACTCATTGACGATCAGGGCATGATGAGGACTCACATACAGAGGATTACGGTACTCGAGACGGGACCGGTGGCGATAATATCCGGAATCTCCGAGGGCCAGTACATCCCTCCGGGGGGTGTAGTAAATCTTGATGGATCCGAATCATACGACTATGATGGCGACATCACCCTCTTCCAGTGGATGATAGATGGAGCGCTGATAGGCGATAAGGAATCAATATCGATCAACCTGATGCCAGGACCTGTCAAAATAGACCTCATGGTCCGAGACTCGAGAGGCGAGCAATCCTCAGCTTCGATCAATCTGACTGTGGGTGCATCATCCCCTCAGCTCAATGACCTCACCGTAGCTCCTGGCGTTCTGATTGATGGGGAGGCAACTCCAATGAGAATCACCGTAGAGCTCATAGACCCAGATGGCACTACCTCCTCGGTTGGAGGGGAAATGCTTGCAGGAGGAATATCAAAGGGATTCCAAATGAGGGATGACGGGCAGCTTGGCGACACCTTCGCTAACGATGGTATTTGGACTTATGAGACCACGTGGGAGGTCTCCGGCTCGAGCTCAGCGAGAATCGAAGCATGGGCTCTCGATGGAGACTCGGTAAGCCCAGTAATGGTTTTCATAGTGCCAGTCACATCCGAGGAGTCCACTGGCTTCTTGGACTGGATGTTGGGTAGTGGCCTCCCGTTCCTCTTCGCGGCCATAACAGTTGTAGTGATATGGGGGATGTTCTACTCCGCTAATAGACGCAGAATGCTCCAGGACGATCTAGATATGATTGAGTCTTGGTCAGCCTTCGACTCCAGAGAACTAGAGGAAGAACCTGAGAAGGAGTAGGGAACCGATGCCACTTTCATGGCCCGGGTAAATGCATTCGCTAATCGGCTACTCAGGTCCCCAAGGAGTAACTTGACGCGTGAGTCCTAGCCTGTGCGTAAATAGGAATCTCAGATTCAGGAGCCCGTCCCCCCAGGTGTTGATCTCAGCCTCGCCCACTCTCGGACGGTATGGAACGCTGACCTCCGCGGTCTTCTTCTTGCCGAGGTATCTGCGGGCCCTGATCTTGAATTCCTGCGATAATGGCATACCATCGTGCTTGGGCCGCACACGCTCATCCTCGAAAATAGACTTGCGGAATACCCACATCCCGCTCTGAGAGTCATGAATCCCATACCAGTACAGCGTGGTGGCCGTGGTGGAAAGGACCCAGTTACCGAAGCCATGCAGGCCAGGCATAGCACCCTCCTCGGCCTTCCTAAGCCTGTCACAGGTAATCCACTCGAGATCCTCTTCCAGAAGCTTCCTGACTAGGCCGGGAACCTCCTCTCCTGGATATGTACAGTCTGCATCCATAGTGACAATGACGTCACCCGGCGCCATTGAGAAACCAGTCTTGTACGCTCTCCCATAGCCCTTTCGCGGCTCCAGGTATACAGTGGCCCCCTCTCCCTCGGCTAGCTCCCTGGTTCTATCCGTTGAGTTTCCATCAACGATTAGGAAGTCGATTTTATCGCACCAACCATCATTTGGAACGGATCGAATAGTATCCACGATGGCCTCCTCTTCGTTTCTGGTTGGTATCACGACTGTTACGTGTACTGGCAGAGTTTCGGACATATTATCGAAACGCCCACCCGCCAACCCGTTTTGAACAATGCGAACCCCTGCCCTGTGTACGCGCTCTTGAAATGCGGTCGCTGAACCCGGAATATCGAAAACCATGCACATAGCCATGCTGTCAGCCGAATTCCCGCCTAGATGGGGGGGAATGGGGTCTACTGTATTCCACCTTTCCTCTTCGCTCGTGAAGAGGGGCCACAGGGTCACTGTGATCACAAGGTCGGGAGGCGGCGATGCACCTGTTCAAGACGGCGTTAGGGTGATCACAGTTGGATGGGCCAAGATACCCATGGAATTCACCAGATCATACGGCAGGAGAGCTCTGAGTGCGTTGGAAGATCTAAATCAGAAAGATCCTGTAGATATCGTGCATTTGCATTGCCCAATGATTTCGTGGTCAGAGTCACAGTTTCGAAGATGCTCGCAGAATGTCGCTCCAGTCGTATCTTCGCTCCACGGGTCGTGGCTCGGGGAGCGCGATGGGCTAATTGCAGCAGGGAAGGCAAAGGAGGCTGCGGTTTGGGCAAATCCAAACGATCTTGCAATCCTACTCACTGCGAAGAGGTATGCCAAGTTTGAGAGAGCCGCAGTCAAGGAATCTAGCATTTGCATAGCAAACTCACATGCGACAAAAGCAGACTTCGAGACAAGATATGACGCTCCGGAGAAGTGGGACTGTGAGGTTATTCACTGGGGCGTAGATACGGAGATGTTCCACCCTATAGACACGGATTCTGAGGATGAGTTTGCTGAGTATGAGGAAATCAGAGAAAGATACGGTGCAAATGGCGATGGCACTAGTTTGGTTCTGGCTGTGGGGAGATTGGCAGCCAGAAAGGGATTCGGAACCCTCCTCCGCGGCTTTGCAAGGCTACAGGAGAAAATCCCTGCGTCCAGACTCGTTATCGTTGGAAGGGGGCATCTCAAGGGCCGTCTACAGAGACAGGCCACTATGCTCGGAATAGGAGACAAGGTCACCATAGAGTCAGGAATGCCATTTGAGAGTCTAGCTGCTCTATTCAGATCTGCAGACTTAGTTGTCTACCCGTCATTCTATGAAGGCCAGGGGCTCATACCACTGGAGGCAATGGCCTCGGGAACTCCCGTAGTGACAGTTGACGAGGGACCACTTCCGGAGATGGTCGACTCAACGGTAGGATCACTTTTCTCCATGGGCGACATAGGGTCGATGGCAGACTCCATGGCATTGGAGTTGAATGATGATGCCAATCTCAGGAAAAAGGGTGAATCTGGCCGTACAAGGGTGATTGAATCGTTCACATACGAGAGTAATGCAGAATCCTTTGAAGGCGTTTATTCCCGTGCAATTCAATAATTTATGATGGTTTTTTTCCAGTTCATGAAAAACGATGCCGGCGAACCATTGATGCGCTGTAGCCACCTCGCACACACAGAGAGACATGTCGCAGAATGCTAGTTTCAAAAGTCTGACTTCAAGCACTCTGGCTAATATCTGTATAATTTTGTTAGTCGGAGTATTAGCAATTGTTCACCTTAAGGCAGTAATACAGCCTCTAGTCGTAGCCACCCTGATATTCTTCCTGATCAGGCCTCCAGCCCAGTGGCTAGAGGAGAGAATAGGCGGTCACCCCCTGTTGGCATATGGGGTACTAGTTGCAATGGTGATGGGATTCCTCTTCTTCGCCTCTAATTCAATGTACGAGAACATGCAGAATTTCACTAATGAGGCACCAGAGCTTGAGCAGTCCCTCGAAGTGAAGGTTGCATGGCTTGAGGATCTTTCCATCTTAGGGTACACTCTTGATACGTCCGCTCTGACGGACTTGGTTACCATAGACACCATCAACTCCTACGCTACTGGTTTCGTGGGGACCCTTGCTGGATTCACCACAGGCTTGGTCACAGTCCTAATTTTCCTACTATTCATAATCCTCGAAGCCGAGACCCTTCCAAAGAGGATCAAGGCGGCATACCCAGACGATGTTGATAGGATCATGTCAGTAGCAGCCGGCTCAGGGGAGGGGATTAACACGTACGTAGTAACCAGAGCATCAGTTGCCTTCGGGCAAGCGATTTTTGCTGCTATCGTCCTATCTGCAATGGATATCCCGTTCGTTTTCCTGTGGGCTTCGATTACTTTCCTTATGGACTTCATACCCTATGTTGGAGCCTTGTTATCGATAATCCCGCCCATACTTCTGGGATTAATCGTCCTACCTTCGTCATCTGCACTTCTCTTGATAGCACTTCTAGTTGCGAATCAGCAGGTTTGGGGTGGAATCATCGAGCCACAACTCGCCGGACAGAGACTGGATATGTCTCCAATAGTGCTACTCCTTCTAGTGGCATTCTGGGGCTGGGCTTGGGGCATAATGGGGATGGTTCTAGGCGTACCCTTGGCTGTAATCATGAAGATAGGCCTTGAGAGTGACGAGAGAACGCGTCCAGTAGCACTGATGCTATCCCGGGACCCTTCCACAGATTAGTGGTGGATATCATCCCTCCACGAACAAAGCAAGCGTTCCATCTGATGAAATTGATACCGCCTCTCCCTTCCCTACATTGCTGAGGCCACGAGTCGACAAATCCATTGGCTCTCCATCGAGCTCCCACTTTGAACCTCTGAGATACACACTCTCGCACGAAGTCAACGCGAAAACGGAGAAAGAAGCCCCCTCATCGATCATTAATTCCATAGTTCCCATGGAGGGGTGGTATCTGTGAGTCACACCCGTCTCGTGGTGTAGCTTCACCTTGCTCTCTCCCGATATCTCAGCTAGACTCCCAATTACTCCGAGCTGATGCCCGAATGAGCCACCCTCGATTCCAATGACATCAATTTCCTGGAATCCCCTCTGAATCACAACTTCAAGAGATTTCGATAGGTCGCTGTTGCCTTCACCAGATATTTTGTTCATGGAGCCATTCCATGACTCGGTATCGAGTGAATCCATATCCCCGATAGCCTCGCCGACCGAGTACCCAGATGCACTTGCCTTGTCTGCTCCCCCATCGACACCGAAAAGCTCGGCCCCTTCCAGTGCAACCCTTTCGATTACCAATGAGCTCGGACTATCGCCGTTGCACCATAGGACCGCCCGCATTGAATCACCGTTTCCGAGCAGTGACTTTCCCTTCTACGACCAGATCGACATCTTCCAACTCGACCGTCGCTTTCGTCATCACACCCCTTAGCTGGAAACCAACCCCTGTGGACCCCCCGAGTGCAGTGTTGTCTCCAATTGCGATATAGGCAGAACCTCTTACTACCTGATCTTCAATTTGGTTTCCCGAGATATGCGACCTAGGATTCATCCCAAAGCCGAACTCCGCTAAAGTCCCAACCTTCTCAATCAATGAGGTCCTGACCTTAGCCCGGGCCTCGTCCATCGTCTTGGTTACTCTCTCGGACTCTTCGCCCCCAGAAACTCCAATCACCACGCCATCCTCCAACAGTAGGGTCAATGGGTCTTCCAGTCTAGATCCCTCCCAAGATCCATCGATCACTATTTTTCCATTTGCTGAACCTTCCTTGGGAAGGACGAAAACCTTGCCCGCTGGAAGGTTTGTGATTTGGCCGGGGCGATTGCAGATTCCACTGTCCTCCAACACCCATCTGGCACCTGTCCTGAAACTCAGATCTGTCCCTGCTGATGTTTTGACGGTAACAGCTGTCCTCTTTCTCAGTAGTGGATTGAGTCCTGAAATCTCCTTCTTCATCGCACCATAGTCAGCCGTCATGCCACCCTTGGATAGAATATCCTGCGTGATTCCCGGCATGGATGCAATCCTGACATTCTCCCTTGTGGCATTTCGACGAGCCCTCGTGTGCGTTAGAGAGGTCTCTGTAGCCAGTAGTACGACGTCCTGCTGCCTCATCAGCTCCGCTACTGGGGAAGGTGGCTCCATCCCCCTCTTGTGAGATGGAGGCATCATCATCAGTAGGATCCTGTCAGTGACCTCTGCAGTGGCCTCGTAGAGCGCGCGTCCCACTTCAGAGGTCCCCGGGTCTGTGACCACCAGCACATGTTCCGAGGGCCTGATTTGCATGCAGGTCCTCACTACTGACCTAGCGGCCGTCAGCATCGCCTCCGACAATTCGTCGGAAACCTCGTCGATTGTTTCTGGCTCCTCCGCCATAGCCTTCCCCTGCCTCTCGGAGTAGGTCGTTATTCAAGGACACTGCGAATTGTCAAATCTTCTCACCAAGGCAGTCATACGTGATTGCGGAATGCGAAGTACGATGGAAGGGGTCCGGGCAGTAAGGATCCTCAGCGTCCTGGCAGTCGCCTCGATTTTAGCTGGAACTTGGATGATTAGCCCTGATTCGGACGAGTCAATCGGCACAAACGAGGGGGGTGAACCCTTTTTCGCAGAGGAATCCGACTCCTCAGAGGACGGACAACTAGAACAATCCAGAGATGAGGATAATGATGGCGGGGAGGGATCCGAACTACCGAGCAGGCTGATAATTGGAGGGGCCGGGGCACTCGGGTCCTTACTTATCGGATCGATGATGTTGGAGTTCGTCAAAGTCACGGTTCTGATTGCCCTAGTCTCGCCAATGCTAGCCGGAATGAAGAGAAACCGGGAGGATATGCTAACGAGAGGTAGGATTCTGGGATATGTCGAGGCTAACGCAGGTATACACTTCTCGGCCCTCAGAGACGGACTAGGTCTCGCAAATGGAGTCACGTCATACCATTTACACACACTGGAGTCGACAGGGCAAGTCATCTCATGGAGGGACGGCAAACTTCGCCGTTATGCAGTTTCCACCCTGTCAATAGAGGAGGTCGGTCGAATCAAGAACCCCATAGTTGGAACTAGGCTAGCAATCTTGGAAGTGCTTGCAGACTCTGGATCAGTCGGCGTGCCTGGTACTGAGATAAGGGAGAGGCTCAAGATCTCCAGACAACTCCTCAGCCACCATCTATCTGAGCTAAGAAACGTAGATGTCGTTGAAGCCGCTTCCAACAATAGGAGGCCAAACTGGAGAATATCGGATAAGGGAATGGATATTCTGGCAGCCTCCAGAGAAATTTCAACCAAAGAAGCCGTGAGGTGAGATTACGTTACTTTCGTGTTGAATTGAGAACTTTCTCCAGTCCCATTCAAGTACTATGTCAGGCCGCCCCCGGATAATGGCAACAGGAACAGTAAAGTGGTTCAACCACACGAAGGGATTTGGATTTATTGAGCAGGAGAGCGGTGACGATCTTTTCGTGCACAAGACCCAGGTAGAGGGACAGATAAGAGACGGCGACTCGGTCGAATTCGAGGTCGGCGAGGGCCCAAAGGGCCCAAACGCGGTCAACGTTAGAAAAGTCGATTGAGTTTTGTAACCGGATCTCAAATCCGGAATCTAGATAGTTTTCTCACCCATAGGCTATCAGTGTAACGTTTTCAAGTGAAGCACTGATGACGCAGGAACCCAAGTCGCTTAAGTCGCAGATGGCGATGAATCGTCTTGATGGACCAGAACTTGGATCTACAGATCGCCGCCCTGATCTTCTTGGGCGGCACGCAGAGCCTCGTCTCCGGCGATGATCACGGAGGCGTTGAAACGATGAGTGACGATGGGGAGGTAGAAGCCGAGCCGGGAAACACAGCCACACCGAATTCGCGTACCTTCCCGTTCGCAACTGCAATACCTCAATTGATGGGTGAAACTTTGTATTAGTGTGCTGATACCTTACTTTATTTACTCAATTAATTGGGAATGGGCATGAAGGGTGCAGGAGTACTCTTGATGAATATCGGTACTCCTGATGAGCCAACAATTGAATCAGTTAGAGATTACCTGAGGGAATTTCTCCTGGATCCAGATGTTATCGACATACCGGCCCCTTTGAGGCACCTCCTCGTTCGAGGGATAATTCTCAGAACAAGGCCTCGAAAGATAGCTCCCAACTACCAGAGCATATGGATGGAAGAGGGATCGCCTCTCAGGGTTTACACCAATAGAATGGCCTCTGCACTACAGGATAACCTAGGAATTCCTTGCGAGGTCGGGATGCGGTACGGCAATCCTAGCATCCGGGACGGCCTGCAAAATCTCAGAGGCATGGGTGTGGACAGAATCCTCCTCGCTCCCCTTTTCCCACACCACGCCCAAGCGACCACCGAGTCTTCATTGAAAGACGCGTACAAACATCTGTCCGAAATGGAATGGTCCCCCGGCATAGTAGAACTAGGGCACTTCGAGAAAGATCCATCGTTCATCGGACCATTGGTCGAATCAATACGGCCGCACCTAGACGAAGAAACTCACTTACTATTCTCCTATCACGGACTCCCCTTGTCTCACATTTACAGGGCAGATAAATCCGGCTCTCATTGCCTGAAAGTGGAAAATTGCTGTGCGATTAAAACCGAGGGAAATGCATCCTGCTACGCTCATCACTGTACCATGACCACGCTGTCTGTTGTCGAGGCTCTTGGATTAGACGACGACTCTTGGTCGCAAAGCTACCAGAGTAGATTAGGTCCCGTGAAATGGCTTAGGCCTTCGTCCATCGAAAAGGTGGATGAATTGGCAGAGAGTGGAATCAAGAAGTTGACTGTCGTCTCTCCCGCCTTCTTAGCCGACGGACTCGAGACCCTGGAGGAATTGGACATCGAGATTCGCAACCAGTTCATGGAAGCAGGAGGGGGGCAAATGGAATTGGTAAGTTGCCTGAATGATAGACCCGATTGGATAGAGGGAATGAGCAACTTAGTTAGGTCAGCACTCACTGTTCATGAATCTCGAGGTTTGGAATCCTGAGGATAAAGGCCGTTCCTATCACGGCTAGGATCATGGTTGCAATCTTGGCATAGAATAGACCACCTGGAATGCCAACAAAAACTGCGAAAAGAACGAAGATCCACAGTACGGGTATAATTGCCCGCTTGCTTCTTGCCGGAATTCCCCTTCCCTCTCTGTAATTCTTCACGTGATGTCCAAACATCTTGTTGGCAATTACCCAGTCATAGAATCTCTGACTAGACTTAGCAAAACAGGCTGCTGCTAGAATCATCAGAGGAGTAGTCGGCAGCCCTGGGACGACTACCCCAATCAAACCAATGGCAACAAATAACAGTCCCAAAATGAGCCAAAGGAAACGACTCAATCCCGAACGCCTCAGATCAACGGTGTGGACATCGTCACTAACCATGACCCCTCGCCCGAAAATTATCTATTGTAAGTTTCCAAGTGGCACTCACCAAATTTTGTCCAACCATTATACCAGTCTCTTGATAGGGGGAACTCCCTTCCGAAATACAATGAATACGGGAAAGAACACGACGTTCCTCGTGCTACTGATGATGCTGAGCTCAGGGTGCCTAGGCGCTTTAGATGACATTACCGAAATCGAGGACGAGGTCATTGACTCGGTACTTGACTGGCTCGATAGCGAGTACCCCCACCTAGATCTTCCCGACCGAGAGAGAACCTCCCCCGTACTCGAGACCTACGGCCAATGCGACCTTCTTCTGGCAGACCTGAAGGAATCGATATACAACGAGATGCTAGTCTCTCTGGACCAGCAGTCATACTGGCACTGGGCAGGTCCCGTTTGGCGCGGTGGAATGGCCTTCGCGGAGGACGATGTCGCGATGATGGACGGCGCTCCCGAGTCTGCAGGAGACGAATCCGGGACTAACTCGGGAGGTTCTGCGGATAGCGACTCCGGACGTGAGGGCGAGTTCTCCGGAACTAACAACCAGGAGGAGGGTGTTGACGAGGCTGACTTCCTGAAGACGGACGGGTATCACATCTACATGCTGAACGGCAACCTTCTGGTCATCATGGGAGTGCCCGAGTTTGGTGAGCTCACACTCGAGTCCAACATCACCATTCAGGGATACCCGATGCAGATGATGCTGGAGGGGGACAGACTGGTGGTAGCATCCTCTGTCTACCACTGGAACCTACCTGATGATGATCCACTCAGGGAGTTCATGTCAGAAGAGGTCACTGTCAGTTATCCCGGCGAGGAGGAGTATTCCTACACCTACACCCGCGTCCAGAATCTAGTCAAGTACACTGTAGTAGATATCACAGACAGGACCGCTCCTGAGGTTGAGAGCGAACTCTACATCGAGGGCAATTACCACAC